>CAYUWJ010000057.1:0-10455 GCA_964448315.1 uncultured Sphingomonas sp. | reverse complement strand
TGTTGACGTCGATTTGTTCGGGAACGTCGATCGTGGTGGTGTCGCCGCCGCCGAAGCCCAGCTGTTCGCGGAACAGGAACAGAAGCACCAGCACGACGATGATCAGCAGGACGATCGCCAATACTCCGCCGCCGCCGCCGCTGTCGCGTTCGATAATGGTGGTACGATCCGTATCGCGTTCGCGGTCGCGATCATGATCCTGATCGGGGTCAACCATTCTCTGCTCTCCCTGTTTGGGGCTGTTGTTCAAGCGAAACGAACGAAGCTTGCGCGGACCGGTTCCCGCCCTTGCGACGATAAGGAACCTTTGCGCCGCGCTTTTCTTGGTGTCGCGAACAAAAAGGGAGAAACCGATGCGACGCGCATTCGCCATCATCGCCGCCGCCGCCGTACTGCTTGCGGCGTGCGATTTCGGCGGGCCGACCGAGGACGAATCCAACCTGACCGATCCCGGCAGCCTTACCCGTGAGGGCAGCCACCCCGACGTACTGGCAGAGCCAAGCCCTGGCGATACGGAGCATGGCGAAGGCGCGATCACTCCGGCCGAGCGCAACGACGTCAGCGACCAGCTCCGCGAAAGCCGAGGCCCGGCGCAGGGCGAGGGGCAGGAAAACGCGGACTCAGCGGCGGCGGTCGGCACCGTCAGGCAGTTCGCCGACCTGCTCGAGCGGCGCCAGTTCGCCAACGCGCGGCGGCTTTATGCCGGTAATGGTAGTGCGAGCGGTCTTGGCGAGGAAGAGTTCGCCGAGAAGTTCGAAGGCTTCGAGACGATCGAGGCCGAGGTCCAATATCCGCGGCGGGCCGAGGCGACCGTTGGCTCGAACCAGGTAGAGGTGCAACTGACCCTGAGCGGCAATTTGGAGAGCGGCACGCCCTATGTCCGAACCGGACTGGTGACGCTTGCGAGTGGCGCAGGCCGCTGGGAGATCGTCCACGTCCGGCTCGGCGCCGAGCCGGGGCCCGAGCTGGAAAGCGAGATCGCCGCGCAGACCGACTGAGCAAAGGCAAAAAGGACCGGCGGTAAAGCCGGCCCTTCGCTTGCGAATGTCGCTCCTGCTAGTTGCAGCGCACCTGGCCGCGCGCGATCTCGCGCCCGATCAATGCCCCGGCGGCGCCGCCGATGACGGTGCTCAGCGTCGTCGAGCCGCCAACGTTGAGCCGGTTGCCGAGCAATGCGCCGAGGCCAGCACCGACCACCAGGCCGGTCGTACCGTCACTACGGCGGCAATAATAGCGGCCGTTCTGGCCGCGATAGATGCGGTCGCCGTAAGACATGCGCCGGTCGGCGTAATGGCCGCCGCTGCGGTAGTAGCGGTCGGCATAATAACGGTTCTGGCCAGGCTCGACCCGGTTCCAGTCGTAGCGGTTGTAGCGCTGCCAGTCGCGGGCCGCGACTTGCCGCTGTACGTAGCGGCGGCGGTCGCGCAGCGTCTCGCGCCGATCCTGGCGAAAGTCCTTGCGATATTCGCGCTGCGCCTTGGCGATCTCGCGGCTGCACTTGCGGCGCTCGCGATTATATTCGCGGCGGTTGTCGGCACGGCGAAGCTCGCGCTGGCACTCGCGGATTTCCTTGCGCACTTCGCGCGATTGGGCGGCGGCAGGTGTCGCGGCCAGCGTCGGAATGGCGATTGCGGCGGCGCTCGCGGCTATGATCAGCGGCTTCATTGCGATTCTCCTTCTAATCCCGGACCTTTCCCGGGGCGTCGACACGCAAGCTGCGCCCCAGCCGCTGAACCGACGGTGAGACTTCCGTTCATCGCCGGTCAGGAATCGCTACGGAGAAGGAAGGCCGTTCAGAATTGGAACGCGATTGCCGACTCGAGCATGCTGCGGCAGGTTTGGCGCGTGGTGGGGAAGCGGAAGACACGACGCAGACTGACGGAACGGCGAAGCTGGCGTGGCGCCAACGAGAGCTCGCCGCGGTTCTGGCCGGAGGACCGCGTCACCGTTCGGGGAGTGATTCGGGAGACGGTTGGCTGGCTGCGTGCGCTGCGCCCGGTGATCCTGCTCGGCGTGCTGATCGTCGTCGGCTGGCCGGCAATGGACCCGGCGCTGGTCGAGCCGGTCGGCCCGTTGGCGTCCGGACCGGAGAAGGTTTCCGAACGCTTCGCCGTCTGCGGGCGCGGATCGAGCTTCGCCTGCGTCGTCGATGGTGACACGTTCCGGCTGGGATCGCGCAGCATCCGCATCATCGGCATCGACGCGCCCGAAGCGAAGGCGCGTTGCCCCGAGGAAGCGGCGTTGGCCGAGGCGGCAACGGCAGGGCTTCGGCAACTGTTGAATGCCGGCCCGTTCGAAATGGTAGGCTGGGCGCACAACGACCGGGACCGCTATGGCCGCGAGCTGCGAGCGCTCAGGCGCACCGCGATCGACGGAGGCGATGTATCGCTCGCCGCGCAGATGCGGGAAAACGGCCTCGCGCGGCGCTACTTCGGCGGACTAAGAGGCGGGTGGTGCTGATCAGGAAAAAAGAGGAGCGGCTTGGGTAGCCCTCTCCAAACGGCTCAATTGTTGCGAAGCAGCTTTCGCAAATCGGATCGGATCTTCGGTCCGCCAAGATGGGCCTCGACCTGGGTGTAGCCCTCCTGGCTCAACTGCTTGCCGACCTGGTCCAGAGTTTCGGATTCCACAGCCAGCTCATAAGCTCGCTCGATAATATTTGGATGATGCATTGCGCCTCCTCGCTGTTCCGCACGAATCATAGAACGGCCGAATGCCGGTAAACGTTCCGCCACCGGACCGAATTCTCGGTCGGTAATGATCGGGATGGCGCGCCGGCGACTCCTTTCGGCTCGAATGAGCCGGGAAGATTCTGGAGCCATTCATATTTGGCTGGTACAAGTGCGGATGAAAAAAGGGGCCAACATGCTGCGTGGATTGATGATTGGGACTGCGTTGAGCCTTTCGGCGCTCGTCCTTGCGTCCCCAGCAATGGCGTCCGACGTGATGCCGATCGAGCCGATCGACGTTCCGCCCAGCGTCGAGCAAGGGCTCGACATGGTCTATATCGACAGCGAGATGGCGCCGTCGATGGAGCGGCGCGACGCGCTGCTAGCCGACCTCGGCTTCAACAAGGACGTAGGCGCGCCGGTAGACTTGTTCACGCCGGTGCATCACCTCTACACCGACCTGCGCCGCTCGCTGGTCCGCTACCGGATGAAGTGGAGCGATTTGCCGCAGATCCAACTTTCGAACGGGCCGGTGCTGAAGCTCGGTTCGGATGACGAGCGGGTCGCGCTGCTCCGCAAGCGGCTCGGCCTTGGCGACGGCGCCGAGTTCGACGAGGCGCTGGAACGCAAGGTCACCGAATATCAGCAGGTCCATGGCCTCAAGGCCGACGGCATCGTCGCCGGGGCGACGATCTCCTCGCTGAATCGCGGTGCCGACCATTACGAGCAGGTGCTGATGCTCAATCTCGAGCGCGCCCGGCGCTTGCCGACGGTCGGAGAGCGCGGCCGCTACGTGCTGGTCGATGCCGGCTCGGCGCGCCTTACAATGTATGAGGACGGCAAGGCCGTCGACAGCATGAAAGTGATCGTCGGCACCGCCGAGACAGAAACGCCGATGATGGCGGCTCTGATGCGCTACGCCGCGGTGAACCCCTATTGGAACGTTCCGCCGGAGCTGGTGCGGAGCATGGTCGCGCCGCGCGTGATGGAGCAGGGGCTGACCTATCTCTACGAGCGCAATTATGAAGTGCTGACCGACTGGACCGAGGAGGCCGAGCTGATCGATCCGACGACGGTCGACTGGCAAAAGGTCGCAGACGGTCGCACCGATGTCTGGCTGCGGCGTGGTCCCGGCCCGTGGAATTCAATGGGCGAGATCAAGTTCATGATGCCCAACGCCTATGGCATCTACCTTCACGACACGCCCGACGCAGAAGAAGTGCTGTTCGAGGCGGAAAACCGCTGGATCAGCAACGGCTGCATCCGGCTCGAGGATGCCAGGCGCTTTGCCAAATGGGTGTTTGGCGAGATGCCCAAGGGCAGCAACCCGAAAGTCGAGGAGCGGGTCGACCTCGACGATCCGGTGCCGGTCTATGTCACCTATATGACGGCAGCCGCCGGCCCGAACGGGCCGCAGTTCAGGGCCGACCCCTACAACCGCGATCCTGCCCTTCTGGCGCGGATGGGCGGCGACGACACGCCGTCCGAACTGGCGCTGCGCAGATAGTCTAGGAAGCGCCCCCCGTCGGCGTGCGGCGCCGTCCCGTCCTAGGGCGTGACGGCGGACGCAACCTGCGGCTGCGCCATCGAGTCGAGGTTATAGACGTCCTTGCTGTAACCCAGGCGCCCGGCGTCAACGTGTGCCGTCAGATAGGTCAGATAGATCGGCACTCCGCTTGGCAGCTGAACATGGAGTTCCGGCTGGCCAGACGGCGCGACCGGTTCGCGCCCAAGCAGCCAGCGGCCGAGCCGCTTGGCATCCTCGACCCGGACGCAACCGAGGCTGAAGGTGCGCTGGTCCTCATTGAACAGCCCCTTGTTGGGCGTGTCGTGCAGATAGATGCCCTGCTGGTTGGCGAAGGCGAATTTGTAATGGCCCATCATGTTGCCGTTGCCCGGCAACTGGCGGACCCGGACCTCGGCCCGGCCGTCGGCAACCGCCTTCCAGTCGACCTCGTCGGTGGGGACCACGGTCGCCAGGTCGGTCCAGTCAGACACCACTTCATAGCGCTTCGAGGTCAGAAACTTCTGGCCTTCCTTCAGCACTGCCGGCGCGACTACCCGCTGGACGACGTCGGGCGGCACGTTCCAATAGGGGTTGAAGGTGGCGTAATGGATGGTGCTGGCGATCATCGGCGTCTGGGTGGTCGGCTTGCCGACGATCACCTTCATATGATCGCGAAGCTGGCCGTCCTCGTACATCCACAGGCGGCTGGTGGCGAGGTCGACGACCAGGAAGCGGCCGCTCGCCGGGAACGCCCGTGCCCGCGCCAGATTGGCGAGCAGCCGCGCATCGGGCGCCGCACCGGACTGCTGATATTCGCTCCACGCGGTGTCGCGAAGCTGCGCATAGATCGGGTTGACGGTCGCTATCGAATGGATGTGCTGGACCAGAGACGAGGCCCTCGCCGCATCGTACAGGATCCGCTCGGCCCGCGGGACATCGGCCGCCACCGCCGGGTCGGCATAGATCATGCCGGGCGCCGGAGCCCGGATCGTCTGCACATAGAGCGTCCATACCTGCGACAGCAGCCGCTCCGCCTGGGCGACTTCGGCGGCATTGCCGCTTCGGGCGCGCGCCATCGCCGCCTCGACTTGGCCGGCGAGCAGCGGTCCCGATGCCAGCCCGTCGAGCGGCGCTCGGCGCAAGATCGCCAGCAGTTGCGCCGAAGCGGCGCCTCCGCCGTCGGGCCTGAACCAGATCGGAGCGCTGCCGCGCGCATCATAATAGCGAGCGACGCCGGCGGCCGTTGCCAGTGAAGCGTTCTGGGCGAGGTTCTGGGCGACGCCCTGCGTCGACGCATTCGGCGCGACCGACGGATCGGCAGCCGCGACCGGCGCGGCTCCGGCGAGCAAGGCCGCGCCGGCAATCCATCCCAAGCTTGCCAGAGTCACCCGGTCCTCCCCAAAATCCCACCCGATTATACGGTGCGGAAGATATGCCACCCGCATCCTGAATATACAATGTCTGTAGCGGCTTTCGGTTCGGAATCGTAATCTTGAGCGATGAATTTGGCCCGGGATTTCAAAGGCGAGCACGCCTTGACCACACCCTAAACTAGAATTTTGGTTCAAATGCTTTCCTACAGATAACCATATAGGTTAGACGTACTCGACTCGGCGGGTCCAGGAGGCGAGATGGAAGAGCTGGAACGGGAGCTTGACGTCGATCAGCTGATCGACGCGCTGATCGAGCGCGAGGGTGGATACGTCAACCATCCCGCCGACCGCGGCGGGCCGACGCGGTTCGGAATCACCGAGGCGGTAGCGCGCGCGCACGGCTTTGCCGGACCAATGGCGCAGCTGCCGCGCGACGAGGCGGCGGCGATCTATCGGCGCCTCTATTGGCTTCGGCCGCGCTACGACACGATCGCCAGACGCGTGCCGCGCATCGCCGCCGAATTGTTCGACACCGGCGTCAACATGGGGCCGGCGGTCGCCACCGTCTTTCTCCAGCGGGCGCTGACGGCGCTCAACCGCAATGGCAAGGATTATCCCGACCTGGTGCCCGACGGACGCATCGGGCCGCGCACGCTGGAGGCGCTCGACTCCTATCTGGCGGCGCGTGGCCGGCGCGGCGGCGAGACCGTGCTGATGCGCGCTTTGGAAGCGCTGCAGGGCGAACGCTATCTGCGCCTTGCCGAGCGCCGCCCCGGCAACGAAGCGTTCCTTTACGGCTGGTTGGCCAACCGGCTGGATTCAAAATGAGCCGCGCTCGGCGATTCCTCCAAAGGCTAATTGGCACTCCGTCGCTGCTCGAGCTCAGCGAGGCCCAGCGGCGGACTCTGATGACTTGGGGGATGCTGGGCGGGATGGTGGCGCTGACGCTGGTGCTGCTGTGGGTGGTGCACAAGGCCGACGGCCATTTCGACCGCAACGGGCTTGGGCAGGTGCAACTGGCAATCGTCGGCGGACTGTTCGACGTCGCTTACGCGGTGATTGCGCTGTCGGCGTTGCTCGCCGTCGGAATGGTCGCCATCGCCCGCGGCGGGTCGGTTGAGGCCAAGCTGTCGCGCGAAGGAGTCAGCGTCAGCCTTCACGCCGAGGGCGCCGCCGCCGCCAAGGCAGCGACGCAGCTTGGGACGATGGCGGTCCCGCCCGCTTTGCCAGTGGAGAAATCGGCATGATCCCGCGGTTCCTCAACCTGCAGGGCATGCTGGGCATCACCATGTCGCTGCTGCTTCTCGGCCTGTTTTTTATCAAGGCCGCCGAAGCGCGCCGCTGGCACAAGCAATCCGACCGCTACGAGCAGCAATATCTGGCCGAACAAAGCGCCCGCGTAGCGACCATCGCCAATTACCGCAGCGCTGCCGAAACCGCGCGCAAGGCCGACTTGGCGAACGCCGCCCGGGTGGTCGCCGACCAGCACATCATTTCTGAAAGGACGACCCATGACCTTGAGACACGGCTTGCCGATGCTCGCGCTCGCGCTCTGCGCCTGCAGCTCGGCCAAGGAACGGCCGCAGCCGCTGGCGGCGGTCGCGGAGCAGCGCCTGTGCCCGCGTCCGGCGCAACCGCCGGCGTCGTTGATCGTGCCGCCACGCAAGATGGATTTCCTCTCGCCGACCGCCTGATTGCGACCGAGCAGGCGATTCAGCTCGATGAACTGATCAAATGGGTCAATGCGCAAGCGGAACTCCCGATCAGCCACCCACCCAGATAATTCGTTCTTTACTTAATTAAGCGAATATTTAAATTAGGGAGGTGGACCGATTCGCCGCCCTTGCCGATCCTAAGCGCCGCGACATTGTCGAGCTGCTCGGGGCCGGCGAGCGGACGGCAGGCGAGATCGGCCGGCACTTCCCGGTCAGCGCGCCGGCGGTGTCGCAGCATCTGAAGGTGCTCCGCGAAGCGCGCCTGGTCCAGGTACGCGCTGACGGTCAGCGGCGAATATACAGCCTCGATCCCATCGGCTTTTCGGAAATGGAAGGCTGGTTTCGTAAAATGCG
Source organism: uncultured Sphingomonas sp. (assembly GCA_964448315.1). Taxonomy (GTDB): domain Bacteria; phylum Pseudomonadota; class Alphaproteobacteria; order Sphingomonadales; family Sphingomonadaceae; genus Sphingomicrobium. Next base: position 2,837 of record CAYUWJ010000057.1, on the reverse strand, counting down.
GACCTTCTGGAGTCGGCACCTCGATCGTCTCGAGCAGGAACTCAGGAAGGAGAAGTCGAAATGACCAACGCGGCGGCGGACTATGGAGTGATCACCGAGGCCGGGGCGATCCGTTTCGAGCGACTGCTTCCCGGACCCATTGAGCGGGTCTGGGCCTGGCTTACCGAATCCGACAAACGCGGCCGCTGGCTCGCCTCCGGCGAGATGGATCTGCGCCCGGGCGGTGAGTTCGAGCTGGTCTGGCGCAATTCCGAACTGACGCCCCATGACGATCCGCCGCCGCCCCAATATGAGGGTGAGGAAGGATTCCGAATGAAGGGCGGCATCGTCCGCGTCGAGCCGCCGCGGCTGCTGGTTCAGACCTGGAACGAACCCGACGGCACAGTGAGCGAAGTCCATTTCGAACTCGCGGAGCATGGAAACCAGGTGCTGCTGACCCTTACCCACAGCAAACTTCCGAATCGCTCGCTGATGGTCGGCGTGGCCGGTGGCTGGCACACCCACCTGCTCATCCTGCAAGCCAAGCTCGAGGGTCGTCCACCGCCGCCTTTCTGGGCAACCCACAAGCGAATCGAGGCGGAGTATCAGGAGCGCATTTCCGCCGAATGACTGGAAGTTGCACCGGTCGGTCCAATCTCCCACATAGTACGCTCATCAGCGGGAGCGGGCATTTGGACAGCTGGCACGGCACCACGATCCTCGGAGTGAAGAAAGGCGGCAAGACCGTCATCGCCGGCGACGGCCAGGTCAGCCTTGGCAACACCGTCATCAAACCCAACGCCCGCAAGGTCCGGCGGCTGGGTGCCGAGGGCCCGAACGGTCAAGGAACCGTGATCGGCGGCTTTGCCGGAGCGACCGCCGACGCTTTCACCTTGTTCGAGCGACTGGAAAAGAAGCTCGAGCAGTACAATGGCCAGCTGATGCGCGCCTCTGTCGAGCTCGCAAAGGACTGGCGGACCGACAAATATCTTCGCAACCTCGAGGCGATGATGATCGTCGCCGACGCCGACACTTTGCTGATCCTCACCGGCAACGGCGACGTGCTCGAGCCCGAGGCAAGGGAAGATTCGGCGATCGCGGCGATCGGCTCGGGTGGCAATTTCGCACTCGCCGCGGCCCGCGCCCTTGCCGACTATGAGTCCGATCCGGAAGCGCTCGCCCGCCGGGCAATGGCCATCGCCGCCGAGGTGTGCGTGTTCACCAACGACCAGCTGACGATCGAAACGGTTGGATCGGAATCCGATCACCGTTCGGACTGAACGGGTGTTACTGGATCGTAGAACCTTTGCCGGCAGCGCGGTTGCGGTTGCACTTTCCGGTTGCGCGACGGTTGCCACCACGCGGCATCCACTCGCCGGTTGCACGCCCCTTGCGCCGGTCAAGGCCGACGCCGGCCGGGTGATCCGAACGGTTGCGGGCTTGAGGCCATATCGCGCCTCGGGATTCGTGGTCCGCGCCGAACCGCTCGGGACCAAGCGCCTCGTCCACAACTACGGCCATGGCGGCGCCGGGATTACTTTGAGCTGGGGCAGCTCGAAGCTGGCGACCGAGCTTGGCCTGGCCGGGTACAGCGGACCGGTCGCGGTGATCGGCGCCGGCGTGATGGGACTGACTACCGCCCGGCTGGTGCAGGAAGCCGGTTTTCCCGTCACCATCTACACCGCCGCTTTATCCCCGGACACAACCTCCAACATCGCCGGCGGGCAGATCAGCCCGTTCGGCCATTATCGTGACAGCGCCGTGACGCCCGAATGGCGCGTCCAGTTCGCCCGGGCGATGAACTATAGCTGGAGGCGCTTCCAAATCATGGTCGGCGAGGATTACGGCGTCCGCTGGCTGCCGACCTATGCCGAGGGCGGCGGCAACGAGGCGCCGTCGTCGCTCGACCGATACCATCCCGGCATCCAGCGCCTGGCGGCGGGCGAGCACCCCTTCGCCATCGACGACGTCGTTCGGTTCGACACCATGTATGTCGAGACCGGCCGCTTCCTGCGCGGGCTGACCAGAGACGTGCGGATCGCCGGCGGCGGCATCGTCGTTCGCAGCTTCGCCACCCCCGCCGACATCGCCGCTCTGCCCGAGGGTCTGGTCTTCAACTGCACCGGGCTTGGCGCCCGCGCGCTGTTCGGCGACACCGAGCTGACGCCGGTGCGTGGCCAGCTGGCGATCCTCGTGCCGCAGCCCGAGGTCGATTACGCCTTCACCGGCGATGCGGGCTACATGTTCCCGCGTCCCGACGGCATATTGCTCGGCGGCACCTTCGAGCGCGGCATATGGTCGACTACACCCGAACCGGCGGCTATCGCGCGCATCATCGGCAACCACCGGCGCCTGTTCTCGCAATTCCGCTGCACTGCTTGATACCCATCGGCCAAGTGCCATCTAGAAGGCGAATCGGGATTTCCCCGGGCGAAGGGAACCATGACCAACACGCTTACCCCCAGGGCGATCGTCGCCGCGCTCGACGAGCATATCGTCGGCCAGGACGACGCGAAAAAGGCCGTCGCAGTGGCGCTTCGCAACCGCTGGCGCCGGCAGCAGCTAAGCCCTGAGCTTCGCGACGAGGTCACGCCGAAGAACATCTTGATGATCGGGCCGACCGGTTGCGGCAAGACCGAGATCAGTCGCCGGCTGGCTAGGCTCGCCGACGCGCCGTTCGTCAAGGTCGAGGCGACCAAGTTCACCGAGGTCGGCTATGTCGGGCGCGACGTCGAGCAGATCGTCCGCGACCTGGTCGAGGAGGCGGTTCGGCTGGAGAAGGAGCGGCGCCGCGAGGCGGTGCGCGAGGCGGCCAGCGAGGCGGCGATGGAGCGCATGCTCGACGCGCTCACCGGCAA
>CAYUWJ010000056.1:0-14038 GCA_964448315.1 uncultured Sphingomonas sp. | reverse complement strand
CGGCGAGCCGATCCCGCCCAAGCGCCGCAAGGCCCTGCCCGGCGTGCGCACCTGCGTCGCTTGCCAGGCGGAACGCGACAAGGCGGTCGTCCATGGCGCGATCAACCGCCGCGGCAGCAAGGACAGCCAGCTCCGGTAATTATATTGACACTTATGTCAGCGACAGGCGTTATTCCAATATGACCAACCAGGCATACCATCACCCGATTGGCATCCTTGCCGACGACATCGACCACATGGGTCATGTCAACAACAGCGTCTACCTGAAATGGGTACAGGACGCGGTGGTCCGATACTGGGAAAAGGTCGCCCCCGCCGAAGCCGTCGCATCCCACCTGTGGGTCGCGATGAAGCATGACATAAGCTACCGCCGGCCAGCGTTCCTTGAGGATGTTGTGGTCGCCGACGTGGTTGCCGAAAAGGTGCAGGGCGCCCGCGCTTTCTTCACGACGATAATTCGTCGCGGCGAGGAGGTGATCGCCGAAGTCAGCAGCACCTGGTGCTGCCTCAATGCCGCGACCGGAAAGCCGGCGCGGCTCGCCCGCGACGTCACCAGCCGCTTTCTTCCCGAAAGCTGAGCGGACGGCGGCCCGAGCCGCGCTTCGCCTCGAAAAATTCATCCCTTTCGGCAGGACGAGCCGGCGACCGGACGGCCGCATGAACCTTAACGGCGGCGGTCCGTTGGTTTCATATAGCGTTCATTCAAAAGGAAAAAACCATGACCGACCGTAATGACAAGGCGATCGACGCCGATCGCACCGAAGGCAGCATGAAACAGACCGGCGGCAAGATGAAGGAAGGCGCCGGCAAGCTGTTCGGCGACGAGAAGATGAAGCGCGAAGGTCAGTCGGACCAGGTCGAGGGCAAGGCCCAGAATGCCTGGGGCGGTGCCAAGGACAAGGCGCGCGAAGTCACCGGCAGCGACAAGCGCTAGGCCGAATTATCGGAGGGCGGCTTCGGCCGCCCTCATTCAGTTATCTTAAAAGGAGCAAGACAATGCAGAACAAGATAGCCGCGGCGGTCTTCAACGAACGCGATCAGGCCGAACATGCGATCAAGGAATTGCGCGAAGCGGGCGTGCCCGAAAGCTCGATTTCAGCCATCCAGCTGCACGACAACAAGACCGACGACAAAACGGATACCGGCGACGACGTTCATCGCTCAGAACTCGCCGACCACGACACCAAGGCTAGCGGCGCCGCCAAGGGGCTCGCCACTGGCGGAGCGCTCGGCGCCATCGCTGGACTTGGAGCGCTGCTGATACCCGGCATCGGTCCGTTCATAGCCGCCGGCGCGCTGGCTGAGACGCTCGGCGTGGCAGGTTCGGCGGCAGTCGTCAGCGGCGCGGTCGGCGCGGCCGCCGGCGGTCTGACCGGCGCGCTGGTCGATTATGGCATCGATCGCGAGCATGCCGAATATTACGAACGCCGCGTGCGCGAAGGTGCCATGCTGGTTGCCGTCGATGCGTCGGACAATGATTCGGCCTATCGAGCAGCTCGCGCTATTCTCCGCGCCGCCGGAGGCGAGAGTGCCGAGCCCGAAATGGAAACGACGGAAGATCGGCGCGACCATGTGTCCGACCATGCCTGATCGTTCGAGCAGAGGATCGATGAGAACATTGGCAGCCATCGGCGCGATCACCGTGGGACTCGCCGCCTGTCAGGCGGACGATGACCGATCAACCAACATGGATGCCGGCAGCAACCAAGTAATCGTCACCGAGGATGATGCCGGCACGATCGACCCGGCGCTCACCGATCTCGACCTGGATTCGAACGCGCAGGCGGTCGACCAGGCAGTCAACCAAACCGACGAAGCAAGCGGCTTCGACGACCAGGTCGGCAATCTGCAAGACTGAAGCTAGAAGAACCGAATAGACTTCCCTCCCTCCGGCGAGAGCCGGGGGGAGTATTTCAGCGACTTCAGCCCCCAAAAGTTGATCCCGGCACTTCAAATCGCTATTCTTCGGCAGACTTCACCGTCCCGTCGCTCGCGCGGCATTATCTGGAGAAACTGTAACAATGACTCGCAAGACGTTTATCATGCCCCGCATTTTGCTCGCTGCCGCGATGGTGGCCGCGACGCCGTTCGCCGGCGCATCGATTGCCGCCGCCCAGGCAGCCATCGCGCCGAATACGCAGGTCGTCGACACGGCCGGCAATCCAGTCGGCATCGTTACTTCGGTGAACGGCGCGAACGTGATTCTGAAAACCGACAAGCATGAGGTCCAGCTTCCGGCAACCGCATTCACCCCGAACGAGGGCAAGCTGTTGTTCGCAATGACCCGCGACCAGCTCAACACCACCGTCGACAGCGAGTTGGCGGCCGCGGAAGCGTCGATCGTCGCCGGCGCCGAAGTGCGCGGCAGCGACGGCTCGCTGGCCGGCCACCTCGAGGCGATCGATTCGGAAACGGTGACGCTGAAGCTGGCGGCGGGCGGCGAACTCGTCCAACTGCCGCGAGACGCGGTCGCGGGCGCTGCCAGCGGACCGGTGCTCGGAGTGACGACAGAAGAACTGACCCAGCTGGCGATGCAGGCCAAGGCCGAGGCCGAGGCCCCTCAGCCGACGCAATAGTCCGCGTCGAAAATTGATCCGAGGGCGGGCAGCTACTGTCCGCCCTCGCTGTATTTGGCTCCGGGATTGCGCCGGGCTGGCGGCTCGGTCAAACAGGCGCGTGATGCGCGCCGACCAACAACCGATCCGAATCAGCCTGACTGCCCCCGACGGCCGCATGGGCAAGGCGATTGTCGCCGCGGTCGACAGCGACCCCCTATTCACCATCGACCAGGATCATGGCGACGTTCTGGTCGACTTTTCGGCCCCGTCGGCGCTTGACGCGAGCCTCGACCGCGCCGTCGCGGCGGGCATCCCGATCGTCATCGGCACCACCGGGCTCGACGAGGCCGCGGACCGGCGGATCGCCGCCGCCGCCGAGCAGGTCGCGGTGCTGCGAGCCGCCAACACCTCGCTCGGAGTTGCGCTGCTGTCCGATCTCGCCGAGCGCGCGGCGCGCGTTCTCGGCACCGGCTGGGACATAGAGATAACCGAACTGCATCACCGCCGAAAAGCCGATGCGCCGTCGGGCACGGCGTTGGCGTTGGGCGAAGCGGCCGCTCGAGGTCGCGGAACTGGCCTTGACGCCGAACGCGGACGCGACGGCACCGGCCTCAAGCGGGCCGAAGGCGCGATCGGATTTTCTTCGGCGCGGGGCGGGACCGCCGCCGGCGATCATGATGTCCTGTTCCTGGGTCCGGAAGAGCGGCTGATCCTTTCCCACCGGGCCGAAAGCCGGGCGATCTTCGCTCGTGGCGCGCTCGCCGCGGCGAGTTTTCTGATCGACAAACCGGCCGGGCTTTATGCGATGCGCGACGTCATCTCCGCGGCGTGAAGAAGGCCGAAATTTTTGAATTCTATCGCCGGCTTGCCGAGGCCGATCCGGCGCCGACCACCGAGCTTGCCTACACCAACCCCTATACACTGCTGGTCGCGGTCGTGCTGTCGGCGCAGGCCACCGACGTCGGCGTCAACCTCGCCACCCGCGAGCTGTTCAAAAGCGTCGCCACGCCGGGACAGATGGTGGCGCTCGGCGAAGACGAACTGCGCGACCGGATCCGGACGATCGGCCTGTTCAACACCAAGGCCAGGAACGTCATTGCGCTTTCGGAGGCGCTGATCCGCGACCATGGCGGCGAGGTGCCGCGCACTCGCGAAGCGCTTGAGGCGCTGCCTGGAGTCGGGCGCAAGACCGCCAACGTCGTCCTCAATACCGCCTTCGGCGAGGAGACATTCGCAGTCGACACCCACATCTTCCGAGTCGGCAACCGGACCGGCCTCGCGCCCGGCAAGACGCCGCTTGAGGTGGAGCGCAAGCTCGACAAGGCGACCCCCCGGCCCTTCCGCCGCGACGCCCATCACTGGCTGATCCTGCACGGCCGCTACATCTGCAAGGCACGCACTCCCGAATGCTGGCGCTGCCCGGTGATCGACCTGTGCCGCTACCAGCCCAAGACAGTCAAACCCACCTCCGCTCGAAGCGCGCGCCGAGCGTCGTCAGCAGCTCATACTGGCTGAGACCCGACGCTTCGGCGGCGCTCGGCAGGTCATAGTCGATTTCGACCCAGTCGCCCTCGGATAGACCCGGTGCCGCGTCGCAGCCGAGCGCGACGAGGTCCATCGACACCCGGCCGAGCACCGGTAGCGCAAATTCGCCGGCGAAGGCCGCGCCGCGTGGCGAGAAGGACCGCAGATAGCCGTCGGCATAGCCGATGTTGACGATCGCGGCTTGCGTCTCCGCTTCGGCAACGAAGGTCGCGCCATAGCCGCAGCTTTCGCCGGCGCGGATCGTCCGCCGCTGGATGACCTCGGCCTCGACCCGGGCGACCTGGCGGATATGGCCTTGCGCCTCGCGCCTCGGCACGCCGCCGTAAAGCGCGATCCCCGGGCGCACGAGATCGAAGCTGTAATCGCGGCCGAGGCAGATGCCGGCCGAATTGGCGAGGCTGTAGCGCTTGGCCGGCACCGCGGCGGCGACCTGCCGGAAGCGTTGCAGCTGTTTTGCGTTCAGCCCATGGTCTTCGTCGGCGCAGGCGAGGTGGCTGTGCAGCGTATCGATCGCCAGTCCGCCAAGACAATCGGTTTCCTCGTCGCGCAGCCCGAGCCGGTTCATGCCGGTGTCGATCATCACGTCGCACGGCCGATCCGGCGCGATCTCCTTCCATCGGGCAATTTGTTGCGGCGAGTTGAGTATCGGACGCGCGATGGATCCGAGTGCCACCCCGACATCCTCGGCGCCGACCCCGTGCAGCACGGCGAGTCCGGCATCGGCCGGCAGCTGGCCGATGTCCGCCGCTTCGGCCCAGGTCGCGACGAAAAAGTCGCGACATCCGGCGTCGAGGAGCACGCCTACGGCCGGCTTCGCGCCAAGGCCATAGCCGTCGGCCTTGACGGCCGCGCCGCACGCCGTCCCGGCCCGGTCCGCAAGCCAGCGCCAGTTATGCGCGAGCGCGGCTTTATCGCAGGTCAGGCGAAGCGGGCGGTGCATGGACGCGCCCTAGCCGCCTGTCTGTTCCCCGTCGAGGCGCCCCATCGCGCGCTCCCAGTCGCGGCCGTCGAACGGCTCGATGGCGAGCTCCAAAGTTTCGTCGAGGCAATGCGCATTGACGCTCCACGCTTCCGGATGGGAGCGCGGCCGGTAGAAGCTCTTCACCCCGCAAGTCGCGCAGAATATATGCTCCGCGGTCCCGCTGCCGAATCGGTAGCTGCGAAGCTGCTCTCCGCCACGCTCGAGCGTGAAATCCTCATTCGGCACGATGATATGCACAAAGCCGGTCATCCGGCAGATCGAGCAATTGCAGTCCAGCGCCGGCACCGGCGGATCGGCCAGCCGCGCTTTGAACCGCACCGCGCCGCAATGACATCCGCCGGAAATCTCAGCCATATTCATCAAGCTAATCACCAAAAACGTGATGCGGGCAAGAGCGATTCGGGTTGCCGGAACCGCCCTCATCCGAATCATGGTTCTAAATCACCGCAAGGCGCCGCTTGGGCGAGGTGAAGGACGGCGCCCAGGCGGCGGGCGCCGTCCTGGCGCGAACCCGCAACTAATGCCTTGCCGCAATCGTGATGGTTGCGCCGCGCTCGGTTGCGGCCATCACTGCGTCGCGCTGCGAAGAGGCGCGGGCGATCGCCTCGTCACGGCACTGGCGAACCTGATTCTTGCCCTCAAGGTCGGCATCCGATGCCACACCGCAAACGTCGCGCGCGGCCCGTGCGAGCCGCTGCTGGAGACGCCGCTGACCCGCGCTGGTGCCGAGGTCGAGGTCGGCGGTGGACACGACGCTGGCACGGGTTTGCACCTCGCCGCCATGAGTCTGGGCGAATGCCGGCGTGGCAGTGATCGCCAGGGCCGTCACAAGCGCTGACGACAGCGCCAAATATATTGAATGTTTCACGATCGCTTCCTCCTGTTCGAGGCCGCCTCGCTGGCGGCGCGACCTACCAACTAGTCCCATTTCGCAACTTAAAAGAGCAACGATGTCGTGCTATGGTTCTGCGAAATTGCAGAACAAGGCGCACTGCCGATGGCGTTAGACTCCGCTGCGATGGACTGGAACGATCTGCGTCATTTCCTCGCTGTCGCGCGCCACGGCAGCACCCTCGCTGCCGCGCGAGCCTTAAGAGTCAGCCAGACCACCGTCGCTCGCCGGATCGCCGCTCTGGAGCGGGCGCTGAAGCTGCCTTTGTTCGACCGGCGGCAGGCCGGATATGCGCTCACTCCCGTCGGCCAGGATCTGCTCGAGCGCGCTGAGGCGGTCGAATCGTCCGCCACGAATTTCGCCGAAGCGGCCGCGGCCCGCACCCGCGAAATCAGCGGCACCGTCCGCCTGACCAGCGACGAGATTTTTGCCATGACCCTATTGGCGCCGATGCTTCGCGATCTGCACGATTTGCACCCCGAGATCCGTATCGAGCTCGACACCAGCACCGAGATACGCGACCTTGGCAAAGGCGAGGCCGACATCGCGCTGCGCGGGACAGCCAGGGAACAGCCGGCGGGCGTCGTCGGGCGCCGCATCTGCATCGACGACTGGACCCTCTATTGCAGCCGCGATTACGCCGCACGCAAGGGCGTCCCCGCCAACCGGGAAGAGCTCAAGACGCACGCGATCATCGGCGGCGGCAGCGGCAATCTGTGGCGCCAGTATCAAGCATGGCTTCGCCACCTCGGCCTCGAGGAGCAGGTGGCGATGCATTATGATAGCTCGACCGGGCTGCTCGCCGGCATCCGCTCCGGCCTCGGCCTCGCCGTGCTTCCCTGCATCGTCGCCGATCCCGACCCCGATCTCGTCCGCTGCTTTGTGCCCCGCGACGATCATGGCCGCACCTTCTGGCTGTTCACCCACCAGCGGGTCAGTCAGTCGCCACCGGTCCGGACCGCGATCGATTTCCTCTACAAACGTCTGATGGCGCAGGTGCGCGCCGCCAACGCGCGCCGCTAGCGGGCGACGCTCACTCGACCGTCACGCTTTTCGCCAGGTTTCGCGGCTGGTCGACATCGGTGCCTTTGGCGACCGCGACGTGATAGGCGAGCAGCTGCACCGGCACCGCATAGACAAGGGGCGCGATCAGCGGGTGGACTTGCGGCATCTCGATGGTCGCCATGCAGCCCTCGCCCGCCTCGGCCAACCCCTTGGCGTCGCTGATCAGGACGATCTTGCCGCCGCGCGCACGGACCTCCTGCATGTTGCTGACGGTCTTTTCGAACAACGGCCCGGAAGGGGCGATGACGATTACCGGCACAGCCTCGTCGATCAGCGCGATCGGCCCATGCTTCATCTCGCCGGCGGCATAGCCCTCAGCGTGGATGTAGCTGATTTCCTTGAGCTTTAGCGCGCCTTCCAGCGCCATCGGATAGTCCGTCCCGCGGCCCAGATAGAGCACGTCGCGGGCCGGGGCGATGAGGTGCGCCATTGCGGCGATGTCCTCGTCATGATCGAGCGCCTCATTGATCGCCGCCGGCGCCTGCTGGAGTTTGTCGACGATCCGGCGCTCGGCATCGCGGTCGAGCCGCCCCTTGGCCCGGGCCAGGTTGGCGGCAAGCGCGGCGAGCACCGCCAGCTGGCAGGTGAAGGCCTTGGTCGAGGCGACGCCGATCTCGGGCCCGGCGTGGGTCGGAAGCAGAAGGTCCGCCTCTCGCGCCATCGAGCTTGTCGGCACGTTGACCACCACCGCGATCCGCTGCTTCTCGGCCCGCGCGTGATGAAGCGCGGCCAGCGTATCGGCGGTTTCGCCCGACTGGCTGATAAACAGCGCCAGCCCCCCGGGCTCGAGCACCGGCTGCCGATAGCGGAACTCGGAAGCGAAATCGATGTCGACCGGCACGCGAGCGAACTGCTCGACCCAATATTTGGCGATCATCCCGGCGTAGAAGCTGGTCCCGCAAGCGACGATCGTCAGCCGCTGGATGGCCGACAGATCGAGGCTGGAATCGGGCAACGCGACGGTGCCGTCGAACGGCCGGACATAGGACTGGAGCGTCTGGGCGACGACCACCGGCTGCTCGAAAATCTCTTTCTGCATGTAGTGACGGTAGTTGCCCTTCTCGATCGGGGCGGACGACGCACCCGATTCGACGATGTCGCGCTCGACCGGCTGGTTGTCGCGGTCGAACAGCGCGATCCGGTCGCGGTGGACGACCGCCCAGTCGCCTTCCTCGAGATAGGCGATGCGCTGAGTCCACGGCGCCAGCGCCAGCGCGTCCGAGCCCAGGAAATTCTCGCCGTCGCCGTAGCCGACGGTCAGCGGCGCCCCCATGCGCGCGCCGATGATCAGGTCTGGATGGTCGCGAAACAAAAAGGCGATGGCGAACGCCCCGTTAAGCCGCGGCAGTATGGCGGCCACCGCGTTCTGGGGCGATGCACCATTTTCCACCTCGCGGGCGACGAGATGGGCGACGACCTCGCTGTCGGTCTCGCTGGCGAACTTGCGTCCGTCGGCGATCAGTTCCTCGCGCAGCGGCTTGAAATTCTCGATGATGCCGTTGTGCACCAGCGCCACCGGCCCGGCGACGTGCGGATGGGCATTGTCGACCGTCGGCGCGCCGTGCGTCGCCCAGCGGGTATGAGCGATGCCGACGACTCCGCCGAGCGGCTTCGCGGCGAGCTCGCGCTTAAGATTATCGAGCTTGCCCTCGGCGCGCCGCCGCTCGAGCGAATCGCCGACGACGGTGCAAATGCCCGCCGAATCATAGCCGCGATATTCGAGCCGCTTGAGCCCTTCGAACAATCGCGAGGCGACATCCTGATTACCGACAATTCCAACGATTCCGCACATCTATTCGGTTGCTCCTTTGAACCCCTTAGCCGCCGCGCTATGCACGATCCGGCGTGGCGCCGAAAGCAGGCGCAAAAGGGGATCGTGAATGCATCGACTGCAAAGCAGCGAAGAGACTCAGGAGGATGCGCCGCCGGCCTCCTATTTCGACATCAGCGCACACGCCGACGCGTGGAGCGGCGGGGTGCGCAAGATTCCGATCACGACGCCGAAGGGCATATTCAACGTCTGGACCAAACGCGTCGGCAACAATCCGAAGTTGAAGCTCCTGCTTCTGCACGGCGGCCCTGGAGCGACGCATGAATATCTCGAGGTGTTCGACAGCTTCCTGCCCAAGGAAGGCATCGAATATTATCATTACGACCAGCTCGGCTCCGGTCTCAGCGACCAGCCGGATGACGATGATCTGTGGACGGTCGAGCGCTTCGTCTCGGAAGTCGACCAGGTGCGTCAGGCGATCGGCGGCGACCGGTCCAACTTCTGTCTGCTCGGGCACAGTTGGGGCGGCGTTCTGGCCATCGAATACGCGCTCGCGCACCCCGATCAGCTCAAGTGCATGATCATTTCCAACATGATGGCGTCGTTTCCGGCCTATAACGACCACGCTGACAAGGTGCTGAAACCACAGATGGATCCGGCGTCACTGGAGCTTATCGAGCAGCTGGAGGCGGAAGGGAAGACCGAAGACCCCCGCTACATGGGGGTGCTGGTTCCGGAATTTTACGAGAAGCACATTCTGCGCCGGCCTGCCGACCAGTGGCCCGACGGCGTGCAACGAGCTTTCGCCAAGCTCAACCACCACATTTACGTGCTGATGCAGGGCCCGAGCGAATTGGGTGCCAGCGGTCGGCTCGCGAAATGGGATCGCTTCGCCGAGCTCAAGCGCATCGAGATCCCGACGCTGGTGGTCGCCGGCAAGCACGACACGATGGACCCGGCACACATGCAGGCGATGGCGAGGGAGCTGCCGAAGGGTGAGCTGGTCATGACCGACGGCAGCCACATGGCTTTTTACGACGACCAGCCAGCCTATTTCACCAAACTGACGGAATTCCTGCGCAAGTTCCGCTAGGCTATTCGGCTGCTTTCCTCGTCATCCGCTCGCGAAAGCGCCTGGCCCAGCCGGCAACGCCCTTCTGCTCGCCGCGCCCAAGCGCGAGACTGTCGGCCTCGACGTCTTTGGTAATCACCGATCCCGCGCCGACCACCGCCCCTTCGCCGATCGTCACCGGGGCGACCAGCGCGCTGTTGGAGCCGATGAACGCTCCGGCGCCGATCCGGGTGCGATGCTTGTCGAACCCGTCATAATTGCAGGTGATGGTTCCGGCGCCGATGTTGGCGCCCTCGCCGACCTCGGCATCGCCGACGTAGGACAGATGATTGGCCTTGGCCCCGGCCCCCAAAACGGCGTTCTTTAGCTCGACGAAATTGCCGACCCTGGACTTTTCGCCGAGCTGCGTCCCGGCGCGGATTCGGGCGAAAGGGCCGATCACTGCTCCGGCGCCGATCTTCGCGCCTTCGATATGGCTGAAGGCCTTGATGAACGCCCCGTCGGCGACCTCGACGCCGCCGCCGAACACGACGTGCGGCTCGATCGTGACATCGCGCCCGAGCCTGGTGTCATGGGCGAACCAGACGCTCTCCGGATCGATCAGGGTCGCGCCTTCCTCGAGCGCCTGCAGCCGCCGAAGCTGCTGCCACTGATGCTCGAGCTCAGCGAGCTCGGCGCGGCTGTTGACCCCGGCGGTCTCGTAAGGGTCACCCTCGATAACCACCGCCTCGCGGCCCTCGCCGGCGGCGATGTTGACGACGTCGGGAAGATAATATTCCTGCGCCGCATTATCGTTGCCGACCTTGCCCAGCCAGCGGAACAGGTCGGGCGCGCGGACCGCCATCATGCCGCTGTTGCACAGCCGCACGGCGCGTTCCTCGGGAGTCGCGTCGCGAAACTCGACCATCTTCGCGATCCGGTCGCCGTCACCGAGGATGATTCGGCCGTAGGCGGCGGGATCGGCCGGCGAGGAGCCAAGCACCACCACTCCGGGACCGTCGACGCCGTCGAGGCGCGCGAGCATCCGCCCGAGCGTCTCGGCCGCGACGAACGGCGTGTCGCCGTAGAGGATCAGTACCGCGCCGTCATAGCCTTCGAGCGCCGCCTGCGCCTGAAGCACGGCATGCGCCGTGCCCTTTTGCTCCGCCTGAAATGCGACCGACACACCGCTGTCGCCAAGCGCTCGCTCGACCTGCTCGCGCCCTTTGCCGACGACCACCACCCGCCGATCGGCGCCGAGGCTTTCGACGCGGTCGAGCAGGTGAAGCAGCAGCGGCCGCTGGGCGATCGGATGAAGCACCTTGTGGGTGTCGGAGCGCATGCGCGAGCCTTGCCCGGCGGCAAGCACGACGACGGCGAAATCGGGCCTCGGGCTCATCGGCGCCCAATGGCATGGCCGTCGCGCCAGCGCCAGAGGGGCAGCTTGACCCCGCACAGCAAAAAGGCGGCCCCGAAGGAGCCGCCCCTGATTGCCGAAGCGACCGTTGTGCCGCCTAGAAATTCATATAGGCTTCGTTGCCGACGAAGCCCATCTTCTCGACCTGCGCCCGTTTGGTGATTGCAAGCACCTCGTCGACGACCTCGTAGCGCGCTTCCGGCTCCGGCTGCAGGTGAAGCTCGGGGATCGGCTGAATCTGCTGCGACAGCTCGAGATACTGGCGAAGCTGCTCCGGTGCGACCGGTGCGCCGTTCCACAGGATTTCGCCCGAGGTTGTGATGACGATCTTGTTCTTGACCGGGTCGATCGGAGGCGACGGGTCATCGCTCTGCTGCGGCAGGTCGAGCTTTACCGCATGGGTCTGGATCGGGATGGTGATGATGAACATGACGATAAGCACGAGCAGGACGTCGATCAGAGGGACGATGTTCATGTCCGACACCGGTTCAGCCTCGATATTCGCGCTCGTGGTCTGCTTTGCCATTTCTTAGAAACTCCTGACCACTTAAAGTCGACGTCCGCCCGAACCGGCCGGCGGCTCGGAGATAAAGCCGACACGTGCGAAGCCGGCCCGTTGCATGGTGAAGATCGCACCGCCGATGCACTTGTAGGGCGTGTCGACGTCGCCGCGGATGTGCGCCTCCGGCATCGTCTCGTCGGTCAGATTGTCGACCCCTCCGACGGCCTCGATCTGGTCTTCCAACTTTTCGACAGCCCGATCGAGCAGCTCCTCTGAATTGACCTTGGTGAGATTCCAATAGACTTCGCATGTCCCCCCCGGACCCGCCCGCACGCTCAGCGACACGTTCTCGGGTTTCGTCGTCGTCGGCTCGTACTGAACCTGGGGGAGCTGCACGGGCACTGTCTCGATGACGATTGGAACGGTGATCAGGAAAATGATCAGCATCACCAGCATCGTGTCGGCAAGCGGAACTACGTTGATGTCCGAAATCGCGGCATCATCGTCATCGTCGGGACCACGTACGGTCATTGCCATCGGGGTATCACCTTCTTCGCTTCACTAGTCTTCGAGGGGCCCAGGCCGACCAAGACAGCCGGCCCGGTCCATCGAGCGGTCAGACGCGATCCGTTGTCGTCCGTTCGGCGCCGGTCTGCGTGGCTCCGGTGCGAAGCGGCTGCCTCGCATCGCTGGTGGGCGAACCGGCGGTCGTGGTTGTACCGCGGCCGGTATCGGGCGAACCCTTCTTCGGAGTTCCGCTCCCGAAGTCAGGCTTCACTCGGCCTTCCGACATCAGATAGCCGTGCAGATCGTTGGTGAAGGCCGCCAAGTCCTCCATGATCGACTTGTTGCGGCGGATGAGCCAGTTGTAGGCGAGCACCGCCGGAACGGCGACGACCAGGCCGAGCGCGGTCATGATCAGCGCCTCTCCGACCGGGCCGGCGACTGTATCGATGGTCGCCTGACCTGCGGCGCCGATCTTGATCAGCGCGCGGTAGATACCGACGACGGTGCCGAACAGACCGATGAAAGGAGCCGTCGAGCCGACCGTCGCGAGGAAGGCGAGGCCTTCGCCGAGACGGGCGCCGATCGACCCCTGGCTACGCGCCAGGCTGTTCGTCATCCAGTCGTGCTGGTCGATCGGGTCGGACAGCTTTCCGTGCTGGTCCTGCGCGAGCAGCGCGTCGTCGACGATGGAGCGGTAGGCGCTTTTCGTCTCCAGCTTTGTGGATGCCTCCCGCAGGTTGGGGGCGTTCCAGAAGCTGGACCGCACCTTCTTGCCCTGACTAATGACCTTTTGCTGCTGCATCAGCTTGGTGAACAGGATGTAGAAGGTGCCGATCGACATGGCGACCAGGATGATGAACACCGACCAGGCGATGATACCGCCCTGTTCCAGTGCTGCCCAAAGGCCGTAGGGATTTTCGGCAGCCGGTGCAGCTGCTGCTAAGAAAGCCAAATTTGACATGTTCGTCTACTTTCCTTTGAAAAATTGGTTTGCCCTAAATGCGGCGGCCTATTCGAGCCGCCAGGTGATCCGTTGGGGGTATGTGTCGGTGATCGGCTGACCGCGATTGTCGCGCGCCGGAGTAAATCGCGCCCGGCTCCGCAAAATCCGGCAGGTGGTAGTGTCAAGTGACCGTGAACCGCTGGAGCTGGTGACGGTGCAATCGGTCACCCTGCCATTGGTGCCGACCGAGAGACGAACGGCCACGGTGCCGGTCTCATCGTTGCGTTGCGCCGCCGGGGGATAATCGTCCGGCCCGAACAACCCTTCCAAATTGGCGCGCGCCTTAGCCGGCTCGACCAACCGCGGCGGCGGCGGCGGCGCCGGCGGTGCCGGCGGTGCCTGCGGTGCCCGCGGAGTGATCACCGGCGGCGGAGCTTCGCGCACCGTTTGGACGATCGGCGGAGTGATATTGGTCCGGACGATCGGCGGCGGAGACACCACCGGCGGCGGCGTTTGCGGCACGTTTTCGGGCGGTGGCGGCGGCGGCTCCTCCTCGGGTGGGGGAGGCGGCTCTTCCTCGACGTTGAAGGTTTTCAGATCTTCGGCCGCCTTCTTGACGACATTATAGGCAAGCCCCGTGACGATCGCATAGCCAAGTACTGCGTGAATCACCCCGACGATGATGATCGCTACAGTGCGATTGCCTGTAATCTCTTTGCGTTGGGCGTAGGACATTAAGCCGCCAGTCTCCTCAAACGCCATTGCTTCCAACAGCCGGACGCACGCCGAGCACGCCAAGCCTGCC
>CAYUWJ010000055.1:0-9129 GCA_964448315.1 uncultured Sphingomonas sp. | reverse complement strand
AAATCGGTGCAGGCGACGACCGTCAACAAGGTGTGCGGCTCGGGCATGCAGACGGTGATCATGGGCGACGAGGCGCTGAGCGCCGGCAACGCCGACTTCATCATCGCCGGCGGCATGGAATCGATGACCAACGCGCCCTATTTGCTCAAGAAGCATCGGTCCGGCGCGCGCATCGGCCACGACACCGCCTACGACCATATGTTCCTCGACGGGCTCGAGGACGCCTATGAGGAAGGCCGGGCGATGGGCAGCTTCGCCCAATGCACCGCCGACGCCTATCAGCTGACCCGGCAGCAGATGGACGATTATGCGATCGAAAGCCTCAATCGCGCCAAGTCGGCGATCGACAATGGCGGCTTCAGCGACGAGGTCGTGCCGGTCACCATAAAGGGCCGCAAGGGCGAGACCATCGTCGATACCGACGAAGCGCCCGGCCGCGGCCGCCCCGACAAGATCCCGCAATTGAAGCCCGCTTTCGCCAAGGAAGGGACGATCACCGCCGCGACCAGCTCGTCGATCTCCGACGGCGCGGCGGCGGTCGTGCTGACGCGCGAATCCACCGCCAAGGACAAGGGTCTGACCCCGGTGGCGCGGATCGTCGCCACCGCCGCCCACGCGCAGGAGCCGGCCGAGTTCACCGTCGCCCCGATCGGCGCCATCGAAAAGGTGCTGAAGAAGGCCGGCTGGAAGGTCGGCGACGTCGACCTGTTCGAGGTCAATGAGGCGTTCGCCTGCGTCGCCATGTTCGCGATGAAGGACCTCGGCATCGGCCACGACAAGATCAACGTCCACGGCGGCGCCACCGCGCTTGGCCACCCGATCGGCGCCAGCGGCACCCGCATCCTGGTGACTCTGGTCAGCGCGCTCAAACAAAAGGGCGGCAAGCGCGGCATCGCATCGCTGTGCATCGGCGGCGGCGAGGCGACGGCGGTGGCGGTAGAGCTGGTCTAGCGCAGCTTCACCCCAGCAGGACGATGTCCCAGACATATTTGCTGGGGTCGCCAGCGTCACGCGCCGCGAGCGATGTGTGTGCCTGGTCGCCCAGTGCCTTGTACAGCAAGTCCACTTTATTTCCCGCCTCTTCCTCGGGAAAGTAGAGCTGCGCGACGTTGCGGTGCTGTCGGCCGCGAACGTCGAAGTGGATGTGCGGCGGGCGTTGACCGATCGGCGAGTCATATCCGCCGGGCTTGACGGTGACGATGCGCCAGGCCCCCCGGGAATCGCTGTGCAGCGAGGCGAAACCGTGGAAATTCGGATCGAGCGGTGCCGTGCTGATGTCGCTTGGATGCGCGTAACGCCCGGCCGCATTCGCCTGCCACAACTCGATCGTCGCGCCTGGAATTGGAATGCCTTTGACGTCGAGTATCCGCCCCGAAATCTCGATTACCTCGCCAGCGGCCCGCGCCGGGCGGCCCTTGACCCAGGCCAGGTCGGCATCGCTGTCGGCCGGGTGGGTGAGTGGGTAGAACGGCCCCATCGGTGATTCCGCGGTAAGCGCCCGAACTTGCGAGCCTCCGGCGCCTGAAGCCCACAGCAGCCCCGCCGAAGCAAGTCCCGCTTGGGTGAACCTGCGGCGCGACATCCTCACATCCGCGTCGGTCGTTTCGACAAATTTCCTGATCATCAATGCCCCCACGTTCGAGCGACTATGACGCAGCACACTCTTCAAAAATTGTCGGCGCGCCGATCAATTTCGCGAGATAAACACGCTGCGCTTCCGTGTTGGGCGAGTCAATCGCGTCAGGCACCGGCGGATTCGCCACCCTGTTCGAACCCTGTTACGGAGCCCTCATCAACAGGGGAGATGATATATGCGCAAGATCATGATGGTCGCGGCGGTTGCCGCGCTGGCAGCGTGTTCGCAGGAATCGACGGCGCCGGCGGCCGATGAAAACGTCGCCGTTGCCGAAACCGAGGCACCGGCCGAGATGTCGTTCGACGAGACCAGCTGGGAATATACCGAAGACGACCAGCTTGTTCGGACATCGATCGACGCCAACGGCAATTACGACAGTAATTCGGGCGACGAGCATCTCGATCACGGTCAATTCGCGGTGGTCGACGGCCAGGCCTGTTTCACCAGCGCGATGAACGAGGATGGGCCGGAATGCTGGTCCGTAGAGACGACCGAGGTCGGCGAATCGATGGAGACGACCAGCGACAAGGGCAACACACTGACCGTCACCCGAGTCGAATATACGCCGTTCGAGCCGCGCGCCTGACGGACGGCCTAATGGGCGATTGCGTAAGCCGTCGTCGGGCAGCCGACGGCGGCGCAGCAACGGCGATGATCTAGCGCTCGAACGAAGCGATGATCGGGCATGGGCCATGCCCGCCATCGCCGCCGTCAGCTCGTCAACAGGGGAGAGGGTATATGCGCAAGACCATGATGCTCGCGGCCATTGCCGTGCTGGCCGCCTGTTCGCAGGAAGCGACGGCGCCGGGGGCCGAGGATGCTAACGTCGTCGTTGCCGAAACCGAGGCGCCGGCCGAGACGTGGTTGAACGAGACCAGCTGGGAATATACCGAAGACGGCCAGATTTTTCGGACTTCGATCGACGGCAACGGCAATTACCAGCGTGTTTCGGGCGACGAGCTTCTCGATCATGGTCAATTCGCGATGGTCGACGGCAAGGCGTGCTTCACCAGCGCGATGAACGAGGATGGGCCGGAGTGCTGGACCGTATCGCCGACAGAGATCGGCGGCACGATGGAGTCGACCAGCGACAAGGGCAACTCGGGAACCGACACCCGAGTCGAATATACGCCGTTCGAGCCGCGCGCCTGACGAACGGCCTTACAAGCGATTGCGTAAGCCGCCGTCGATCATTCGGCGGCGGCGCAGCGGCGGCGATGATCTAACGCTCGAACGAAGCGATGATCGGGCATGGGCCATGCCCGCCATCGCCGCACTGCTTCGCCAATCGCGTCAGCGAGACACGCGCCGCCGTCAACTCGACGATCCTTGCGTCCAGCGCGGCGATCCTCGCGCTGGCAAGTCCGAACGCCCGCGCCCTATCCTCGCCGGCATCGAGCGCCAACAGCTCGGCTATTTCGGCGAGCGTGAAGCCGGCCGCCTGGGCCTGGCGGATGAAGCGCAGCCGCCGGACATCATCGGAGCCGTAGCGCCGGATCGCGCCATCGCGCGTTGGTGTGTCGATGAGCCCGCGGCGCTGGTAGAATCGGACGGTTTCGACCCCCACCCCACCGGCTTGCGCGAGCTTCGCGATGGTCAGCGAACGCGGTAGTTGACTCCGTACCATGGTACGGAAGCTATACCGGCGCCGACTCATCCGCAAGGAGATAAAAATGTCGGATATGGCGAACCCGCCCAGGACACTACGCAAGGCCGTGATTCACCGCATGGTGATGCCCAGCCATACCTGCCCTTACGGCCTGAAAGCCGTCGACCTGCTTCGCCGCGAGGGTTTCGAAGTCGAGGATCATCATTTGACGACCCGCCAGGAGACCGACGCGTTCATGGCCGAGCACAAGGTCGCCACCACGCCGCAGATATTCATCGGCGACGAGCGCATCGGCGGCTATGACGCCCTCCGCCGCTATTTCGGCAAGCGCGTCGCCGATCCGGATGCGACCAGCTACACGCCGGTAATCGCCTTGTTCGCGATGACCCTGGCGATGGCGCTGGCGGCGAGCCATGCCGTCTATGGCGACGCCTTCACCATCCGCGCAGGCGAATGGTTCATCGCCTTTTCGATGTGCGTGCTGGCGCTTCTCAAGCTGCAGAATATCGAGACTTTCTCGACCATGTTCCTCAACTATGACCTGCTCGCCAAGCGCTGGGTTCCCTACAGCTATATCTATCCGTTCGCCGAAGGGCTGGCGGGCGTGCTGATGGTTGCCGGCGCGCTGACCTGGCTGTCGGTGCCGGTCGCGCTGACCATCGGCACGATCGGCGCGGTATCGGTGTTCAAGGCTGTCTACGTCGACAAACGCGAGCTCAAATGCGCCTGCGTCGGCGGTTCGTCGAAGGTGCCGCTGGGCTTCATCTCGCTGACCGAGAATCTGATGATGATCGGCATGGCGCTGTGGATGGCGCGAATGTGGTTCGGAATGTAGCGGTCAGTCGAGCGTTTCGTTTTCTCCGACTCCCCAGAGGTCGATGGTGCGGATGAAGCCCTCGCGCTTGCCGATCGCGATCCGGCACCAGCCGGCGCGGCATTTATCGATGCGGCCGACGACGCCGGGCTCGGCGCGGTAGCGCAGCGGGGCCGTGTCCGACGGCTCGGCGCGGATGCTGCGCGGTTCGCCGTCCTTCACGATCGCGGTTCGGCGGTCGGAGAGAAGCGCCACCAGCATCCAACCGCGGGTGCCGTCCGGATCCTCGATCATCCGCCAGTTGGGATAGGTGTTGACCACCCGGATCGGCAGGTCGCGGCGCTGGTAGAGCCAGATGCCGGGGTAATTGCGGCCCGGCCCGGCGCGCATCATCGCCTCGCCGCTGGCGATCGACGCCCAATAGGGCGGCTTGCGATCCTGCGCGGCGGCGGCGGCGGCCATCACCATCATCGTCATTCCCGCGAATGCGGGAACCCAGCGCGAAGACAAAAACCGGCCCCCCGCTTTCGCTTGGGCGACGAACGATGCGATCATCATGCCCCCGTCAGGATCCGGTCGACCAGCTGCTTTACCGTCGGCACGAAGCCGTTCGAATAAAAGGGGTCGGTCCTGAACCGGAAAGCCGAGTGGCCGGCGAACCTCAGATTCTGGTCGACCGGGCCGCCATGGGCGATGTCCTGGAGCGTCTTCTGGATGCAGAAGCTGCGCGGGTCGGCGAGCCGGCCGGTCGTGTTCTTCTCATTGTCCGCCCAGGACGAAAAGGCACATTGCGACAGGCAGCCCATGCAGTCGGACTGATCCTTGCGGATGATCTTTTCGTCCTCGGGGGTGACGAACACCAAAGTGTCGTCGGGCGTCTTCATCGCCTGGGTGAAACCGGCGCCATACCATTCGCGCGCGTGCTGCAGATCGCCCTTGGTCACCCAATAATTCTTCTTGGTGCCGATGCCGACATCCAGTTCGAACGCATGGTCGCCGACGGCCTCCTTGGTAAAAGCGATCTGCCGTTCGCTGCGCGCCTCGAGCCAGCGCAGGAACGGGTTGTGCACCGCCGAGGAATAGAAGCCGGTCGGGCTGAAGCGGTGGAGCAATATGTCGCCATCCTCGAGCGTCATCAGCCGCGCCTTCCAGCCCGGCGGAATCGGGCTTTCCTGGGTCAGCAGCGGGCGCGTTCCGAACTGGAAGGCGATCTGGCCGAGCTCGGGATTGTCGATCCAATTCTCCCATTCGTCGAGCCGCCAGACGCCGCCGGCCATAACGATCGGCAGGCTGTCCGGGATGCCGCCCTCGCGCATCATTTCGCGCAGTTCCTTGACTCGCGGATAGGGGTCCTGCGGCTTGCGCGGGTCCTCGGCATTGGAAAGGCCATTATGTCCGCCGGCCAGCCACGGGTCCTCATAGACCACCGCCGCCAGCCATTCCGACGCCTTCGAATAGGCCCGCTTCCACAGCGCCCGAAAGGCGCGCCCAGAGCTGATGATCGGCAGATAGTTGACCCCGTAGGAGGCGGCGATCTCGCTCAATTTATAAGGCATTCCGGCGCCGCAGGTGACTCCGCTGACCAGGCCCCTGGTACGTTCCAGCACCCCGTGCAGCACGCGCTGCGCGCCGCCCATTTCCCACAATACGTTGATGTTGATCGCACCCTTGCCGCCGGCGATGTCGTGGGCGCGCTGGACCTGCGCGACGGCGCCGTCGATCGCATATTGGACCAGCTCCTCGTGCCGCTCGCGGCGATTGAGCGCGTGATAGACTTGCGGGATGATGCGCCCATCGGGATCATAGCTGTCGGCGTTGACCGCCGATACCGTGCCGATGCCGCCGGCCGCCGCCCAGGCGCCGGAACTGGCATGGTTGGTCGCCGATACGCCCTTGCCGCCCTCGATCAGCGGCCAAACTTCGCGGCCGCCGTACTGGATGGGCTGGAGCCCCTTGAACAACATGCTTCTCCCTAGAGGTTCGGCGCCCATATAGGAGCGCCGGCCGCTGTTGAGAAATAAATTGAAAGGCCGGGATATGTTCCTTCGCCGACCAGGGACCCGGCCGGACCCGGGAGCATCGCGCCTCGATCAGGGGCGCTTGCGGGATTTCCAATAGTCGAGCGCGGCGTCGGCCTCGAGCGGCTTGGCGAAATGATAGCCCTGGCCGCTGGCGCAGCCCAATGTCGCCAGGGTGGTCGCCAGCTCGACCGTCTCGATGCCTTCGGCGGTGGTCGACATGCCCAATGCGTCGGCGAGGCTGAGCACGGCGCGGACGATGGCGACGCTGTCCGGATCGACCATCATTCCGGAAACGAAGCTGCGGTCGATCTTCAGCACGTCGATCGGCAGGCGCTGCAGATAGGCGAGGCTCGAATAGCCGGTGCCGAAATCGTCCATCGCCACCGTCGCGTCGAGCGCTTTTAACGCCTCGAACACCCGCGTCGCCCGGGCCGGGTCCTGGACGATCGCGCTTTCGGTCAACTCGAGAGTCAGCCGATCTCCGGTCAGCCCGCTGGATTTGAGTGCGCTGGACACGACCGCGGCAAGATCGTCGCGGGCGACCTGGATCGCCGACAGGTTGACGCCGACGTACAACGGCAGCCTCTCGCCGGTCTCTTTGTCCCACTCGGCGAGCGTGTCGGCCGCCTTGTGCATCGCCCAGCGACCGAGCTGGAGGATCAGGCCCGACTCCTCGGCAACCGGGATGAACTCGCTCGGGCTGATGTCGCCGCGGTCGTCGTGCTGCCAGCGGGCCAGCGCCTCGAACCCGGCGACCTCGCCCGATTTGAGGTTGATCAGCGGCTGGTAGAACAGCTTCAGCTGATCCTTGTCGAGCGCCCGGCGAAGTTCGGTCTCGATCGAGAAACGCCGCCTCGCCTCGCTTGCCTGGCGCGGCTCATAAATCTGCGGCATGCCGGTCTGCTTGGCCTGCTTGACCGCGAACTGGGCGTTGCGGAAAAGCTCCTCGGCGTCCTGTCCAGGCTGCATCAGCGCCAGCCCGATCGCGCACTCGATGCGGATTTCGAGATCGGAAATCTTGAACGGGGCGGCCATCACCTGCTGGATCCGCTCGGCGGCGGCCATCGCGTCGGCGACTCCGCGGCGCAAAGTCACCAGCACGCCGAACTCGTTGCCGCCGGTCCGGGCGAGCACGTCGCCGCCGCGCAGCGCCGAGATCAGCCGCCGCGCGAAGGTGATCAATAGCTCGTCGCCGGCAAGGCTGCCCATGCTCTCGTTGATTCGCGAAAAGCGCAGCATGTCGACGACCAGCACGGCATGCTGGATGTCCCTGGTGACCTTCTCGCCGGCGATCTCTACACTTTCGGTGAACGACAATCGGTTGGGCAGCCCGGTCAGGCTGTCGCGCAGCATTTCCGCCCGCAGCGCGCGCTCGGCCTGCGCCTCGACGGTGCGGTCGACCAGGCTCAGCAGGCAGCGCTCGATGGCATGTTCGCCCTTGGGCAGCGGCGCCAGCTTCAATCGGAAATAGCGCGCCGCAACCCCCTCGCCGTCGCGGAAGTCGAGGTCGCCGGGCGCGGCGGGATCGTCAAAGAAGCGCGCGATCAGCGTCGCGATCGGCCCTTCCTTCAGGCAATCGGCCTGGTTCCAGTCGAGCGCGTCGCAGGTCGATGCGGCGACCGTGTCGCTGAAGCAGTGATTGCTGGCCAATACCATCAGGCAATTATCGTCGCGCTTGCCGATGATCGCTGCGGCGATCGGCAAAGCGCCGAGCAAGGCGGTATCGTCCGCCGTCACAAGGTGCGGTAATGGCGTCGGACTTTGCCCCCGCCGGGCTTTGCGTTCGCCCGGCAGACGCTTTGCTGCAGCCTGCATCGGTCAGCTATGAAGGACCGGGGGTTAATTCGAAGTAACTATTCGCTCAGGGGAAAGCGTTGACCGGGGTTGGTTAACAAGCGCTTTCACACACCCTTTGCCAGCCTTCGGGACCGGCTGGCCAATCGCTTCGAGCGCTGCTAAGGGCCGCCGTCTTCCAGCGCGACAGCAATGGAGCCGATGCGGGAGGGTCTTCTTCGCGAAGAGCCGCTTGGACCGCTAAACTTGAACCGGACGGAGCCGCCTTGCGCGCGCCGTCCCCTACAGAGTGAGAGAGATGGCAAAAAAAATCACCGGCTATATCAAGCTGCAGGTGCCCGCCGGCGCCGCCAACCCGTCGCCGCCGATCGGCCCGGCATTGGGCCAGCGCGGCGTCAACATCATGGAATTCTGCAAGGCGTTCAACGCTTCGACGCAGGAAATGGAAAAGGGCATGCCGATCCCGACGGTGATCACCGTCTATGCCGACCGCAGCTTCTCCTTCACCACCAAGACTCCGCCGGCCAGCTTCCTTCTCAAGAAGGCGGCCCGGATCAAGTCGGGGGCAGCGGAGCCCGGCAAGGAAAGCGTTGGCACGATTCGGCGCTCCCAGGTCGCCGAAATCGCCGAAGCAAAGATGAAGGACCTCAACGCCAACGACATCGAGGCGGCGACCCGGATCATCGAAGGCAGCGCCCGCGCGATGGGCCTCCAGGTCGTGGAGGGCTAGGGACATGGCAAAGCTCAGCAAGAAGCGCCAAGCCCAGGCCGGCAGCGTCGATCGCACCAAAGTCTATCCGGTCGGCGAGGCGATCGGGCTGGTCAAGGCCAACGCGACGTCGAAGTTCGACGAGACAGTCGAGTTGGCGTTGAACCTCGGCGTCGATCCGCGCCACTCCGACCAGATGGTGCGCGGCGTCGTGTCGCTGCCCAAGGGCACCGGCAAGGACGTCCGGGTGGCGGTGTTCGCCCGCGGCGACAAGGCCGAGGAGGCGACCAAGGCGGGGGCCGAAGTGGTCGGCGCCGAGGATCTGATGGAAGCGATCCAGGGCGGCAAGATCGACTTCGAGCGGGTGATCGCGACGCCCGACATGATGGGCATCGTCGGACGGCTCGGCAAGGTGCTCGGCCCCAAGGGGCTGATGCCCAACCCCAAGCTCGGAACGGTCACGCCCAACGTCGGCGAGGCGGTCAAGGCGGCCAAGTCGGGCCAGGTCGAGTTCCGGGTCGAAAAGGCCGGCATCGTCCACGCCGG
>CAYUWJ010000054.1:0-33818 GCA_964448315.1 uncultured Sphingomonas sp. | reverse complement strand
ATCTCGTCGTCGCGCCCCACCCGGATCGGTACGACAGCCACTGAGACGTATCTCTCATTGTCGTCCGGCTTCTGCATATCGATGGGCACTGGGTATTGTTCAACAACGCCGGGAGCGCGAACGTCGGCCTCGATTACTTCGTCGTCCCGCTGCCACGAAACTCCCGTGAACCCTTCCTTCTTCCGCCACTCCCTTGCGGGCCTCTTCTCCATTGAACGCTCTGCCCAAACGAAAGCGATGCGGCGCATCACTTCAGTTTTTGAACGGAGCTTTAGTCGGCCCCGCTGAAAGATCGAAAACGTCCATCGCTCTCCTGGGTCGAAGCCAATTGCACCTTCCAGGTCATTAGAGCCTGCATCCAACATTGCCTCGATAACGGTGACGACGCCCGCAGACATTGGCATGCGCTCCGCAGCTTCGAGCATGACGAACTGAGCCCACAAGAGATGCCGACGTCTTACGTCTAACTGCTCGGCAGCCCGGATTTGGCTTTCCAGTAATCCGCGATTGTCGGTGAACGATTGGGCTAAATCGATCGCCGCGCGCGCGCTACTTGTGAGCCCTGCTCGGCGCCGATCGAAGATTGCGGTCAGCAAGCCCCCGAAGAACACCATCCCGAGGCCTATGCCGGTGACCCAGGATCGATTCGGTTCCGCAAGAAGCTCGAGCCTGCCCAGGCCAACGAGCAAGCCGCCACCCACAACGAGCGCTAAATTGATGGTGAACCGCCACCATTCGCCGTTCTCGTACCGCTCAATCACGGCGTCCCAGAAATCTTTCTGGGCCTTTTCAAGCGAGCCTGCCATTGCGGTGGTGTATCGCTTACGAGTGAGTTCTGCGCAAACTCGGTCGACCAAACACCGGACTCGCGAGTTTCCTATATGTTACCTGTCGCCCGACAGGTAACTTCAACAATGCCGGAAAACTGGAGCGGGCGAAGGGATTCGAACCCTCGACCCCAACCTTGGCAAGGTTGTGCTCTACCCCTGAGCTACGCCCGCTCGTCGGCTGAACCGATCGCCGTCGCGGCGGCCTATCGGCTGAGGTGGCGGGCGCCTAGCATGGCCCGAGCCGATGCCGCAAGTAGCGGAGCTTTTGCTTGTCGCAATCACTTCAACCCCCATATGAACGGCCAGGCGGCAAGCAGGAGAATGAGCAGGTGGCGACGGTCGGATTGAGCGAAGCGGAACGCGAAACGGTCGCCCGCTTCGAGCGCGACGTCATCCAGCCATCGATGAGCGAATTGGTGATCCTCGACTTCTGGGCCGAGTGGTGCGGCCCGTGCAAGCAGCTGACGCCGCTGCTCGACAAGATCGCCAAGGACTATGCCGGCAAGGGCGTTCGCCTGGTCAAGATCGACGTCGACGCGGACAAGCTGATCGCCGCCCAGTTTCGGATTCAGTCGATCCCGACGGTCTATGCGCTGTACCAGGGCCAGCCGGTCGCCGACCTTTCCAACCATCGCAGCGAGGCCTCGCTCAAGCAGGTTATCGACCAGCTGATCGCGCAGCTTGGTATCGGCGGCGGCGGCGGCGAGGCCGCGAAGCAGGCCGAGATCGGACCGCTGGTGGCGATGGGCGAGGAAGTGCTGGCCGGCAGCGATGCACCGCGCGCGGTGTCGATCTTTCGGCAGATCCAGGAGATGGCGCCCGACGACCCGGCGGCGATCGGCGGGCTGGCGCGGGCGCTGCTCGCAACCGGAGAGCGCGACCAGGCCGGGGAATTGCTGGCCGCCGTGCCGGCTGAGATTGCCGCCAATCCGGCGATTGCCCGAGCGCGCGCGGCGTTCGAGTTGTCGTCCGGGTCGGGACCGATCGATGCCGCCGACCTTGAGGCCAGAATAGCCGCCGATGCCGACGATCATCAGGCGCGGTTCGATCTTGCCAATGCTCATGTAGCGAGCGGCGATCGCGATGCTGCCGCCGACGCGCTGCTCGAGATCATCGCCAGGGACCGGGACTGGAACGAAGGCGCGGCGCGCACTCGGTTCCTCCAGCTGCTCGAGGCGCAGGGGCTGGAGGATCCGTGGGCGCGCGGCCAGCGGCGCAGGCTGTCGGCGCTGCTGTTCACATGAGCGGGCCGCGGCCGCTGCGGCTGCCGATCTTCCCGCTCGCCGGGGCGATCCTTTTCCCGCGCGCGCAACTGCCGCTGCATATCTTCGAACCGCGCTACCGCGAGATGGTCTCCGACGCGCTCGATGGCGGCGGACAGATCGGCATGATCCAGCCGAAAACCTTCGACGAGGAGGACCAGCGGCCGCCGCTCTACCAGGTCGGCTGCGTCGGCGAGATCGTCGGCGTCGAGGAGCTTGAGGACGGCCGCTTCAACATCGTCCTCCACGGTTCCAGCCGATTCCGGCTGATCGAGGAGGCGGACCTTGGCACCGCCTATCGCAACGCAAATGTCGACGTCGCCGCCTTCGACGACAGCGAGCCGCCGGCCCTGGCGATGACCCGGCGGGCCGAAGTCGAGCGCGAGGCCCGGCGGCTCGGCGACGCACTCGGGCTGGCGGTCGACTGGAACGCGGTCGGGCGGCTGGACGACGAAATGCTGGTCAACGCGATCGCCCAGGTCGCGCCGTTCGACGTCGGCGCCAAGCAGGCGCTGCTCGAGGAAGAGGCGCTGGCGAGCCGCGCCGAACTGCTGGTGCAGCTGATGCAGTTCCAGCGCGTCGCGGTCGGCGGCGCGGAGATTCAGCCGACGCTGCAGTGACGCCTGTATTTTTCTAGATCGACAGGCCCCTAAGCAGCAGCGGCAACTCGCCGCTGGTACCCCGCGCTTCGGCCATCAGCCGGTCTTTCAATGGCGACACACGGCCTACCAGCCCCATCCCGAAACGCCGGATCGCCGAAGCCGTGCGCCCCGGAACGCCGTAAATCCGGGTCAGCCCGTCGGTCGCCATCGCCACCATCAGGCTGTCGAGGCTTCGCCAGCGCTGATAGCGGTCAAGCAGCTGCCGGTCGCCGAGGTCGAGGCCGAGCCTGGCGCCCTCGACCAGCACCTGGGCGAGCGCGGCGGCGTCGCGAAAGCCGAGGTTGAGGCCCTGCCCGGCGATCGGGTGGATGGCGTGGGCGGCGTCGCCGACCAGCGCCAGCCGCCGGGCGGTAATGCGGGCCGCGTGATGGAAGCCGAGCGGGTAGCTGGATCGCGGCGCGGCTAGCTCGACGGCGCCGAGGAAGCCGCCCATCGCCACTTGCGCCTCGGCGGCGAAGTCGGCGTCCGACAGCGACAGGAAGCCGCCCGCGTCGTCGCGCTGGACCGACCAGACGATCGCCGAACGGTGGCCGACCTCATCGTCGGTCATCGGCAGCAGCGCGAACGGGCCGGCCGGATAGAAGATCTCATAGGCGACATTGTCGTGGCCGCGCTCGTGCCGCAGGGTCGAGACGATCGCCGAATGATCGTAGCGCCAGCGCGCGGCGGCTATTCCGGCATCCGCCCTGGTCGGCGAATTGCGCCCGTCGGCGCCGATCAGCAAGGGCGCGCTGAGCTTGCGACCGTCTTCGAGCGCAACCGTGACGCCTCCCTCGCTGCGCTCGACCGACAAGACTCGCGACTTCCACAACAGCCACGAATTGCGTCCCGCCTCCGCCCGAGCGCGCAGCGCGGCGCGCAGGTGGCGGTTCTCGTGCATCCAGCCCAGGGGCTCATCGTCGGCGGCCGGCTCGAAGCACAGTCCGCCGGGCTCGAGCCCGTCGGCGACGCTGATCTTGCGGATCGGGCAGCCGGGTTGCGGGAAATGGTCGGCGACGCCGATCGCCTTGAGCATCCGCATCGAGCTCGACGAGACTGCGCTGGTGCGGCCGTCGAATGCCAGCCCGAGCCGCCGGTCCGGATCGGCCGGGTCGACGACGATCACCGACAGGCCGCTGGCGTCGCATGCTGCAGCGAGCGACAGCCCGACCAGGCCTCCGCCGAAGATGATCGCATCCGCGCGGTCCATCGCCGCTCACTAGACCCGCCGAACGGGCATTGCGAGGGGGCGTTTGGGGCGCCGCCACGACTTCGCTTGACCGGGGACTCCCCGACAAGGCATTCTACAGCTTCGATTGTTCGGGTGGGGACAAGGCAATGGCGACGGCTGCGGCGAAGTCCGGCAAGCGGGACCTGGGACCCGACTGGCGCGACGCGCTGCGCGCGTCGATGCGGCGCTTCGCGCTGCGCAGCTGGGGCGCGATGCTGCTCGGACTGGCGCTGGCGCTGGCGCTGGCGCTCGCCACCCACAGCACCACCGATCCCTCGTTCAACACCGCCGCCGGCGGACCGCCATCGAACTGGATCGGCAGCCTTGGCGCCTATTCGAGCGATTTGCTGCTGTTGGTGTTCGGCCTCGGGTCGGTGCTGTTCCTGCCGGTGATCGCGCTGGCCGGGCTGCGGATGATCCGGCTCGAGCCTTCGGGTCGCATCGGCCGCTCGCTCCTGATCGCCGGCGCCGCCGCGATTTTCGTCGGGGTGGCGCTCAGCCTGACCAGCGGCTCGGCGGTTTCCGGGCTTCCCGGCGGTTGGGGCGGAATAGTTGCGCTGGCCGCGGCCAATGGCGTCGATTCGGGCATCGCCATGATCGGCGATCCGGCAATCGCCGGGCCGGTCCGGCTGGTGATTCTGCTGCTGTTCGCAGTCGGCGGGCTGGTGCTCGCCTGGTTCGCGCTTGGCCTGCAGCCGCAGGAGAAGGCGTCGATCGCCGGCCTGTTCCGGCGAGCGCCGGGCACCAAATCTCCGCAACCGCGGCGCACCATCGAGCAGCGCGACGACCGCGCCGGCGTTGCCGCTCCGCCGAGGTCGCGGCCGAGCGTTGCGGTTGCCGATCCGGCGAGACCGGTCGCGGCGGCAACCCGGGGAACGGGGCGACAGGCGAAGGCAGGCGCCCAGCCGAGCCTTGCTTTGGGCGACAATTATGTGCTGCCGACGGTCGACCTTCTCCAGCCTCCGCCGACTTCGGGCCGGGCGCAGATCGACCGCGCCGGACTCGAGCGCAACGCCCGCCTGCTGGAGTCGGTGCTCGAGGATTTCCACGTCCGCGGCGACATCGTCGAGGTTCGGCCGGGCCCGGTCGTGACCATGTACGAGCTCGAGCCGGCGAGCGGCATCAAGGCCAGCCGGGTGATCCAGCTGGCCGACGACATCGCCCGCAACATGTCGGCGCTATCGGCGCGGGTCGCGACCGTCCCCGGCCGAAGCGTGATCGGCATCGAGCTGCCCAACCCGAAGCGCGAGTCGGTCACCTTGTCGGAACTGATCGGCAGCCAGGCGTTCGAGGATCAGAACATGGCCCTGCCCCTGATCCTCGGCAAGAACATCGCGGGCGATCCGGTAATCGCCGACATCGCGCCGATGCCGCATTTGCTGGTCGCCGGCACCACCGGATCTGGCAAGTCGGTCGGCCTCAACTGCATGATCCTGTCGCTGCTCTACAAAATGACCCCCGACGACTGCCGGCTGATCCTGATCGACCCCAAGATGCTCGAACTGAGCAGCTATGAAGATATTCCCCACCTGCTGGCGCCGGTCGTTACCGAGCCCGCCAAGGCGATCCGGGCGCTCAAATGGACGGTCGAGCAGATGGAGGAGCGCTACCGGATGATGGCGAGCCTCGGAGTTCGCGCATTGCCAAGTTTCAACGCCAAGGTCCGCGAGGCCAAGGCCAAGGGCGCCCAGCTCGGCCGCCGCGTCCAGACCGGCTATAACGCCGACACCGGCCAGCCGATCTACGAAGTCGAGCAGCTCGAGTTCGAGGTCCTGCCGCAGATCGTCGTCATCGTCGACGAGCTCGCCGACCTGATGATGACCGCCGGCAAGGAGGTCGAATTCCTGATCCAGCGGCTGGCGCAGAAGGCGCGGGCAGCCGGAATCCACCTGATCGTGGCGACCCAGCGGCCATCGGTCGACGTCATCACAGGAGTCATTAAGGCCAATCTGCCGACCCGGATCAGCTTCCAGGTGACGAGCAAGATCGACAGCCGCACCATCCTTGGCGAGCAAGGCGCCGAACAGCTGCTCGGCAAGGGCGACATGCTCTACATGCCCGGCGGCAAGCAGATCATCCGGGTCCACGGCCCGTTCGTCAGCGACGAGGAGGTGCGCAGCGTCGCCGAACATTGGCGGCGGCAGGGCGTCCCCGACTATATTCAGGCGGTCACCGAGGAACCGGAGGACGGCGGCTATCTGTTCGACGGTCAGCCTACCGGCGAGGACGACGCCGAGACCCGGCTCTATCGCAAGGCGGTGCAGATCGTTGCCGAAAGCCAGAAGGCCTCGACCTCCTATCTCCAGCGCCAGCTACGGGTCGGCTACAACAGCGCCGCGCGGCTGATCGAGCGGATGGAAAAGGACGGCAAGGTCGGCGCCCCCGATCATGTCGGCCGGCGCGAGGTGCTGATCGATCCCGACGGGCATCCGATTTAGCCCGTCGGCCTCGTGTCGTGATCTGAACCTCAGGGAACTCGCGGGTTCAGTCGGCATTCAATGGTTGCGCGCCATAGCGGCGACCAAATATCCCAGGAGTCTAGGACATGAGTTTTGTAACCCATTTCGCGCGCGCGCTTGCGCCGGTCGCGATTGTCGCCTTGGCCGTGCCCGCGCAGGCGCAGAGTTCCGACCTCAACCGAGTCGAGACTCACCTTGCCGCCGTCCAGTCGATGACCGCCAACTTCAGCCAGACCGACGCCAAGAACCGCACCGCCCGCGGCACCCTCCAGCTCAAGCGGCCGGGACAAATCCGCTTCCAATATGCCGGCGGCGACCTGCTGCTGGTCGGCACCGGCGGCAAGCTGAACTTCATCGATTATCAGGTCGGGCAAACGTCGAGCTGGGACCTCGACAAGACGCCGCTCGGAATCCTGCTATCGCCGAACCCGAACATCAATCGCATCGCCCGCGTCATTCCGCAGAAGGATTCGCGCATCCTGCTGGTTCGGGCCCGCGACGCCCGGCGCCCGGAATTCGGCACTCTGCTGCTGGCGTTCGTCAGAAGCCCCTCGGCGCCGGGCGGGCTGCTGCTCCAGGGCTGGACGGCGATCGACGCGCAGAACAAGAAGACCACCGTCAAGCTCGCCAATCAGCGCTACAATGTCGCGGTGCCGGCAAGCGCCTTCCGCTACGCCGAACCGAAAAAGCGCGGGTGAAAAAAGCGTAGCAGATCACAACCGTTCATCGGGCCGTCAGCAAGCCGTCGCTAGATCGGAAATGACTCCTGCACTGCCCGTGGTTTCCCCCTGTTACTCGGGCGCCGCAGGATCACCTTGCGTGACGAACGCTTGGTCGGCCCTCGCTCCATGCCCCCGGAGCGGGGGCCTTTTTCTTCACTGAACCGCCGCTCCGCTCGCAATCGCCGACCGCTTTGCGCTAGAGGCAAAAGGGCCGTGACCACTCGTATAAAAATCGCCTCCTGGAACATCAACTCCGTGCGCGCCCGCGCGGAGATCGTCGAGCGCCTGCTCGAGGAGGAGCAGCCGGATCTGCTTTGCCTGCAGGAGACCAAGGCCGACAATGGCGCCTTTCCCTCGGCGCTGTTCGCCAAGCACGGCTATGTCCACCAGCAGCTCAACGGTCAGAAGATGCATCACGGCGTCGCCATCGTCAGCCGGCTCGAGCTTTGCGATCCCGGCAGTCACGATTGGCAGGACAATGGCGAGGCCCGCCACGTCGGCGCCCGGCTGATGTGCGGACTGCGGATCGAGAATGTCTATGTGCCGGCCGGCGGCGACATCCCCGACCGCACCCTCAACCCCAAGTTCGGGCAGAAGCTGGACTTCATCGACCGCATGACCCGCTGGTCCGAAGGGTTGAAGGAGCCAACCATCATCGTCGGCGACTTCAACGTCGCGCCGCTCGAGTGCGACGTCTGGAGCCACAAGGCGCTGCTCGATGTCGTCAGCCACACGCCGATCGAAGTTGAGGCGCTGGAACGGCTGCAACAGGCGCACGGCTGGATCGATGTCGGCCGCCGCTTCGTGCCGGCGCCCGACCGCTGCTTTACCTGGTGGAGCTACCGGGCCCGCGATTGGGCGGCGAGCGACCGCGGGCGGCGGCTCGACCATATCTGGGCATCGCCATCGCTTGGCGACCATGTCTCCGCGCACCGCGTGCTGGAGCCCTGCCGGGGCTGGCAACGACCGTCCGATCATGTTCCGCTGATCTGCGAGATCTCCGTTTGAGCGCATCCGATGCGATCCGCCGGGCGGTTGCGGCGCTGCGGTGCGGCCGGGCGGTGCGGATCGGGGCGGACCAGCCGATGGTCGTCGCGTCGGTCGAAACCGCGACTGGCGAAATGCTCGACCTGCTCGACCCGCAATCTTCCGCGCCGCTGCTGCTCAGCGGCCGGCGGGCAGCGGCGCTGTCGCTGGCCAACGCACGCGACGCCGCCGATCCGGCAAGGCCGGTGCTGGTCGCGCGCGAACCCTGGCTGGACCCGGACACCGCATTGCGGATCGCCGATCCGGCGCAGGATTTCGCCCGCGCGCCGATCGGTCCGCTGCGAGCGGTGCCGATCGCCGACGAAGCGGCGGCGGTGGCGGCGCTTGGCCTTGCCCGGAGTTCCGGACTGCTGCCGGCGCTGTGGTTGCTCGATCCGGGAAGCGCGGCGCCGATGCCGGCCGTGGCGGCGGACGCGCTGCAGCGCGGCGCCGTTGCCGACGTCGTCCTTATCGCGCTCGCGCGCCTGCCGATCGACGGCCTTCCCGACTCGCAGATACTTGCCTTCCGCGCCTCGGACGACGGCCAGGAACATGTCGCGCTGCTGATCGGCGCCTTCGCCGGCGAGCCGCCGCTGGTCCGTCTGCACAGCGAATGCCTGACCGGCGATGTGTTCGGATCGCTGAAATGCGACTGCGGGCCGCAGCTCAGGGAAGCGCTGCGTTTGATCGGCGCGGCGGGTGGCGGCGTGCTTCTCTATCTCCGGCAGGAAGGGCGCGGCATCGGTCTTGCCAACAAGTTGCGCGCCTATGCGCTTCAGGACCGCGGGCTCGATACCGTCGAGGCCAATTTGCGCCTCGGCTTCGAGGACGACGAACGCGACTATGCCCATGCCGCGGCAATTCTTCGCGCACTTGCCATCGATCAGGTCAGGCTGCTGACCAACAACCCGGCCAAGGTCGCCGGGCTCGAACGGGCCGGGATCCGGGTCGCCGGACGGGTCGCTCACCATATGCCGGCCAACCCGCACAACGCCGACTATCTGGCCGCCAAGCGCGACCGAAGCGGGCATTTGCCCTAGCCGTCACTCCTCGAACAGCGCGGTTCCGACCCGGACCGCGGTCGCGCCAAGCATCACCGCCGCCTTGTAATCGCCCGACATGCCCATGCTGAGGCCGCCGGCGTCATGGTCCCGCGCAATTTTCGCCAGAAGCGCGAAGTAAGGCGCGGCCTCGACCCCCAACGGCGGGATCGCCATCAGCCCGGCAAGCGGCAGCGGCGAGGCGCGCACCGCCGCGATCAGGCCGCCGACCTCGCCGATCGCGCAGCCGCCCTTCTGCTCCTCCTCGCCGATGTTGACCTGGATATAGACCGACAGAAAGCGGCCCGCCTTCTCCCCCTCGCGGACCAGCGCCTCGAGCAGTGAAGACCGGTCGAGCGAATGGATCGTGTTGAACAATCGCACGACTTCGCCTGCCTTGTTCGACTGCAGCCGGCCGATGCAGTGGAGCCGGATATCGGGATGGCGTTCGAGGATCGCCGGCCATTTTTTGAGCGCTTCCTGGACCCGACTTTCGCCGAAGTCGCGCTGGCCGACGGCAATCAACGCCTCGATCTCCTCGGCGCTGCGGGTCTTGCTGACTGCGATCAGCGCGATGTCGCCGGGCTTTCGCCCGGCAAGGCGAGCCGCGGCGGCGATCGCGTCGAGGAGTGACCGGCGACGCTGCTCGGCGCTGCTCACAAACGGGCGACTGGCCGGGATCGACGCCCGGCGGTTAGAATTTGAAGGCGGTGCCGACGTAGACCGCCTGGCTGTCGCGGCGATCGTCCTCCAGCGCCACGGTGCGGTCCTGATCGATGCTGTAGCGAACCCCGCCGGTGACAGCGATGTTGCGTGTCAGCTTGTAGGCGCCGCCGAGATCGACCGAATAATTGTCGGGCCTGCTGAGTTGCGGGATTGCTCGCTGATCGGCGCGATCGGCACCG
The DNA here is from genome assembly GCA_964448315.1 of uncultured Sphingomonas sp. Classification (GTDB taxonomy): domain Bacteria; phylum Pseudomonadota; class Alphaproteobacteria; order Sphingomonadales; family Sphingomonadaceae; genus Sphingomicrobium. The sequence goes on along the minus strand of CAYUWJ010000054.1, from coordinate 23,702 downwards.
ACCGCGACTCGGCCGGTAAAGCGCTTGACCGAATAGCTGACCCCGACCACCGCCGTCTCGCGTGCGGCGAGCGCCGGATTGGGAGCGCTGGTCTTGCCGACGTCGCCGGACACGGCGAATCGCCGCCAGCCGACCGACGCGCCGAGATTGTAGGTCGCGGGCGTAAGCGCGTTGACCGAGGAAGCGGAGGTCGTCGCCGCCGCATCGGACCGCCGCGCTTGGGCCGGTGAGTCGACGCGGGCGCGAATGGCCACGCGCACCTGCGAAGGCCGGCCTTTCGCCGCCGCCGGGGTGAACTTGAAGTCGCTAAGTGAAGGACCGCGCCCGGCGAATGCCGCGGCGAGCCTTGGGTCGGCGGTGCCGGGAGTGAATGTTGCCAGTGGATCGAAGCTGACGGAGACGGCCGGCGGGCGGCGCTTCTGCTCCGAGTCGGCAGCGACGGCCGGAGACAGCAAAAGCCCCGCCACGGAGGCCGCGGCGAGAAGCTTGGCATATCTGGACCGGCGGAGAATCACTACCGTCTGCTCCCTGACACAGTTCATATAGCCAGCAGGCCAACATGGTTCCATGACAGAGAGTCGATTCACCGGCGTGCTGTTGCAGCAATGGCACAGCTAGCGTGCCGGAGGGAGATGCTTGCGGCAGCCGGGCGAGCACTATAACGCGCATTCGAACACTTCGGCATTGAGGAAAACAGATGGCTCGCCTGCATCTCGCTACCGCCGCGATTCTGGTCATTGCATTGACGGCACCCGGCTGCTCGCGGAACCGCGACGTACCGGTGGATTTGGCTCCGTCGCGGATGACCTCGATCGGGGTCAACGCCTATTTGTGGCGAGCGGCGATCGATACCGTATCCTTCGCTCCGCTGGTCCAGGCCGATTCGAACGGCGGGGTCATCGTCACCGACTGGTTCACCAACCCCAATTCACCGGGCGAGCGGGTCAAGCTCACGGTGTCGATCCTCGATCAGGATTTGCGCGCCGACGCGCTGCGAGTCGCGGCGTCGCGCCAGGTCTCCCAGAGCGGGGCGTGGGTCGATGCCCCGGTCGCCGCAGCCACCGTCCAGAAGCTTGAAGACATCATATTGACCCGGGCCCGCGATCTTCGCCGGACCACAATCGGCGGCTGAGGCCATTGCCGACATGACCGGCCGCTTCGATCCGGCGGTTGCGGACCTGCTCTGGCAGGCGCGCTGGGACGAGCAAGGCTGCTTCACTGCCGACTCCGCGAGCCCCCGGCCCAAAAGCTATGTCCTGGAGATGTTCCCCTATCCCTCGGGGCGCATCCACATGGGCCATGTCCGCAACTACGCGATGGGCGATGTGCTCGCCCGCTATCGGCGGATGCATGGGCATGAGGTGCTTCACCCGATGGGGTGGGACGCGTTCGGCATGCCGGCCGAGAATGCGGCGATGGAGCGCGGCGTCCATCCCGGGGCCTGGACCCGGGAGAACATCGCGACGATGCGGGCGCAGCTCAAGCGATTGGGCTTCGCGCTCGACTGGAGCCGCGAGCTGGCGACCTGCGATCCGGCCTATTACGGCCACGAGCAGGCGCTGTTCCTCGACCTCTACGAAGCCGGGTTGGTCTATCGCAAGGAAAGCGAGGTCAATTGGGATCCGGTCGACAACACCGTGTTAGCCAACGAGCAGGTGATCGACGGGCGCGGCTGGCGCTCCGGAGCGCTGGTCGAGCGACGCAAGTTGAGCCAATGGTTTCTCAAGATCACCGATTTCGCCGAGGAGCTGCTCGACGGGTTGGAGCAGCTCGACGAGTGGCCCGACAAGGTCCGGCTGATGCAGGAGAACTGGATCGGCCGGAGCCGCGGGCTGAAGTTCGAATTCCAGCTTGCTTCCCCTCCCGCGAGCGAGGGGGAAATAGCGTCCGTCGAAGTCTTCACCACCCGGCCCGACACCATTTTCGGAGCGAGCTTCGTCGCCATCTCGGCCGAGCATCCGGTGGCGCAGGCGCTTGCGGCAAAGAATGAGAAACTGGCCGACTTCATCGCCGAGTGCCGGAAAGGCGGCACCACTGCCGCCGAGCTGGAGACTCAGGAGAAAAAGGGCTTCGACACCGGGCTGGAAGCTATTCATCCGCTCGATCCCGACCGGATGCTGCCGGTGTTCGTCGCCAATTTCGTGCTGATGGATTATGGCACCGGCGCGCTGTTTGGCGTACCGGCGCACGACGCGCGCGATTTCGAATTTGCGACGCAATATCATCTTGGGATCCATCGCGTCGTTGCGCAAAGCGCCGAAGACGCCGATTTGCCGGTCGACCAGGCGGAAACCGCGCCCGGGGTGGCGGTCAACTCGGGCTTCCTCGACGGGCTTTCCACCGAGGACGCTGCCGCCGACGTCATCCGGCGCGCCGAGGCCGGCGGCTGGGGATCGGGGACCACCGCCTGGCGGCTGCGCGACTGGGGCGTGTCGCGGCAACGCTATTGGGGGACGCCGATCCCCATCGTCCATTGCCAAAGCTGCGGGCCGGTGCCGGTGCCGCGCGACCAGCTGCCGGTGGTGCTGCCCGAAGACGTGGCGTTCGACGTGCCTGGCAACCCGCTCGACCGCCACGATGGCTGGCGGCTCGTCGCTTGCCCGTCGTGCGGCGAACCGGCGCGGCGAGAGACCGACACGCTCGATACCTTCGTCGATTCGAGCTGGTACTTCATCCGCTTCGCCAGCCAGCCGGCCGACAAGCCGTTCGACCGCGCCGAAGCCGAAGCCTGGCTTCCGGTCGATCAATATATCGGCGGGGTCGAGCATGCGATCCTGCACCTGCTCTATGCCCGCTTCTGGATCCGGGCGCTGCGGAGCATCGGCCGGATCGGCATCGCCGAGCCGTTCAAGGGGCTGTTCACCCAAGGCATGGTCACCCACGAGACTTACCGTTCGCCGGACGGCCGCTGGCTCACCCCAGACGAAGTCGAGCGCAAGGACGGGCGCCTGGTAGAAATCGCCACCGGCAAGCCGGCCGAGGTCGGCCGAGTCGAGAAAATGTCCAAGTCGAAGCGCAACACGATCGATCCGGAGCCGATCGTCGGCCGCTACGGCGCCGACGCGGTGCGCTGGTTCATGCTGTCGGACAGCCCGCCCGAACGGGACCTCGAATGGTCGGAAAGCGGTATCGAGGGCGCCTCCCGCTTCGTCCAGCGGGTCTGGCGGCTGGTTACCTCGGCCAAGCCCGCCGACGGCGCTGACGAGGCGCTGACACGCCGGCTGCACCGGACCATCGCCGGAGTCGGCGAGGCGATCGACGGGCTTCAGTTCAACAAGGCGGTCGCACTGCTCTACGAGCTGGTCAGCGCGATCGAGAAGGCGCCGGCGTCGGCCGATCGTTCGAACGCGATCGCAACGCTCGTGCCGCTGATCGCGCCGATGGCGCCGCATCTCGCCGAGGAATGCTGGGCGAAGCTCGGCCAGGACGGGCTGGCGGTCGACGCCGCCTGGCCGAAGTTCGACGAGTCGCTGCTGGTCGAGCAGCAGGTGACGCTCGCCGTCCAGGTCAACGGCAAGCTGCGGGACACGCTGAGAGCGCCGCGCGGGCTCGACCGGGCGGCAGCCGAAGCGCTTGCGCTGTCGTCCGACAAGGTCCAGCGCCAGCTCGGCGGCGGCGCACCGCGCAAGGTGATCGTCGTCCCCGATCGGCTGGTGAATATCGTCGCATGACCCGCGTCCTGCTTGTCCTGATCGCTTTCGCCGCGCTGTCGGGCTGCGGCTTGCGGCCGCTCTACGGCGGAGGCTCGGGCGGCGCTGCGGCGACGACGCTGCATTCAATCACAGTCGCACCGATTCCCGACCGGGTCGGCTGGCTGATGTACAACGCCCTCGCGGATCGATTGCGGTCGGGCGAGCAGGGCTCGCCCCGCTATCGCCTGGAGGTAGAGCTCGACGATGCCATCACCGGCCTTGCGATCCGCGGCGACCGTGCCGCCACCCGCGAACGCCGGACGCTGCGCGCTCGCTACCGGCTGGTCGATCTCGCCACCGGCGCGGTTGTGCTCGACGCGACCGCCGGCTCGGACGCCGGAATCGACGTCGTCTCTTCAGAATATGCGACCATTGCCGCCGAACAGAGCGCGTCCGAGCGCCTGTCCGAAGTCGTCGCCGATCAGATCGTCGCGCGGCTCGGATTGTTCGCGGCGCGCACCGCCGCCGCTCGGTGAAGGCGACCAAGGCCAACATCGGCCGGGCGCTCGACCGGCCCGACGCCGGGACCCGCTTTTACCTGTTTTACGGCGCCGACGAGGGGCAGTCGCGTAGCCATGGCGAGCGGCTGCTCAAGGCGCTGGGCGCGGTCAAATATGCGGTGTCGGCAAACGACATTCGCGCCGATCCCGCGACGCTTGCCGACGAGGCCGGCGCGATCAGCCTGTTCGGCGAGACGAGGCTCATCTGGATCGAGCCCTCGGGCGATGAGATCGAAGCCGGGGTTTCAGCGTTGCTGGCTGCCGCGGCATGCGACAGCCCGGTGGTCGCCATCGCCGGTCCGCTGCGCAAGACGTCCGCGCTGCTCAAGCTGGCGGAGAGCAGCGCGCTGGCGCTCGCCTACGTCTCCTACATCCCGGACGGCGAGGATGCCGAAGCGATGGCTGACCAGCTGGCCCGAGGCGAGGGCCTGCGACTCGAGCCGGGGGTCGCAGCGCGGCTCGCCACTGCCTGCGACAATGACCGGCGGCTGCTCGGACAGGAACTGACCAAGCTGGCGCTGTACGCGGATGCGTCGCCGGAGCAACCGCGCGCGCTTGGCCATGATGCGCTCGACGCCGTCGCCGCCGGTTCCGAAGGCGACACGCTGCGGCTTGCCGATCTGGCGTTGGCCGGCGAGTTGCGGGAACTATCGGAGGAGCTTTCGCGAACCCCGGCGCTCGGCGGCGAGGCGATTCCGATTCTCCGCTCGCTCCAGCGCCGGTTGCTGATGCTGGCGCCGATGCGCGCTCGGATCGATCGCGGCGAACGGGTCGCCGACGTCATGGCGTCAGGGGGCGGCAGGCCATTGTTCTGGAAGGATAAGCCGCTGATCGGAAGGCTGCTCGCAAAGTGGGACTCGGGCGGTCTGGCACGTGTCGCCGATCGGGCCGGCTCGCTCGAACGCTCGCTGATGCGGTCCGATTCGCCGCCGCCCGCCGAGGCGCTGGGCGAGGAGCTGATCGCGATCGCCCGAGCCGCGGCTCGCCGGCGTAGCTAGATGGTCTCTCCCGACAGGCGCTGGCAGAGCATGTCGAGCTGGTCGAGGCTGCTGTAATGCAGGGTCACCGTCCCGGTGCGGCCTTTGTGGGTCACCTTGACCTTGATCCCGAGCATGTCGCCAAGCTGTCGCTCGAGCGCCGCGAGGTCGGGATCGCCGGCGCCCTGGGGAGCCTGCGCGCTGCCTCGCGCGGCGTCGCCCCCTGCCCCCGGCCGCACCCGCTTCGCCAGCGCCTCGGCCTGGCGCACCGAAAGACCCTTGGCGACAATTTGCCGGGTCAGCGATTCGGGATCGGGTGCCGTGGCGATGGCTCGAGCATGGCCCATGCTAATATCGCCTTGCATTAGCGACTCGCGAACGAACAGCGGCAGATCCAGCAGTCGCAGAAGGTTGGCGACGTGGCTGCGCGACTTGTGAACCAGCCGCGCCACCCCGTCCTGGGTGTGGCCGTGGCGCCGGATCAGCTGCCGATAGCCTTCCGCCTCCTCGATCGCGTTCAAATCCTCGCGCTGAATATTCTCGATCAGCGCGATCTCGGCGGCGGCCGAATCGTCGATCTCGCGGACGATCGCCGGAATGCTGTGGATCCGGGCTCGCTGCGCCGCCCGCCAACGCCGCTCGCCGGCGACTATCTCGTAGCCGTCGCCGCTCGGTCGCAGCAAAATCGGTTGAAGCACCCCCTTTTCGGCAATGGAATCGGCCAGCTCGGCGATCGACTCGTCGTCGAAGCGGTTGCGGGGCTGGTGGGGGTTGGGGCGGATGAGGCCGATCTCGATCTCGCTTACGCCGCTCGGCGCAGGCGCCTGCGAATCGGGGTCGGGCGGGCGCACCGCCTCGTCGAGCAGCGCCGACAGGCCGCGGCCGAGCCCGGTCCCGGGACGCTTGGCGCTCATGCCGCTTCCGCCCGCGCCGGCAACCTGCCGATCAATTCGCGGGCCAGCCGTACATAGGCTTCCGACCCCGCGCATCTCAGGTCGTAGATCAGCGCCGGCAGGCCGTGGCTTGGTGCTTCAGACAATCGCACGTTCCTGGGAACGACCGTTTCGAAAACCGTCGCTCCGAGGCAGGCGCGAACGTCGTCCGACACCTGCTGCGAAAGATTGTTACGCCGGTCGAACATGGTCAGCGCGATGCCGAGGATTGCGAGGCGCGGGTTGAATGCCTGGCGGACCCGCTCGACCGTCTGCAAAAGCTGGCTAAGTCCTTCTAAAGCAAAGAATTCGCACTGCAGCGGAACCAGCAAATGGCGCGCCGCGACCAGCGCGTTGACGGTCAACAGGCCGAGCGACGGCGGGCAGTCGATCAGGCAGATGTCCCAGCGGCCAGGCGCCGACGACAAGGCCAGATCGAGGCGGTGCGCCCGCTCTTCGAGCGCGACCAGCTCGACCTCGGCTCCGGACAGATCCATCGTCGCCGGCAACAGATCGAGACGCGGCACCCGGGTCGGCACCGTGCTCTCGGCCAGGCCCGCACGGCCGATCAACACATCGTAGCTCGAGCGTTCGCGGCTCGACTGGCCGATTCCCAGCCCGGTCGACGCATTGCCCTGCGGATCGAGGTCGACGAGCAGCACCTTCCAGCCGATCGCCGCCAGCGCGGTCGCGAGGTTGATGGCGGTCGTGGTCTTGCCGACCCCGCCCTTCTGATTGACGACGGCGACTCTGATCATCGGCCTTGCTTCGCCCCCACTTGCGCCAGAACCAGGATCCGGGACTGCGGGTCGGTGACGCTCGGCTCGACCCTGGCGGCACAGTGCCAGTTTCGCCGCGCCTCTGCCAGTTCCGATTTGGCATTTCGGCCCTTGGGCAGCACCCAGACGGTTCCGGGGTGCGACAGATGGCGGGTGATGGCCAGCAATCGGTCGAGCGGGGCCAGCGCGCGGGCGGCGATCATGTCGAACGAACCGCTCAGCCGCTCGCTTTTCGCCTGGGCGACGCGCACCCGGTCGCCAAAGCCGAGCGCCGCGCAGGCTTGCTCGAGAAACATGGCTCGAAGCCGCCGCGGCTCAACCAGGGTCACTGGTCCTTCCACCAGCGCGGCGATAACGACCCCGGGCAGCCCGGCGCCCGAGCCGATGTCGCCCCAGCTGGCGCCAGGCCTGGATTCGAAACGAACCAGCTGCGCCGAATCGATGATGTGCCGCTCCCACAACGAGTCCAGGCTCGCCGCCGACACCAGATTCTGTTCGGCGCTGGCGGCCCTCAGCAGGTCCGCGAACCGCTCCAGAAGCACCAATGTTTCACGTGAAACAGGCCGTCCAGCAGCGACCTCCAGTGACGTCATGCCGCCGCGCGCGTCGTGGCGACATACAGCGCCGATAGCGCCGCGGGGGTTACGCCGGCGATGCGCGACGCCTGATCGAGCGTTTCCGGGCGTGCCGCCCGCAGCCGCTCCGCCATTTCGGTCGAAAGCCCGGGGATCGCGCTATAATCGAGGTGGGCCGGCAGCAGGACGCCGGAGTCGCGCCGGACGACTTCCCACTCGCGCTGCTGCCGCTCGACATAGGGCGCGTAAAGCGCGTCGGCCTTGCCTTCATCGGTTTCCGCCCAGGCCGGGCCCTCGCGCTGACCGAAATGCCGGGCGATGTGGTCGCGGCGCTGCTTTGACACGCAGCCGGCGGCGAGCGCCGCCTCGCCTAGCCGGGTGGTCGCATTGTCGGCGCGCAACGACAGGCGATATTCGGCCCGCGCGGTCATCATCCGATAGGGCTCGCTGACGCCTTGCAAGGTCAGATCGTCGATCATCACGCCGATGTAACTGGTGCGGCGGTCGAACCGGACTTCGCCAAGGCCAAGCGCGTGCGCCGCGGCGTTGAGTCCGGCGGCCAGCCCCTGGGCCGCCGCTTCCTCATAGCCGGTGGTGCCGTTGATCTGGCCGGCGAGGAACAGGCCGCCGATGTCATGGGTCTCGAGCGTCGAGCGAAGCCGGCGCGGGTCGACATATTCATATTCGACCGCATAGCCGGGCCGCGCGATCTCGACGCGCTCGAGCCCGGCGATGCTTCGCACGAAGTCGCGCTGAACGTCGGCGGGAAGCGAGGTCGAAATGCCGTTCGGATAGACGAGGGCATCGTCGAGGCCTTCCGGCTCGAGGAAGATCTGGTGGCCGTCGCGGTCGCCGAAGCGCTTCACCTTGTCCTCGATCGACGGGCAGTAGCGCGGGCCCCGACCGGCGATCGCTCCGGCGAACAGCGGCGAACGGGTAAAATTCGACCGGATGATATCGTGCGTGCGCGCGTTGGTGCGCGTGATCGCGCAGGCCAGCTGCGGTCGTCGCACGCCGTCGTCGAGCGCCGACATGGTCCAGTCATCGCGGTCGCTCGGCTGCTCCTCGAGCCGCGCCCAGTCGATCGTCCGGCCGTCTAGGCGCGGCGGCGTTCCCGTCTTAAGGCGCCCCTGGCCTAGGCCGATCTCGCGAACCTGTTCGCCCAGCGCCAGCGCCGCCCGCTCACCCCGGCGGCCGCCACCGCTGACCTGCTCGCCGACGAAAATGCGTGCATCGAGGAAGGTTCCGGTGGCGATCACCAGCGCCCGGCACGGCAGGAAGCCGATGCTCGTCTCGACTCCGGCGATGCGGCCGCCCGGCAGCCGCATCGCCAGCACCTCGGCGATCAGCAACTCGACGCCGCTTTCCTTCAGCATCTCGGCGATTGCAGAGCGGTAAAGAGCGCGGTCGGCCTGGACCCGCGGGCCCTGCACCGCCGGGCCCTTGCTTCGGTTGAGCATCCGCCGGTGGATGGCGGCGCGGTCGGCGGCGCGCGCCATCAGGCCGTCGAATATGTCGAGCTCGCGCACCAGATGGCCCTTGCCGACGCCGCCGATCGACGGATTGCACGACATCTGGCCGGCATCTTCGGCGCGGAACGTCAGCAACCCGACGCGCGCGCCGCGCCGCGCCGCGGCGGCGGCGGCCTCGCAGCCGGCATGGCCGGCGCCAATCACGAGCACGTCGTACATGACGCGCCCTTAGCGCGCGCTCGCCGATTTGTCAGGCAGAGGAATGTTTCACGTGAAACATCGGTCATTTGCCGAGGCAGAAGCGACCGAACAGCGCATCGAGTACATCCTCCATCCCGGCTTGCCCGGTGAGCCGGTCAAAAGCAGCGCGGGCGGCGCGCAGATTCTCCGCCAGAATTGGCGGATCGCTCGCCTTTTCAGCGTGTTGCAGCGCCGCGCAAGCCTCGCCTATGTGCGTCGCCTGGCGCCGGTTGAGGGCCAGCTCATCGTCGGTCGGGACCAGATCCCGCGCCAGCCGGGCAACTTCGCGAAGCAAGGCTGCCTGCCCCTCGCCAGTCATCGAAGAGACCGCAAGCGAGCCTGCCGGCGCGGTCCGCCGATCAGGCAGATCGCAGCGCGGGTGGACGAGGACGGCGCGCGAGTGGTCGGGCGCCTGCCCTGGCTCCCCCAGCCAGACTATGATGTCGGCATGGTCGACCAGGCCGCGCGCCCGCTCGACGCCAATCCGCTCGACCGGTTCCTGCGTTTCACGCAGACCGGCCGTGTCGGTAAGTAGTATCGGCAATCCCTCGAGCGACAGCGGCACTTCGATATGATCGCGGGTGGTGCCCGGAACGTCTGTCACGATCGCGCGCTCCGACCCAGCTAACGCATTGAGCAGACTGGATTTTCCGACATTCGGTGGGCCTGCGACGACGACTCGAACGCCGTCGCGGAGCGGCTCGATGCGCGGCCGGTCGAGCCATTCGCCAAGCTCGGTTGCTAATGCGCCGCAGTCGTGAAGCAGTTGTTCGTCCAGCCCAACTTCGTCCTCTTCGGCATAGTCGATCGCAGCTTCGGCGCGTGCGCACAGGCCAAGCAGGCGCTGTTGCCATAGCTCGACATGGCGGCGAAGCCCCCCTTCCGCCAGCACCAGCGCGGCACGGCGCTGGGTTTCCGTCTCCGCTTCGATCAGGTCGGCCAGCCCTTCCGCCTCGGTCAGGTCGATTCGGCCATTCTCGAATGCCCGGCGGGTGAATTCCCCCGGTGTCGCGATCCGCAGCCCTTCGATGGCGCCAAGTCCTCCCAGTAGCGCGTCGACCACCGCGCGCCCGCCGTGGACGTGGAACTCGACAACATCCTCACCGGTCGAACTCTCCGGTCCGTCGAACCGAATCACCAGCGCCTGATCGAGGTGAGCGCCGTTGAGCGGGTCCTTAAGCGCCCGCAGCGCCGCAATGCGGACATTGGGAAGGCTGCCGGCGAGCCTTCGGCCGGCGTCATGCGCCCCTGGCCCGCTGACGCGGATGATGGCGATCGCCGCCGGCGGCCGGCCGCTGGCAAGCGCGAAGATGGTGTCGGCGGGCATGTCCGATTGCGCTTACAGCCCCGCAGGGCCGCTGGGAAAGGTCAGCCCAACAGCCGGCCCAGCCCGACCTGCGGATCGACCCAGCCGTCGTAGATCATCTTGCCCGCGACCCACAGGATCACCGCCAAGCCGATATAGGCGATCCAGCGGTAGCGCTCGATATATTTGGCTATGAAATTGGCGGCGAGGCCCATCAGCGCAACGGCGAAGATCAAACCGACGATCAGGATGCCGGGATGATCGCGAGCCGCCCCGGCAACCGCCAGCACATTGTCGAGGCTCATCGACACGTCGGCGACCGCGACCGCCCAGACCGCGCCGGCAAAGCTCTTCGCGGGTCGCAGCCCCGAATGCTCGTCGCCTGCGATCTCGGGAGAACCGCCGCTCTCGCCAAGGTGATGAAGCTCGCGCCACATCTTCCAGGCCACCCACAGGAGGAGCAGCCCACCGACCAGGATCAATCCGATGATCTGCAACAGCTGGGTGACGATCAGAGCGAAGAAAATGCGCAGCACCAGCGCCGCCAGCACGCCGATGATGATCACCTTGCGGCGCTGGTCCGGCGGCAAGCCGGCGGCGAGCGCACCAACGACGATCGCATTGTCGCCGGCCAGGACCAGGTCGATCATCAGCACCTGGAGAAAGGTCGCGAAGGCCTCCGGCTCGGTGATGTTCGAAAAATCGTGGACGATCGCCGCCCACATTTCGGCCGGCGAGCCGAGACCGGCCGAGGCGGAGGCAGCGGCGATCAGCGATTCGAACATCCCATCGGCTCCAAAAACTCGTCGTCAATCCCGCGAAAGCGGAACTCCGCACGCGCGGTGTGACCGCCAAAGGGGCCAAAGGTTCCGACCCTATTGGTTCATCGAGGCGAAGAAATCCTCGTTCGACTTGGCGTCCTTCATCTTGTCGAGCAGGAACTGCATCGCGTCGATCGTGCCCATCTGCATCAGTATCCGGCGCAGCACCCACATCTTCGAAAGCGTCGCCTGGTCGACCAGCAGCTCTTCCTTGCGGGTGCCCGACTTGCCCACGTCGAGGCTCGGGAAGATGCGCTTGTCGGAAACCTTGCGGTCGAGGATGATCTCGGAATTGCCGGTGCCCTTGAACTCCTCGAAGATGACCTCGTCCATCTTCGATCCGGTGTCGATCAGGGCGGTGGCGATGATCGACAGCGATCCGCCTTCCTCGATGTTGCGGGCGGCACCGAAGAAGCGCTTGGGCCGCTGCAGCGCGTTGGCGTCGACGCCGCCGGTCAGCACCTTGCCCGAGCTCGGCACAACCGTGTTGTAGGCGCGGCCCAGGCGGGTGATCGAATCGAGCAGGATGACCACGTCCTTCTTGTGCTCGACCAGCCGCTTGGCCTTCTCGATCACCATCTCGGCGACCTGGACGTGGCGGCTGGCCGGCTCGTCGAAGGTCGAGGAAATGACCTCCCCTTTCACCGATCGCTGCATATCGGTGACCTCTTCCGGCCGCTCGTCGATCAGCAGCACGATCAGGAAGATCTCGGGGTGGTTGTCGGTGATCGCCCTGGCGATGTTTTGCAAAAGCACGGTCTTGCCGGTGCGCGGCGGAGCGACGATCAGCGCGCGCTGGCCCTTGCCCTGTGGCGCGACGATATCGATCACCCGCGCCGACTTGTCCTTGATGGTCGGATCGGCGCTATCGAGCGTCAGCTTCTCGTCGGGATAGAGCGGCGTCAGATTGTCGAAATTTACGCGGTGGCGGACGGCGTCGGGGTCGTCGAAATTGATCTGGGTAATGCGGGTCAGCGCGAAATAGCGCTCCCCCTCCTTGGGCCCGCGGATCTCACCCTCGCAGGTGTCGCCGGTGCGCAACCCGAACCGGCGGACGAAGGACGGAGCAACATAGATGTCGTCGGGACCGGCAAGATAATTGGCTTCCGGCGACCGCAGGAAGCCAAAGCCGTCATTGAGCACCTCGATGGTGCCCATGCCCATGATTTCGGCACCCTCTTCGGCCTGGACCTTGAGGATGGAAAACATCAGATCCTGCTTGCGCATCGTCGATGCGCCCTCGATGCCCAACTCCTCGGCCATCGAAACCAGTTCTGCGGGGGTTTTCTGCTTGAGGTCCTTGAGGTGCATGTCGGATTCGCTTTTTCGATCGGGCGGGGGGTGCTGGCCAGCGGCAGGACGCCGCTCGGAAAGGATGAAGGCAATAGCGGCAGCGGAAAAAAGAACAGGGCGATGCCAGCCGTCAGCGACGGGCGTTATGTCTGCGGCCGGGACAAGTCAATCATCGCCGGGCGCGGCGCGGCTCCGGTTCAGAACGGCCGGACCACCGCGATCACAACGATCACCGCCGCGGCAATTCCCGGAAGCTCGTTCATTATCCGTAGCGTTCGATCGGTCAATGGACGCTTGCCGTCCGCGAGCCGCCGTCCATAGACTGTTAGCCAGCCTTGAAAGCCGGTCAGCGCTACGACCAGCGCCAGCTTCAAGTTAAACCACAGCGCGGCAAAGGCATTGAGGTGCACCGCCAGCATCAGCCCGAGCAGCCATACCACGACCATCGCCGGGGTCAGGATGATCGACCGAGCGCGGCTTTCCCGTTCGATCCAGGCTCTATCTTCTGCCGATCCCGGAGTCGTCGCATGATGATAGACATAGAAGCGCGGAAGCAGGAACAGACCCGCCATCCAGAAGATGACAAAGGTGATGTGCGCCGCCTTGACCCAGGGATAGGCGACCCCGAGAAACCCGATCATTCGCCGCCTTTCACTATCGCCATCAGCTGCTCGACATGGGCGATCGGCGTGTCTGGAAGAATGCCATGTCCAAGATTGAAGATGTGCGGCCGCTCACGGAATGCGTCAAGGATAAGGCGGGCGGCCTGGTCGAGAACTTCGCCACCGGCGATTAGCGCGAGCGGATCGAGATTGCCCTGGACGGGGAGGTGCGAGGGTAGTTCGCGATGCGCCCAAACCGGATCGACCGTCTCGTCTAGACCGACGGCGCTGACTTCGGTTTCGCCGGCATAGGCTCGCACCTTGCCGCCGGCGCCTTTGGCGAATCCGATGATCGGAACGCCGGGATGACGCTGCCTGAGACGTGACACCAGCCGCGCCGTGGGGCCGATCACCCAGCGCTCGAACTCGCTTGGAGCAAGGCTCCCCGCCCAGCTGTCGAACAATTGGATCGCGTCGGCGCCGGCAGCGATCTGGCCCGACAGATAATCGACCGTGACATCCTCGATCCGGTCGATCAGCGCCTGAAACTTTTCGGGATCAAGATAGGCGAGGCGCCTGGTCTCCGACTGCTCCCGGCTCCCCTTTCCGGCAACCATATAGGTAGCAACAGTCCATGGCGCGCCGGCGAAGCCGATCAGCGTAACTTTCGGGTCAAGCGTCGCCTTGACCGCGGTTACAGTCCCGTAAATCGGATCGAGCCGGGCCAGGAAGGCGGTGAGCGCGTCGAACTGCCCCGAGGACAACAGCGGGGTCAGCCGCGGTCCTTCACCGGCGGTGAACGTCAAATGCTGACCGATCGCGAACGGCACGATCAAAATGTCGGAGAACAGGATTGCCGCATCGAGCGGAAATCGCTTGAGCGGCTGAAGAGTCACTTCGGCGGCAGCAGCGCTGTCGAAGACCAGGTCGAGGAAACTCCCCGTGGCCTCGCGAAGCTCTCGATATTCGGGAAGATAGCGGCCCGCCTGCCGCATCATCCAGACAGGTGGAGGATTACGACGTTCACCGTTCAGCACGGCAAGCAGAGGCTTGTCGGTACCTCCCCTGGCGGAGTGCTCACCGGGCGTCGAGGCCACCCTCTTCTCTCCTTATTTATAGATAATAGACTAAAGATGATGTTGTAATTGGCGGCCGCGACGCGGGGTTTAGGCGCGGCTCCCGATTTTGCCAACAGCGTCCCACCCACCCCGCGCTCGCAAATCCGGCGAGTCGGTTACCGCCGTGCCCGCGATTCACAAGCTGGGGGCGGATTCGCGGACCGGTGGAGGAATCGTCGAACGGGCGGGAATGGTCGGTCTGGAATGGTGCGTTGAGCCTATCCCCAGGCTCGGGCTAGGACCGAAACGCAATTTCTCCACAGGGTTTACGCCGTGCCGCTGATTCTCGCTTCCGCAAGCCCGATCCGCCGAGCGATGCTCGAGCAGGCGGGCGTTGCGCATCGAACAATCCCATCGGCGATCGACGAAGCTCAACAAAAGGGCAGCGCGTTCGATCCGCGGACGGTGGCGATCGCGCTGGCCGAAGCGAAAGCCTGCGCGGTCAGCGAACAGCATAAAGGCGAATGGGTGATCGGCAGCGATTCGATCGTGTCGGTCGGCGGTCGAACCTTCGACAAGCCCGTCGACCGCGATGAGGCGATGGCCCACCTGCGCCAGTTTTCGGGCAAGGTGATGCAGCTTACCAGCGCGGTCGCGCTCGCCCTCGACGGCGCTATCGACTGGAGCCATGGCGACAGCGCCGAGCTTCAGGTGAGGAGCCTGTCAGACAAATTCATCGATTCTTACCTCGATCAGGAATGGCCGGAGGTCGGCGGCTGCGTCGGCGTGTTTCGGATGGAGGGTCGGGGCGTGCAGCTGTTCGACCGGGTCGAGGGAAGCCACTTCACGATCCTCGGAATGCCGCTGATTCCGCTGCTCCTCGCCCTTCGCGAGCGCGGACTGTTGGCGTCATGACGGCACCGACCCGACCTTTTGCCGAAATCATCGGCGATCCGGTAGACAAGCTGCTGTCGCCGACCGTCCATCGCTTCTGGCTGAAGCAGCTCGGAATGGCGGCCGACTATCGCCCGCACCTTCTCACGCGCGGCGGACTTGCGGCCTATTTCGACGAGCGCCGCCGCGATCCCGACTGGCGGGGCTGCAACGTGGCAATGCCGCTCAAGCTCGACGCGCTTTCCCTTGCCGATGAGGCCAGCGACCGGGCGCTGGGTACTGGCGCGGCGAACATCATCCTGTCCCGCGACGGTCGTCTGCGCGCCGGAAACACCGACGTCGCCGCGGTCCAGAGGTGCCTCGCTCCGCTGATTGCCGCGGGATCACCGGACGGGCTGATAACCCTGCTCGGCAGCGGCGGCGCGGCGCGCGCGGCGTTGATGGCGCTACGCCTGCTCGGCGTCTCGTCGGTGCGGATCCTGTCGCGCGACATTGCCGAGGCTACCGCGCTTGCGGTCCAGTTCCGCCTGCACGAGCAGCCGCTGCCGTTCGATTCGCCGATCACCGGCACTGGCCTGATCAACGCCACTCCGCTTGGCATGGCGGGCGCGCCACCGCTTGATGCCGACATCGGGAAATTGTCGGAAGATGGCTGGGTTCTCGACTTCGTCACCACGCCAAACCCGACCGGCCTTTTGCGCCGCGCAATCCAGCGCGGGCTGACGACGCTTGACGGCGTCGCGGTGCTGGTCGAGCAGGCATCGGAAAGCTTCAGCCTGTTCTTCGGCGCCGATGCTCCTCGGGATCGGGACAAGCGTCTCTTGAAAGAGTTGCGGCCATGATCCGAATTGCGCTGACCGGCTCGATCGCGATGGGCAAGTCGACCGTCGCCGCGATGTTCCAGCGGGCCGGCGTGCCGCTGTTCGACGCCGATGCCGAAGTGCGGCGACTCCAGGGCCCCGGCGGTGCTCTGGTCGAGCCGATCGGCAAGCGCTTTCCCGGCAGCGTGCGCGACGGCCTGCTCGACCGCGATGCGCTCGCGGCGATGGTGCTCGACAATCCCGAAGAGCTCGCGGCGCTCGAGGCGATCGTCCATCCCGCGGTGCGGCGGGCAAGCGAGCGGTTCATCGATCGCCATCGCGACGCGCCGGCGCTGCTGTTCGAAATTCCCTTATTGTTCGAAACCGGCGGCGAGGGCGAATATGATACCGTTCTCGTCGTCTCGGCGCCGCCGGACGTTCAGCGGCAGCGCGTGCTCGGCCGGCCAGGCATGACCGCCGCCAAACTGGACGCGATCCTCGCCAGGCAGATGCCCGACGCGGAAAAAAGGAGCCGCGCCGATTTCGTCATCGACACCGGCGGCGATCTGTCCGCAACGGAGGTGCAGGTGGCGCATATTATGGCTTGTCTCGGGCTCGGTCAGGGTCAATAAAAGGGCCGTGCGGGAAATCGTCTTCGATACCGAAACGACCGGCTTGAGCCCGGCCGGCGGCGATCGCATCGTCGAGATCGGCTGTGTCGAGATGTTCAACCGGGTCGAGACCGGTCGCCATTTCCACGCTTATTTCAATCCCGAGTGCGACATGCCGGCAGAAGCCGAAGCGGTGCACGGACTGACCGCGATATTCCTTTCGGCGCAGCCTTGCTTTCCCGACCGGGCTGAGGAGTTGCTCGACTTCCTCGAGGATTCGCCGCTGATCGCGCATAACGCGAGCTTCGACTTCGGCTTCCTCAATCATGAGCTGGGCCGTTGCGGGCGCGATCCGGTGTGCGTCAAACGGATGGTCGACACGCTGGTTCTGGCACGCAGCCGGCACCCCGGCGCCAAGCATAGTCTCGACGCCTTGTGCACGCGGTTCGGTGTCGATCGCAGCCATCGTGTCAAACATGGCGCGCTGCTCGACGCGCAGCTACTGGCGCAAGTCTATATCGAGCTGACCGGCGGACGGCAGATCGGTCTCGGCCTGGTCGGCGACACCGATCCGGCGGAAATCGCCGTCGGCACACGCTCGATCACGGTACGCGTGCCGCGAATTGCGCGCCCGCATCACGCCGCGGTTGAGGAACTTGAGCGCCATCGTGCGTTCGTCGGCAAGATCGCCGATCCGCTCTGGGACCGCTTCGCCCAGGCTGGTTGACGGGCCACGGCGGCGAGGCCTAAGCGGCCGGCCAAGCACGGAAAGGAGGCCTGGAGGTGGACGTACGCGTGACGGGCCATCAGGTCGAGATGGGAGAGTCGCTGCGCGAGCATGCGATCAGCCGGCTGGAAGCCATCACCGAGAAATATTTCTCGCGGGCGATTTCCGCGAACGTCACCGTCGGCCGCGGGCCGCACGGCGACTTCACCTGCGACATCGTCGCCCCGGTCGTGCAGGGCGTCGTGCTGAAGGCGCGCAATCGCGGCGGCGAAGCGCGGCTCGCGTTCGAGGGCGCGGCCGACAAGATCGAGAAGCAGCTCCGGCGCTACGCCAAGCGGCTTCGCGAGCATAAAGGGAACGGCGCCGACGCCTTTGTCGAGAATGCAGGCTATCGGGTTCTCGACGCCGCTCCCGAAGCCGAGGAGCCGTCGCCCAATCCGCCGATCGTCGCCGAAACCAGAGTCGACATCCCCGAAGCGAGCGTGTCAGACGCGGTGATGCTGATGGATCTTCGCAACACCAGCGCGCTGATGTTCAAAAATTCGGCATCGGGGGAATATAACATGATCTACCGGCGCGAGGACGGAACCATCGGCTGGGTTGAGCCGCACGCCGGCTGACCCCATCTGACCCGAGTCTCGGTAACTTGGCCGAGGCGCCCAGTATGCGAATTCGGAGTAGAGTGCCCTCATGCAGCTTTCGGAATTTCTCGATTTCGACGCGATCAAGCCGGCGCTTCCTGCTGGTAACAAGCGCGCGCTTCTCCAGCAGCTGTCGCATCTCGCTGCTCAGCGGCTCGGTCTGAAACCGTCGGCGGTGCTTGCAACCGTCACCGAACGCGAGCGGCTGGGTTCAACCGGCTTGGGCGGCGGAGTCGCGATTCCGCACGGCAAAATAGATGGCATGGCCCGGATCTATTGCCTGTTCGCGCGGCTTTCGGAGCCGGTCAATTACAAGGCGATCGACGAGGAGCCGGTCGATCTGGTGTTCCTGCTGCTGTCGCCAGCCGACGCCGGCGCCGACCATCTCAAGGCGCTGGCGGCGATCAGCCGGGTGATCCGCCACGCCCCTACGCTCGAAAAGATGCGCGGCGCGCGCAGCCGCGATGCGCTGGCGGCGGTTTTGCTGGGGGCGGATGAACGCGACGCCGCCTGAGCAGCCGACCGGCGCGGACGCGCATTACCGCCGCCTCGAGGCGCTGTATCGCTCGGCACCGGTCAACGGGCTGTTCGAATCGACGCTGTCGATCACCGCCCCCGGTCGGTCGGAAATCCGGTTCGAGGTATCGAAAGACAGCTTCCATGCCGCCGGAGCGGCCCACGGAACGCTCTACTTCAAGATGCTCGACGACGCCGCCTTCTATGCCGCCAACAGCCTGGTAAGTGACCGATTCCTTCTGACCACCGCCTTCAACCTTCACTTCACGGGGCCGATGCGCGGCGGCGCGGCCAGGGCCGAGGGCCGCTGGATCAGCGGCAAGCGGCGCGTGCTGGTCGCCGAGGCGCGAATCCTCGACGCCGACGGGGAAGAATGTGCGCGCGGGACGGGCACTTTCCTGCGCTCGCACATCCCGCTCAGCAGTCTTGCCGGTTATCGCAGCTGAATGATGGACGAACGACTGCCGGCGAGGCTTGAAGCCACGTCAATCATCAAGCGGGTGGAGTCGGGCGGCGACTTCGCGGCGATCCTCAACCGGGGTGATCCCGATCGCGGCGCACTTGTCCTGGTCCTCCAGAATCGCGGCCAATTTTGCGGAATTCTCGAACGGCAAATGGGCGCCGACTTCCGATACGACTGGGTGCTTAGCCGGGCCGACGAGGTTCCGAATCCCGAGGAAATTGCGAATCTGGTTGCGGCAAAGCGCCGAATCGACCCGGATTGCTGGCTGATTGAACTGGATATCGCGGACCCGGAACGATTCATCGCTGAAACGACTTTCTCGGGTTGACCGCATCGCTCCCCCGGCGGAAGGGCGACGCAACATTAAGAGCGGGGGGCATTCTCCGACCGGCAAAGCCGGCGAGGTGCCACGCGAGACGGGGAATCACCAAGAGGACCAGGCGGGTCGTGTACCGCGCTTTGTAAGGTCCGCCTCTGGCGGTTCACCGCATGTTTTGCGGTTTTCATGTTGCCAAGTTTTCGATCCGCGCTGCTGGTTTTCGCCGCGCTTAGTGCAAGTTCCGTCGCGCCCGCCGAAGTCGGGCAGAGCGCCGAGCCGCTGATCACCGCAGGCAGCGCTGCGATTCCGTCCCTCGTCGTTCCGGAGCCGCTCGATGCGCCGCCGACGCTCGACGTCGCCGCGCCGGCCCTGCCACAGGAAGCTGACGAGATCGGTGTCGAGCCTGCCGCGCCGAGCGGCGACCTGGCATCGATGGTCGCCCAGCTCAGGAGCTCCGAGCCCGGCAGCCGCGAGCTCGAGTGCATGGCGGTCGGGATTTACTATGAATCGAAGGGCGAGCCTTTGATCGGCCAGCTGGCGGTCGGCGAGGTGATCGCCAACCGAGCAGACTCCGGGCGGTTTCCCTCGACCTATTGCGGCGTGCTGATGCAGCGCAAGCAGTTCAGCTTCATCCGCGGCGGCACGCTGCCGTCGGTGCCGCGCTCGAGCCGGTCGTGGCGGACTGCGGTGGCGATCGCCAAGATCGTCGACCAGGACCTGCAATATTCGACCGCCAGTGAGGCGCTGTTCTTCCATGCCAAGCGGGTCTCGCCGCGCTGGCGGCTGAAGCGGGTGGCGTCGATCGGCAACCACATCTTCTACCGCTAGGGGTGGCTGCGCCATCCTTGCCACCGGGTAGGCAAGATTGGCGGCGTTGTCCTTTTGTTCTAAGCGGGGATGATGGCCACCCTCCCCAATTCTCCTTGCTTCACAGATGCGTCGCCGATTGCGGCCGAGGTCGCGCGGGGCGTCACCCGGCTTTTCTGCCGCCAGGATCTGTTCGCCATCTGCGAGGTGCCGCTCGCCAATGGCCGCCGGGCGGACATGATGGCGGTCGATTCCAAAGGCAATCTGACGATTGTCGAGATCAAGGTCGCCAGGGCCGATCTGATCGGCGACGGCAAATGGACCGATTATCTCGACTATTGCGACCGCTTCTTTTGGGCGGTGCCGCCCGAGCTCGCCGCGATTCTCGAGGCGGAGCGCTATCTACCTTCCGAAGCGGGACTGGTGGTCGCCGATCGCTACGACGCGGCGATCGTCCGCGAGGCGGCGCACCGGCCGCTCGCTCCGGCTCGCCGCAAGGCGGAGCTGCTGCGATTCGCGCGTCGCGCCGCGCGCCGGCTGGCGGCGCAGATCGACCCGACGCTGGGCACCGGCAGCTGAGCTATTGCGCGGCAGCGCTCTTGGCGTCCGCCGCTTCGATCATCCGCAGGATTTGCGGCGAGCGGGAATCGCGCCTGGCATAATCGCGAGCCGAATAGCCGGCGACCGAATCGGTCGTGTCCGGGTCGGCTCCCTTGGCAAGCAGCTGCCGGACGATCTGCGGCTGCCGCTGATTTACGGCCATGATCAACGGAGTTTCGCCTGAGCTGTTCGCCAGATTGACGTCGGCGCCCGATGCCAGCAGCGCTTCGACTGCGTCGAGGTGGCCGATGCGCGCGGCTGCAATCAGCGGAGTGTCGCTGTCCTTATTGGCGACGTTCGGATCGGAGCCTTCCTGAAGAAGGAAGCGAATCCAGCCGTCGTTGCGGCTCTCGATCGCGGCGATCAGCGCGGTCTGGCCAGCATAGCTCCGGCCGTTGAATATGGTCGCACCGCGGCTGCGGATCAGCTCTAGCGCCTTATTCGAATCCCGGCCCTCGATGGCCTTGACGAACGCGTCGACGTCCGAGCCCGCTTGGGGTTGGGCGTGGGTCGGCGACGTCAGGGCCATTGCCACCGCGGCCGCGATTAGCCGAATAGAAATCATATTTTCCCCGCCCGATGCGAAACTTGATTGCAGGCCGATAGCAGAGCAAGGCCGGGATTGTCATGGCCGACGCAAAACCTTTCTGGACCAAACCCTTGTCGCAGCTGGACCGCGGCGAGTGGGAGGCGCTGTGCGACGGCTGCGGACGCTGCTGCGTTCACAAGCTGGAGGACGAGGAGACCGGCCTTCTCTACCCGACCAACGCCGCCTGCCAGCTGCTCGACCGCCGCAACGGCCGCTGCACGGACTATGCACATCGCAAGGCCCGGGTTGCCGATTGCGTCGTGCTCGACCGCGGCAAGCTGGACGCACTCGAGTGGCTGCCCGAATCCTGCGCCTATCGGCTAAGGGCGAGCGGCAAGCCGCTTCGCGACTGGCACTATCTTGTCTCGGGAAGCCGTGAGACGGTGCACGAGGCCGGCCAGTCGACCCGCGGCTGGACGGTCAGCGAGAACGATGTCGACCAGTTGGAGGACCATGTCGTCGAACGGCCGCTCTGAAGCGCTGAGCCATCACGCGGGCCTTCCCTTGCCGATCGAGATCCGCGGCATTCGCAATGCCCGGCGCCTGCGCCTGCGGCTCGACGAACGGCGTCGGATATTGACGCTCACCGGGCCGTTGCGGATGAACCGGCGGTCGGCGCTCGCCTGGGCGGCCGAGCAGCGCGAATGGATCGAGGCGCAGATCGCCGCGACCTTGCCCGACGAGCCGTTCGTGCCCGGTGCGCGATTTCCGATCGAGGGGCGCGAGCATCTGCTCGTCTGGTCGCAGGCCGAATCGCGGACGCCCCGGCTGGACGGGGACCGGCTGGTCTGCGGCGGTCCGCTTCCCGGCTTCGCGCGGCGGATCGAAAATTCTCTGAAGCGGCTGGCGCTGGAGACGCTGTCGCGGGAAACCGAAGCGATGGCAGCGGCAGCGGGAATCTGTGCTGCCGCGGTTTCGGTCGGCGATGCCCAGACCCGCTGGGGCAGTTGCGGGGCATCGGGACGGATCCGCTACAGCTGGCGTCTGATCCTCGCCCCGCCCGAGGTGCGCCGCTATGTCGTCGCGCACGAGGTCGCCCACCTCGTCTATCTCGACCATGGACCAAAATTTAAGGCGCTTGAAGCGCAGTTGTACGGAGGCGACGTTGGGCCGGCCCGCCGGCTACTGCGACGGCTCGGGACGCGGCTGAAGCGGATCGGGCGGGGTCACTGATCGCGGTCCGGGCGGCCGTTGTTCGGGCGTTCGCTGCGGAACCGGCTGGCGCTGTTGCGGCGAACGTTGCTGCGGCTCGGTCCGGCGAGGCGGCGGCGCACTGCGCTGCTCTTGCTGGCCGGGCACCTCGTCCACCCACTGCCGCTCGACCCTGGACCCGGTTCTCGAAGGCGGCGGCGCGGATGGATCGACGCCTTCCTCGAACGATCCGGCCGGAGGCAGCGGGTAGCCGTCCTCGTCGACCAGCAACTCGAGGCCGAACTCGTCCGACGACAAGGGAAACACATCTTCTTCCGGCTCGAGGTTCCAATCGGGCATCGGCACTTCGGTCTCGAACTGCTCGGCCGCGCGATTGGCGACCGCTACCCGCATGAAGTCGCGAAAGGCGCTCGCCGGGGCGGTGCCGCCCTGCAGCCCGCCGACCGCCCGGGCATCGTCCCGGCCCATCCAGACGCCCGTCGTCATGCCGCTCGAAAAGCCGACGAACCAGCCGTCCTTGTTCGAGCTTGTCGTGCCGGTCTTGCCGGCGACCGGCCGGCCGATCTGGGCGGCGCGGCCGGTGCCGGTCAGGACCGCCGCCTGCAGCAGGTCGGTCATTTCCGCCGCGACCCACGGAGCGACCAGCACCCGGCCTTCTGAGCCCTCATGGTTGTAAAGCGGTCGCCCGTCGGCGGTCATCACCCGGCGAATGGCATAGGGCACGACCGCGATCCCGCGGTTGGAGACGGACGCGAAGGCACGGGTCATGTCGATCAGCCGGACTTCGCTCGTTCCCAGAACCATCGACGGGTAGATCGATATGCGCCCGCTGATGCCGAATCGTCGGGCCATGTCGGCGATCGTCGAAAAGCCGAGCTGGGCGCCGATCTTGGCGCTGACCGTGTTGATCGAGCGGGCGAACGCCTCGCGCAGGGTCACCGGTCCCTGGTGGGTCCGGGTCGAGTTGCGCGGCCGCCAGCCGTCGATGTCGATCGCCTCGTCGACGATGGTATCGTCGGGTTTCATGCCCGATTCGAGCGCCGCCAGATAGACGAACAGCTTGAACGCCGATCCCGGCTGACGCTCGGCCTGGGTTGCGCGGTTGTAGATCGAATCGACATAATCGCGGCCGCCTACCAGCGCCCGCACTGCCCCGTCGCGGTCGAGCGCGACCAGTGCGCCCTGGGCGCCGCGCGGGGTATGGGCGGCAATCGACCGAACGGCGGCGCGCTGCATGGCTGGATCGAGCGTCGTCCAGACGTCGATCGGCTCGCTGGTATCATAGATCAGCGTGTCGAGCTGCGGCAGCGCCCAGTCGGTGAAATAGCGGACGCTT
>CAYUWJ010000053.1:0-39494 GCA_964448315.1 uncultured Sphingomonas sp. | reverse complement strand
GGCTCGATCATGTCCAGCCCGCTGTCGTCGGGAACTTGCATCCGCAGGTGATCGAGCTGCTTGTAGAGCCTGGCCTGGGCCCGGATCGACGCGGCTTCGCCTTCGTCGCGCGCCCAGCATTCGATCGGATCGCGGCGGCTGAAGGCGACATCGAGGCTGCGCCGAACATAGCGCTGCGTCGCCTTCGGAAAGCCCGCGAATTCCTTCATTTCCGAGAGCAGCACCGCGCCATTTGCTGGCTGGCTGGTCCGCGTAATCATGACCCCGACTCCTTTCGCCTTAGCGGGATCATGCGGCTTTTAGGGTTACGTATTGCTTAACCACTTGTCCCACCCCCCATTCATGATTGAATCAGAGGGGGCGGCTCGCGGCAATGTTAAAATGTCACATTTCGTCGCAAGCTCGGCGACTGTTGATTTCTTGCAACGCGAAAATCCGTTCAGTCGCGGTCTTTTTCCGACTTTTTTGGCGAGCATGAGGAGGGCACCGGCTCGTCGTGGCCGGGCTGGACGACGGATGAGGGATCGGACGCGTCCATAGATTCAGCGCTGCCGAGGTCGACCTTGGCGTCTTTGTCGTTCGGGTTCTTGCGCAGCCTTTCCTCCAGCTTGGATCCCGGCTCCTCGGAAACCCACGCCGGATCCTCGTCGGGCCTGTCTTTCTTGCGGTCGTTCACGGGCATCGTCTCCAAAAATGATTCCATCCGACAACGAAACGGCCAACGCGCCGTTCCGGCAGGCGCGGGCGCCTCTTTCGACCGGCGTGCGATCCCGTTCTGCCAACACGCGCCGCGGCGATTGCCCATGTCCTGCTTGCGCCGATACAAGCGGGCAGATGCACGTTACCCTTTTCAAACCGCGCGAGCGGCTCGCTACTGGACGCTTTGCCGACTGGCGGCTGGCGGCGAAGTCGATCCTCGCCTTCTGGCTGTTCTATTATCTGACCGTTGTCGCCCGCGCCCTGCTTGGCCAGGACCCGGGAACGGTGCTGGTCAACCGCTCGCTCACTTTGGTGATCGGAATTGTCCTCACCGGCGGCATTTACCTCGCCTTCAGCCTGCTCGCGGCTCGAGCCAGCCTCAAGCGACGGGTGCTGGTCGGCCTTGTCGCTTCGTTCATCGCGGCGGTCGCCCAGTCGGGAGTGCTGATTTCCGCGAACCGTTTCCTCGAAAAGCCGCAGGACGGGTTCAGCTTCACCTCGCGTGAGGGCTACACGGTCGTCGAGACCGGCAACACGCTCCGCATCGAGGCAACCGACCGCGAACCCGTGATCTTGACGTTTCCCGAGATCAGTCAACTCAAGCGGGGATTTCAGTTCCGGATCGCGGCGGACATGACCGTCACCTGGTTCTTCTTTTTCGCCGCGTGGAGCGCCTTTTACATAGCCATATTGTTCCAGTCGCAGGCGCTCGGAGCGCAGCGGCGCGCGGCCGAGGCGGAGGTCGCGGCGCAGTCGGCGCAGGTCCGGGCACTGCGCTATCAGGTCAATCCGCACTTCCTGTTCAACACGCTGAACTCGCTGTCGTCGCTGGTGATGTCCGGACGTCCGCAGGAAGCCGAGGCGATGATCCTCAAGCTTTCGACCTTCCTTCGCTCCAGCCTGTCGCTCGATCCGAGCGCGGACGTCACGCTTGCCGAGGAGATCGCGCTCCAGCAGCTCTACCTTGAAATTGAAAAGGTCCGTTTCCCGCGGCGGCTGAAGGTCGACATCGACGTGCCCTCGGACCTCGCTCACGCGCGCGTTCCGGGACTCATCCTGCAACCGGTGGTCGAGAATGTGATCAAATATGCGGTCTCGCCGAGCCGCGAGACGATATTGCTCACCATCTCCGCCCGGGAAGCGGGCCCGGGGCGAATCGAGATCGACGTCGTCAACAGCGCCGCAGGCGCGTCGAAGAAGGGACGGACGGAACAACAGCCCGGAACCGGCGTCGGCCTGGCCAACGTCGCCCAGCGGCTGGAGGCGCGATTCGGCGCGAGCGCGACCTGCAAATTCGGGCCGTTGCCCGACGGCGGCTATCGGGTCGCGATGACGCTGCCGTTGGACCGGGCCGATGGATGAGCCGCCCCTCAAAATCCTGATCGCCGATGACGAGCCGCTGGCCGCCGAACGGCTGCAGCTGATGATGGCGCAATGCACCGGAATCGATCTCGTCGGCACCGCCAGCGACGGCGACGGAGCGGTGCGGATGGCGGAAGCGCTGGTCCCCGACGTGCTGCTGCTCGACATCGAAATGCCTGGCCTCGATGGCATCGATGTCGCCCGCGCGCTGGCCGCCCGCCAGCCGTCCCCGGCGGTGGTGTTCATCACCGCCTTCGACCAGTTCGCGGTCGCCGCATTCGAGGTCGAGGCGGTCGATTATCTGATGAAGCCGGTGACCCCCGAGCGTCTCCGGCGCGCTCTGGAGCGGGCCCGGACCTATTTGCGCCGGCGGCAGCAGGAGCCGCAGCGGCGCGGCCCGGCCCGTCCGCAGCTGGAGGAGTTCTGGGCTTCGGACTTGTCGGGGCTGGTCCGGATTGCCGCCCGGGACGTCGACCGGGTCTCCGCCGAGCGGGACTATATGCGCCTTCATGTCGGTCTTCGAAGCTGGCTGATTCACCATTCGATGAACGCGCTCGAGGAAGGGCTCGATGACGAGCTGTTCGTCCGCCTGCACCGCTCGGCGATCGTGCGCCGGGACTTCATCACCGGCTTCGGGCGCAATCCGTCGGGACGCTGGATCGCGCGCCTGGCCGACGGTACCGAACAGTCGGTCGGACGCCTCTATTCCGAAAAAGTCCGCGCCATCGCCGGCCGGTGAATGGCGCGCCCGGCAGGATTCGAACCTGCGGCCTCAAGATTAGAAGTCTCGTGCTCTATCCAGCTGAGCTACGGGCGCGTGGCGCCTGCTTAGCGGTATCGCGGCGGCTGCCAAAGCGGTCCGTTCATTTCGCGTTCAAGGCAGCTGGTCGATGCATGACCGCAACAAAAGGGGAAACGGCATGCGGCTGATGTTGCGGACTGCTCTTGGAGTCGCGCTGCTGGCGGCCGCCATCCCCGCATCGGCGGCAACGATCGTCATCTATATGGATCCGCTGACGCTCGAGCGTCGCATAGTCGTCGCCGACCCCGACGGCCCGGACCGCGCCTTTTTGTGCATGTTGCCGCCGGCCCAAAGCGGCTGCCAGCAGGTCAAAATGACCCGCGGCTAAGCGTCAGGCGACCGCTTCCAAAAGTCCTTCGAACAAGCGTCTGCCGTCGGTGCCGCCGTGCGCCGGCTCGATCGCCCGCTCGGGGTGCGGCATCATGCCGATGATATTGCCGGAATCGTTGAGGATGCCGGCGATGTCGCGAGCCGAGCCATTGACCGCCTCGGCATAGCGAAAGGCGATTCGGCCTTCGCCCTCGAGCCGGTCGAGGGTCTCGCTGTCCGCCTGATAATTGCCGTCGTGATGGGCGACCGGAATGGAGATCGTCTCGCCCGCCTGATAGCCGCAGGTGAACAGGCTCTGGCTGGTCTCGACGGTCAGCTTGACCGGCCGGCTGACGAAATTGAGGCCGGCGTTGCGCATCAGCGCGCCGGGCAGGAGCCCGGTCTCGGTCAGCACCTGGAAACCGTTGCAGACGCCGATCAGCGGCACTCCGCGCGCCGCCGCGTCGGCGACCGCGCGCATGATCGGCGAGCGCGCCGCCATCGCCCCGGAGCGCAGATAATCGCCGTAGGAGAAGCCACCCGGCAGGCCGATGAAATCGGTGCGCTCGGGAAGCTCGGTGTCGCGGTGCCAGACCATCGCCGGCGCACGTCCGGTGACCTCGGCGATCGCCACCGCCAGGTCGCGGTCGCAGTTGGAGCCCGGAAAGACGATGACGACGCCGTTCATGGCATCCGCTCGATGCGGTAATTCTCGATTACGGTGTTGGCGAGGAGCTTCCTGCACATCGCTTCGATGTCGGCGTCGTCGGTGCCGTCGGCAAGCTCCAGCTCGATCAGCTTGCCTGCGCGGACGTCCTTCACCCCGTCGAAGCCAAGCCCCTCGAGGGCGTGGTGGATGGCTTTGCCCTGTGGGTCGAGGACTCCGGGCTTCAGGGTGACGAAGACTCGGGCTTTCATCGCTCGCCTCTGGCTGTGGAGTGGTTCGGCGCCCTATGGCGGCGGGCGGTCGGCTGGGCAAGTTTTACCGTCTGTTTACCTTCGCGGCGCATTCTCGCAATCGCCGGAGTGCATCCGGCGCATTTATGGAGCCGCCCATGGTCGGGCTTGCACTTGCGATCTTCATCGCCCTGTTCGCCTGGGGAGCGCAATATTTCGGCTGGCAGGATCCGGTCGGCAAGGTCCAGCTGGCGCTGTTCACCAGCTTCGTTCTCGGCGCGGTCTGCGGCTACAAGTCGAAGGACTGACGCCTCTTTTGGCGATCCGCCGGCCTTGGCGTAAAGCGCCGGGCCGTGACCAGCCTTCCGCCTTATGCCGAGCTTCTCAAGCTTAGGGTCGAGCCCGGTGATGATGGCCCTTTAATTATCATGCCGTTTCACGACCATGTCGTCGGCCGCCCCGGCTTCCTCCACGGCGGGGCGATCGCCGGCCTGCTGGAATTCGCCGCCTTCACCAGCCTCGGCCATGCCATCGGCTACGATCATGTGGCGATGAAGCCGATCACCGTCACCGTCAATTACATGCGCGGCGCGACCGATCAGGACACGTTCGCCAGCGCGACGATCGAGCGGCTGGGATCGCGCATCGCCAATGTCGAGGCCTTCGCCTGGCAAAGCGAGCGAACAAGCCTGATCGCCAGCGCGCGGATCAACGTCCTGCTCGACCGACCATAGTCTAGTAGCCGCTGAGCTCGGCCACCCGGTTGCGGTGGAAGCGCTCGTCGCCGAACAGCTGCGACAGGACCGCTTCGCGCTTCATGGTGAGGCCGATGTCATGCTCGTCGGTCATGCCGATGCCGCCGTGCATCTGGACGCCCTCCTGGACCGCGAGCGCGGCGGCGGCCGCCGCCTTGGCCTTGGCGACCGAGACCATCAGCTCGGCCTGGGGATGCTCGTCGTCGACTAGCACTGCCGCCTTTCTCGTCGCCGCCCGGGCGATCTCGATTTCGCCGAACAGATGCGCGGCGCGATGCTGAAGCACCTGGAACTCGCCGATCAGCCGACCGAATTGTTTGCGCTGCTTGAGATAATCGACGGTCATCGCGCTCGCCCCGGCGGCGACCCCGACCAGCTCCGCGGCGGCGCCCGCGCGCCCCGCCCGGAGCGCCCGCGACAAGGGTGCCCAGCCGCCGTCGACCTCGCCGACCACGCAATCGGCGTCCAGTTCGACACCGGCGAGGCTGAGGCGCGCCGCCTTCGAGGAATCGGCGAGGGTCGCACTCTCGACCTCGAGCCCGGCCGTTTCGCGCGGCACCGCGAACAGGGTGATCCCGTCCGTATCGCCGGGCGACCCGGGGGTCCGCGCCGCGACCAGGATCATGTCGGCCGAGCCGCCGTGGACGACGAACCGCTTGGCGCCATTGAGGACAAAGCCGTTGCCGCGCCGCTCGGCGCTTGTCGCGACCCCGTCCGGCGCGTGATGGCGCGCCTCGTCGATGGCCAGCGCCAGCACCGCTTCGCCGGCGAGGATCTTCGGAAACCAGCGGTCGGCGTGGGCAGTGCCTTCGATCGCCCGCGCCGCGGCGACGGCGGTGGTCAGGAAAGGCGAGGGTGTCAGGTTGCGGCCGATCTCCTCCAGCACAAGCGCTGCCTCGAGGGCGCCGAGCCCGAGTCCGCCATGGCTCTCCGGAATGCAGATTCCGGTCAGCCCGAGCTCGCCGAATTTCCGCCAGAAATCGTGACCGAAGCCGTCGGCGCAGCCCTTGTCGCGCAGTCGGCGCAGCTGCTTCGCCGGCCCGCCTTCCTCGGCGAGGAAAGTGGCGGCGGTGTCCTGCAGCATCCGCTGGTCGTCGGTGAGAAGGGTCATTGGCTTACGCCCCCGGCAGCCCGAGAATATGCTTGGCGACGATGCCGAGCTGGATTTCGCTGGTGCCGCCTTCGATCGAATTGCCCTTGCTGCGCAGCCAGTCGCGCGCCGCCTTGCCGCCCTGGCTGCGGTCGCCGTCCCATTCCAGCGCGTCGCTTCCGCCGGCCGCCATGACCAGCGCGTTGCGGCGCTTGTTGAGCTCGGTCCCGGCATATTTCATCATGCTCGGCATCGCCGGATGGGCTTCGCCGGCCTTGAACTGCGCGAGGAAATGCTCGCTCATCGCCGCGAAGGCCAGCGCATCGACGTCGAACCCGGCGATTTCGGCGCGCAGAAGCGGGTCCTCGGGCTTGAGCGCGGCGCCGAGCGATCCGCCGCCGACAAGCCCCATTCCGGCGATCATCTCGCGCTCGTGGCCGAGCAGATATTTGGCGACGTCCCAGCCCTTGTTCACCTCGCCAACAACCTGATCCTTGGGCACCTTCACATCGTCGAAGAAGGTCTCGCAGAAGGGCGAATTGCCGCTGATCAGCAAGATCGGCTTGGTCGAGACGCCGGGCGATTCCATGTCGAACAACAGGAAGCTGATCCCGCCATGCTTGGATTCGCTCGAGGTGCGGACCAGGCAGAAGATCCAGTCGGCCTGGTCGGCATAGCTGGTCCAGACCTTCTGGCCGTTGACCAGCCAATGGTCGTCCTTGTCCTCGCATTTGGCTTGCAGGCCGGCGAGGTCGGACCCGGCGCCCGGCTCCGAATAGCCCTGGCACCAGCGGATTTCGCCGCGCGCGATCTCGGGCAGAAAGCGCGTCTTCTGTTCCTCGCTGCCGAACTTCAAAAGCGCCGGGCCGAGCATCGAAATGCCGAAGCTGAACAGCGGCGGGCGCGCGCCGATCGCCGCCATTTCCTCCTTGAGGACCTTGGTTTCCTCCGCCGACAGCCCGCCACCGCCATAGGCTTTCGGCCAGTCGGGAACGGTCCAGCCGCGAGTCCCCATGGCTTCCAGCCATTGCCGCTGCGCGTCGCTTGCAAAGCTTCGGTTGCGGCCGCCCCAGCAATAATCCGCTTCCGAGCGGAGGGGCGCGCGCATTTCGGCCGGGCAATTCGCCTCGAGCCAGGCGCGGGTTTCGGCGCGAAAGGATTCGAGATCGGTCATCAATCTTGCCCTTGGCGAGTGAGCGTCCTAGCCCGATTTGAAACGAGTCTGGCGCCGCGCGCAAGTCAGGGGATAGGACTTGGACTTCGACCTTACGGAACGACAGGCTTTCTACCGCGACCGGGTTCGCGCGTTTATCGACAAGGAGGTCCGTCCCCGAGTCGCGGAGTATCACCGGCAGGTCGCGACCGGCGACCGCTGGCAGCCGATCGCGCTGATCGACGAGCTAAAGCCGCTCGCCCGCGAAGCGGGGCTGTGGAACCTGTTCATGCCGCCGGGCGGCGCACTCACCCATGTCGACGAGAGCTTCGCGTTCGACGGCGAGCAGCTGACCAACCTCGAATATGCGTTGTGCGCCGAGGAGATGGGGCGGATCCTGTGGTCGGCCGAGGTGTTCAACTGCTCGGCCCCCGACACCGGCAATATGGAAGTCCTGCATCGCTACGGCACGCGCGAGCAGAAGGACGCATGGCTTGGTCCGTTGATGCGCGGAGAGATCCGCTCGGCCTTCCTGATGACCGAGCCGGGGGTTGCCTCGTCGGACGCGACCAACATCGCCTGCCGGATCGAGAGCCAGGGCAATGAATTTGTCATCAACGGCCGCAAATGGTGGTCGTCCGGCGCCGGCGACCCGCGCTGCAAGGTGGCGATCCTGATGGGCAAGACCGACCCGTCGGCGGCCGCGCATCAGCAGCAATCGATGATCCTGGTGCCGATGGATGCCGACGGCATCACCATCGAGCGGCACCTTACCGTCTATGGCTATGACGATGCGCCGCACGGGCACATGGAGATACAGCTCGACGATGTCCGGGTGCCGCCGTCGAACCTTTTGCTCGGCGAAGGCCGCGGCTTCGAGATCGCGCAGGGGCGGCTGGGGCCGGGGCGGATCCACCATTGCATGCGCACCATCGGCGCCGCCGAGGAAGCGCTCGGCCTGATGTGCGCGCGGCTGCAGAGCCGGGTGGCGTTCGGCAAGCGCATTTCCGAGCACAGCATCTGGGAGCAAAGGGTCGCCGAGGCGCGGATCGAGATCGACGCCACGCGTCTGTTGTGCCTCAAGGCCGCCGACTTGATGGACAAGGCGGGAAACAAGGCGGCCAAAGCCGAGATCGCGATGATCAAGGTCAAGGCGCCGCGCATGGCGCTGCAGATCATCGACGATGCCATTCAGGCCTATGGCGGCGCCGGAGTCAGCCAGGACACGCCGCTCGCCGCAAGCTGGGCCGCGATCCGCACGCTGCGCCTCGCCGACGGCCCCGACGAGGTCCACAACCGCGCGATCGCCCGGATCGAGTTCGCCAAGCATAAATCCTCCCCTGCATTTGCAGGGGAGGGGGACCATCCGAAGGATGGTGGAGGGGCCTCTTGAGCCCGAATTACCCCTCCACCGCCTTTGGCGGTCCCACTCCCCGAGAAATCTCGGGGAGGATAAGATGACCGGGCGCCTCGCCGGCAAGATCGCCATCGTCACCGGCGCCGGCTCGGGCATCGGCAAGGCGACCGCGGCGCTGTTCCGGAGCGAGGGCGCGACGGTGGTCGGCGCCGACCTCACGGGCGCCGACGTCGCTTGCGACGCAGGCTCGGAAGCCGACGTCGAGGCGGTGGTCGCCCGCGTCGTCGCCGACCATGGCGGCCTCGACATTTTCTTCGCCAATGCCGGCATGTCGGGCGGCCTGGCCGGCATTTTCGAGCAGTCGGCTGAGGACTGGCAGCAGATTTTGCAGGTCAATCTGATCGGGCCGTTTCTGGCAATCAAATATGCGGCGCCGGTGATCAAGGAGCGGGGTGGCGGCGCGATCATCTGTACCGCCAGCGTCGCCGGGTTGCGGGCCGGGGCAGGCGGTCCCGCTTACTCGGCGTCCAAGGCGGGCGTCATCAGCCTGGTAAAGATCGCCGCGACCCAGCTGACCGGCGCCAACATAAGGGTCAACGCCATCTGCCCCGGCCTGATCGAAACCGGCATGACCCGCGAGCTCTATGATCACGCGCGGGCGAGCGGAAAGGAGAGCCGCATCGGCCAGCTCAATCCGCTCAATCGCGGCGGTGAGCCCGACGAAATCGCCGCGGCGGCGCTGTTCCTTGCCTCGGACGAGTCGCGCTATGTCAACGGCCATGCGCTGGTCGTCGACGGCGGACTTTCCGCATCGCACCCGTTCAGCCGGCAACGATATGGCGAGACATCCACCTGAGCTGAATGCGTCAAAGGCCCTCCCCCTTGATGGGGGAGGGTTGGGTGGGGGTGCCGCCTCCGCTAAGAGCGCTGCTTGCATCGACATCACCCCACCCCAACCCCTCCCCATCGAGGGGAGGGGCCAGAGCGGAGCGACCAATGACTGACGTCCTCGACAAACCGACCACAAGCCCAATCTCGACCAGCCGCCACGGCGACGTTCTGATCGTCACCTCGAACAACCCGCCGGTGAACGCGCTCGGCGCGGCGGTTCGGCAGGGGCTGGTCGCGGCGATCGAACAGGCGGAAGCCGATGATGCCGTCAAGGCGGTGGTGATCGCCTGCGAAGGCCAGACCTTTTTCGCCGGCGCCGACATCACCGAATTCGGCAAGCCGCCGGTGATGCCCTGGCTTCCCGAAGTGGTCGACACGATCGAAAATTGCTCCAAGCCGGTGGTCGCGGCGATCCACGGCACGGCGCTCGGCGGCGGGCTCGAAGTCGCGCTGGGCTGCCACTATCGGGTCGCGGTCAAGAGCGCCAAGCTCGGCGTGCCCGAGGTCAAGCTCGGCCTGCTGCCCGGCGCCGGCGGCACCCAGCGGCTGCCGCGCGTCGCCGGAGTCGAAAAGGCGCTCGAAATGTGCGCCACCGGCACTCCGATCGGCGCCGGGCAGGCGTCCGATTGCGGCCTCGTCGACCGGCTGGTCGAGGGCGAGCTGGTGCCGCACGCGGTCGCCTTTGCCGACGAGGTCAAGGAGATTCGCCCGCTGCCCAAATCGTCGCAGCGTCAGGACAAGATCGACGGCACCGATGCGTCGGTGTTCGACGAATTCCGCAAGGCGAATGCGCGCAAATTCCGCGGCTTCGATGCGCCGGAGGCGAACATCAAGGCGGTCAGGGTCGCGACCGAGAAGCCCTATGGCGAGGGCGTGATCGAGGAGCGCAAGCTGTTCATGGAGTTGATGAGCGGCAAGCAGGCGAGGGCGCAGCAATATTTCTTCTTCGCCGAGCGCAAGGCGGCGAAAATCGACGGGCTGCCTGAGGACGCCAGGCCGCGCGATGTCAAAAAGGTCGGGATGATCGGCGCCGGCACCATGGGCGGCGGGATTTCGATGAACTTCCTCACCGCCGGTATCCCGGTGACGATCGTCGAGACCAGCCAGGAGGCGCTCGATCGCGGCACCGGCCTGATGCGCGGCAATTACGAGGCCAGCGCCGCCAAGGGGCGCTTCACGCCCGAGCAGGTCGAGACGGCGATGGGGCTGCTCAGCCCGTCGCTCGAGCTCGACGCGCTGGCCGACTGCGACCTGATTATCGAGGCCGTCTATGAGGACATGGCCGTCAAGAAGGAAATCTTCGGCAAGCTCGACAAGATCGCCAAGCCCGGCGCGATCCTCGCCTCCAACACCAGCTACCTCAACATCGACGAGATCGCCGCTTCGACCTCGCGGCCTGAGGACGTGCTCGGCATGCACTTCTTCTCGCCGGCCAATGTGATGAAATTGCTGGAAGTCGTGCGGGGCGCGAAAACGGCTCCGGACGTGCTGCTGACGGCGATGGCCGTCGCCAAGAAAATCCGCAAGGTCGCGGTGGTCGCCGGGGTCTGCCACGGCTTCATCGGCAACCGCATGCTGATGCCGCGCCAGGTCGAGGCGACCAAGCTGCTGCTCGAAGGCGCTTCGCCGGAACAGATCGACAAGGTCCATGTCGAATTCGGAATGCCGATGGGGCCGTTCCAGATGGCCGACCTCGCCGGAGTCGACATCGGCTGGCACCGCGACCCGGAGCGCATCGAGAATGTCCGCGACGCGCTCTGCGCGATCGACCGCTGGGGCCAGAAAAAGCAAGCCGGCTTCTACGATTATGACG
This sequence comes from uncultured Sphingomonas sp., assembly GCA_964448315.1. Classification (GTDB taxonomy): domain Bacteria; phylum Pseudomonadota; class Alphaproteobacteria; order Sphingomonadales; family Sphingomonadaceae; genus Sphingomicrobium. The sequence goes on along the minus strand of CAYUWJ010000053.1, from coordinate 28,366 downwards.
ACAAAAGGCGGCCGTCGCCGTCGCCGGTGGTGCAGCAGATCATCGAGGATTTCGCTAAGCAGCAGGGCGTCGAGCGCCGCGAAATTTCCGACCAGGAAATCGTCGAGCGGACGCTCTACACGATGGTCAACGAAGGCGCGAAGATCCTCGAGGAAGGCATGGCCCAGCGCGCCTCCGACATCGATGTCGTGTGGGTCTATGGCTATGGCTGGCCGGTCTATCGCGGCGGGCCGATGCACTGGGCCGACGGCGAGGGGCTGGACCAGATCGTCGACGGGCTGAAGCGCCAGGAGGAGCGAATGGGCGACGACTTCGCCTTCGCGCAACTGCTGCTCGACAAGGCCGAAAAGGGCGAAAAGTTCACCCGGTGAGTCGCTGACTCGGCGCTGCCGATTGCTGGCTTGCCGGAGGCAAACTTGCAGCCGGCGTAACATTTGCTAGGCTGCAAGCCATGTTCGGAGGACCCTCGCCCAATGCGCTTGGCGCGCGCTTCGCCGCGGTCGCGGAAAGCCTGATCGTCGACGGTCCGGCCAAGCGAATCGAGAAAACCCGGCGGGCACTGCTGGGAGCGGTTGCGAGCCATGAGCCGGCGACTCTCGGCGAGGTCGCCCAGGCGGTCGCGCGCGGCGCTCCGGCGGTCAGCCGATCGGTCGAAAGCCTGGTCCGCGCCGGGCTGATCGAGCGGCGGCCGGACCCGGCCAACCGCCGTCGGCTGGCGATGCGGCTGACATCGGCCGGGCGCGAATCGCTGGCCAATGCGCCGACGGCCGGCGGGCCTTTATTGTCCCGGCTGGAGCGGCTGGCGCCAAGCGAACTGCGCGCGATCGAGCGCGCGGTCGAAATATTGGAGCGCGGATTCTAGGCGCACGCGCAACGACTTGCTGCGTTGCAACAAAGCCGCTTTTCGGCTAGGGGCGCGGTTCACTTTTTCGGACATCGACATGAATCTTCGCAACGTCGCGATCATCGCGCACGTCGACCATGGCAAGACGACCCTGGTCGATCAGCTGTTTCGCCAGTCGGGCACCTTCCGCGACAACCAGCGGATCGAGGAGCGGGCGATGGATTCGTCCGACCTCGAAAAGGAGCGCGGGATCACCATCCTCGCCAAATGCACCTCGGTCGAATGGGAGCATGACGGCGAGACCACCCACATCAACATCGTCGACACCCCCGGCCACGCCGATTTCGGCGCCGAGGTCGAGCGCATCCTCTCCATGGTCGACGGAGTCATATTGCTGGTCGACGCCGCCGAAGGGCCGATGCCGCAGACCAAATTCGTCTGCCACAAGGCGCTCAGCCTCGGCCTCAAGCCGATCGTCGTCGTCAACAAGATCGACCGCCCCGACGCCCGCCCGGCGGAAGTGCTCGACGAAATATTCGAGCTGTTCCTCAACCTCGACGCCAATGACGAGCAGCTCGATTTCCCGACGCTCTACGCGTCCGGCCGCGCCGGCTATGCCGGGCTCACCGACGACGTCCGCTCGGGCGACTTGACGCCCTTGTTCGAGACGATCGTCAACCACGTCCCCGCGCCCGGCCTCGATACCGAGGGCGAATTCAAGATGCTCGTCACCTTGCTCGACCGCGACCCGTTCCTGGGCCGCATCCTCACCGGCCGGATCGAGAGCGGCCGGCTCGAAATCAACTCGCCGATTAAGGCGATCGACGTCAACGGCAATCCCGTAGAGGAAGGCCGCGCGACCAAGGTGTTCGCCTTCCGCGGGCTCGACCGGGTGCCGGTCGAGAGCGCCGAGGCGGGCGACATCGTCGCCATCGCCGGGCTGGTCAAGGCGACCGTCTCCAACACCATCGCCGATGCCTCGGTGACGGTGCCGCTTCCCGCGCGCGAAATCGACCCGCCGACGCTGGCGATGAACTTCGCGGTCAACGACAGTCCCTATGCCGGGCGCGACGGCGACAAGGTGCAGAGCCGGGTGATCCGCGAGCGGCTCGAGCGCGAGGCCGAGGGCAATGTCGCGATCCGCGTCACCACCGCGGCCGACAACGACAGCTTCGAGGTCGCCGGGCGCGGCGAGCTCCAGCTCGGCGTCGTCATCGAGACGCTGCGCCGCGAAGGCTTCGAGCTCAGCATCAGCCGCCCGCGAGTCCTCTACCGCGACGGACCCAACGGCCGCGAGGAGCCCTCCGAGACCGTCGTCGTCGCCGTCGACGATGAATTTTCCGGCACCGTCATCGACAAGATGGCGCTGCGCAAGGGCGAGATGACCGACATGCGCCCGTCCGGCGGCGGCAAGACCAGGCTGACCTTCTCGGCGCCGTCGCGCGGCCTGATCGGCTATCACGGCGAGTTCCTGTCCGACACCCGCGGCACCGGCATCATGAACCGATTGTTCGAGAAATACGGCCCCTACAAGGGCCCGATCCAGGGCCGGCAGAACGGCGTCCTCATCTCGATGGAGAAGGGCGCCGCCGTCGCTTACGCGCTCAATGCGCTGGAGGATCGCGGCGTGCTGTTCATCGCGCCCGGCGACATGCTCTACGAGGGCATGGTGATCGGCGAGAACGCCAAGCCGCAGGATCTCGAGGTCAATCCCCTGAAATCCAAGCAGCTGACCAACTTCCGCGCCAGCGGCCCCAAGGACGAAAGCATCCGCCTGACCCCGCCGCGCCGAATGAGCCTCGAGCAGGCGATCGCCTATATTCAGGACGACGAGCTGGTGGAGGTTACGCCGAAGGTGGTGCGGTTGAGGAAAAGGCATCTCGATCCGCATGAGAGAAAGAGGGCGTCGAGGAAGATGGAGGCGGCCTGAGGACGTTAAATCTTCCTCTGCCCCGATGAACCGAGTCTTTCATTTGCCGCCAGATGCAGGCAATGTAAGTTCGCTCGGGCCAGTGCGTATTGAGGGAAATGCCTGTGGCCGATTTTTTAGACCATGAAGCTGCGGGCTACGTCAGTGGCAAAGCAGATGAGGCTGGAAAGTCACTCGCCGCTCGTCTGAAAAGAAACCGTCAGGTCGGCGACGTCCTGCGCCTCGATTACGACGAGGCGATAATCGTGGTTCACGACCACTTGCGGCAAAACGTTGGCGGCTTGCCCCTTGGCAGTTTTCTCATTGCGACGCGCATCGCGCCAAATTCCTCGCCTGACCCACGTGAGGAGGATACTTCGCTCATTTTGTTGCGCCTCTTGGGCCCGAGCCAGCTACCAAACCACACCGAAGCGGATCGAGATCGCTTCGAAGCAGCAAAGAGAGCGGCTGATCGAGAAGAACAGTGGGACGATCAAACCACCACTGACCAGTTCACTCTTAACCTACTGCGGTTCGCCGGTCTGAGGTGCCGTGTCTTAGGGACGTTTCTGCTTAAAGAGCGACCCGATGGAGATTGGCGCTTAGACTTTGGACCCGACCTTTCCAATTTTTACTCTGGTCGTGGCTTGAAGGTTTATAAGCCAGACGAAGCCACGCTCTCGGAAATTGTGAACTTTGTTCGGCTGTACGGTGAACAACCATCGTCCGGGAACCGGATTCGTATTGGCCGAGTCCGCTATGCAGCTAGCGAAAGGGCCGGAGAAGATACGGCCTCGGTGGCTGTGCATGTCGACCCTCGTGATCTCCTTGCGCGCCGCACTGCATTGTTCGGCATGAGTCGCACTGGCAAGTCGAACACTACTAAGATCGTCGCGAGTGCCGTCTTCCGGCTAAGAGGCCCTTCCGAGGGAGCTGTACGAGTTGGGCAACTTATCATCGATCCGAATGGCGAGTACGCAAATGACAACGCGCAGGACGCAGGTTCAATTCGTGGACTCGTTGCGCTGACAGACGGAGCAATGGAGGACGATATCGCAACCTACGGGCTGCATGACCATCCCAATGATCCCGGCCGACGTATCATTAAGCTCAATTTTTTCGGAAACGAACCGGCAAACTGGCGAGACCATACGCAAGTTATCGAGGCAATGACCGCGTTGATCGAGGGCAAGCTAATGCTGGACGGCCTACTTGCCGGTCAGACCGCTCAATACATTTCTGCTTTCCGTAGCCTCCGGATGGATGTTCCCCCAGATTGGGACGAGAGCAGCCGCACCCGATACATGCGGAGGGTTTGCGCGTACCGAGCCATTTTATCAGAACACTTGCCGCCGCCATCAAGTATCGCAACGGCGAATCTGGCCGGCTTGACCAACGACAAGCTGCGAGCCGCCCTGGATAAGGACAATGAATACGCCCCAATAGCTGCAACGTTCAAAGCGGGAAGAACGCACTGGGACCAAGCTCGAACAGTCTGGCGGAAGCTTCTTGAAGCAATAAAAGACAAGGACTCTGTATACGGAGTTTTCAATAAGAAGTATGCGGAAGACCATGATGGCCGCGAGTGGCACGACACGGAACTTACAACGTTGTTGAGTTTCTTGTCGCAACCGGGAGGCATGCGACTGGCCTCGGGCTTGAAGGATTACCATTCGCCAAATACTACGTCAGACTATGCTGACGATGTTGTGGCGGATCTACGTGCGGGAAGGCTGGTGATCATTGATCAATCCACGGGCGATCCAGAGATTAACTCGCAAGCTGCAGAACGTCTCATGTGGCGCGTGTTCAATAAGCAGAAGGACGATTTTATAGACCCAAGCGTGGATCAGGCGACAAAACAGATAATTCCACCGCCAGACGTGCTCGTTTATGTGGAAGAAGCTCACAATCTTCTTCCAGCAAAATCAGACGATCTTACTGCGATTTGGTCACGTACTGCAAAGGAAGGGTCAAAATTTAGGATCGGCCTAATTTATGCGACCCAGGAGCCGAGTTCTATCCAGTCAAATATTCTCAAGAACACTGATAATTGGTTTATCGCTCATTTGAATAACTCTGATGAGCTTAGAGAACTCCGCAAGTACTACGACTTTGATGATTTCTCTAAGCAGATATTGGCTGTTCCCGAGCCCGGCTTCCTTAAGATGCGTACGCTCTCAAACCCTTACACCGTTCCGGTGCAAGTCGACCGCTTTGTTGTGAGCAAATAAGTGCCGTTCGAGGGTGAATTCGCAACGGGCGAAAGCCTCATCACGCTTGAGAGAAGCGAGGCCCTTCGTGAATTTAAGGGCCGAGTTCGTGAAAGGCCGACGGGTTCGGGGCCAAACCCTCTCATTCTGGATGTACCCCGCAATGATTGGATGCCCAATCGAGTCATAGCGGTTGATGGTTCTACAATTAGCGTTCCCATCGACAATGGGTTTCCGCTCGCGGAAGTTTCGCTTCTCAAGGTGGCCCTTGTCAGCATTGATCTGTCGCTCTTGACGGAAAGCACGGATCGGATCCCGAGTCCGAGAGTGTTCTATGACATGGAAAAGGCTCACACCTTCGATAAAGTGCTGCCTGGGGCAAATATCGATCGTCCAGATGTCGCCAACGATACGCCTCGGAAGTTCTTTCGGGAAACGGTGCAGGAAACACTCGAGGCTCGCATAGGTAGCGCACATGAAACCCTTCTTGAAACGGTGCGTGCCATTGTTGGAGAATCAAGACTAGGTGGTGCGAAGGCGCCCAACTGTCCTCTGGAAGATTGCGACAAAGAATTAACGCCTGGAACCGACCGATACACCTGCGCATGTCCGCGCAAAGAGACGCTCTACGAGGCTGACGCCTTTCGGTTTTCGGAACGCTTCAGCGATATCAGTAGCAACGGCGAAGCGCACGGCGAGGTGCGTCATCTTGTCGAAGTGCTTTCGCTACTGAACGTGCTTCGATTCTTTGCCCGTGAAGAAAGCACCCTTGGGTATCTCCGCGACAACGTGTTCATCTTAGATGGACCACTGGCGTTGTTTGGGCATCCTGCCTGGCTCACCCCGTACGTCAGGCGAGAACTGGTCCGTATCAATGGGCTCTGTAGGAAGAAGGGCTTTGACCTCGCTATCTTCGGCTTTGAAAAATCAGGCGCCTTCGTGGAGCACTTCGAGCAGCTGGACTTCAGCTCGGAGAAAGGGCCTCGGTGCAAGTACCCCGCTGGCACAGCGATCGCACTGGGTTCGAAATACATTAACCGAAACATTGCGCTTAGGCCTGAAAATTCCAAGCCGCATGGCAAGGACACGTATTTCGGACGCAAGATTCTATATAAAAGCAAGTCTGGCGATCACGCGGTTATCACCACGGGAATGGTAACCGAACAGAGCCAGGACTTCGAAAAGTCAGATATTAGCTGCTATCCGCGCCTTGGGGACATTCTCAACGTTCTCGATCATCTGGCCACATATCTTTACCGGGACGGCTTCATGCCGCTCGTGCGTGCAAATGCTCATGCTGCCATCCCCCTTCGTAAGGGATCCGATATCATTCGTGGGCTCTTCGGAGCCGCAGCCTAATGGACGCTCAGCGAGGTTGGATTCCTGCACTTCAGGCGCTCGCAGAAAGGCAGAGAAAAAGAGCTCATCAGTGGGCAACGTTCGGCCCTTACTATGCAATGTTTCCGGTGGGCTTTGCGCGCGGGGTAATCGCTGAAACGACCCTGCCCGGAGATGGTGTGTTAGATCCATTTGCTGGCCGCGGGACGAGCGTTTTCTGCGCAGGAGAGTTGGATCGGCGTGGACTGGGCGCTGAATTGAATCCTGTGGGATGGATATACGCCAGCACAAAGCTCAACCCTGCCCCAGCTGAGTTGGTAATTCGTCGACTAAGTCAGCTTGCCGAACTTGCCGAAGGGACAGAGAGCGGAACTGCGGACCTTCCCCCTTTCTATCACCACTGCTTCGCTCGCAGGGTGCTGAGGTTCTTGCTTACTGCTCGTGCGCAGCTGAATTGGCGGACAATAGTGGTGGATCGCACGCTGATGGCTATCATTCTCAATTACCTGCATGGCAAGATTGATCAGGGCCGGCCGTCGGCGCTCTCTAATCAGATGCGGCAAACGAAGGCAATGGCACCGGACTATTCGGTGCGTTGGTGGCTTGAACACGGCTTCAATGAGCCGCCGGATGTCTGCCCTGTCGAGTTCCTCACGGATCGGATCGAATGGCGCTATCGGCATGGGTCTCCCGTATTTAGAGATTGCGCTGTGCGGTTGGGCGACTGCAGGTCTATCCTCCCACGGCAGCGTATTGAAACTCAGGACCGATACCGTCTCCTGCTAACGTCCCCACCGTACTGCGGGGTGACCTCATACTACTACGATCAATGGCTCCGCTTGTGGATGCTTGGAGATGTGGCCCATCCCACTCGTGCAGGAGATAATTGGAAAGGCAAGTTTGAGCATCGTGGGGCATATGAGCAGCTCTTAACGCAAGCTTTTGGTCGCGCGCGCCGCTTGTTAACCGATGATGCAATTGTTTACGTTCGCACCGACGCAAGGGACGTAACATTATCGATCACTAAGCGAGTACTGTTGATGACATTCCCGGACAAGGAGGCTGAATTTGTTCCAGCCCCTTATGAGAAGGCAACTCAGACGTCGCTGTTTGGGGACAAGCTGCCAAAGCCGGGCGAATACGACATCATTCTTCGGCCGCGTTAGATAAACCATTTTCCTATTTGGATTTCACGAGTCATAGCCTGATCGTTGGGCCTCCAGCCCAGCTTCGCTTCCGACAAGCTTAGGATGAGCGGGGTCGGAGCTGACGGGAGACTCGCCCCATGCGTCCGGTTCATCGTCCCGAACCTGCCTCCGCCGGGCTTTCCCCGGAATCGCCCCCGTCAGTGCGAACCCTTCGACCTTGCTCAGGACAGGCATTGGGAACATTCGTGCGCAGACAGTCCGGGGGACTGCCGAGCACGAATGTCTGCGCAAGCCGAAGCACCCCGCGACCCCCCACGAGTGTGAACATTCGTGCACATTCGCGGGCGGGGGCCGGAAGTAGGGGCCGTCACGGGAGTGAATCCCGTGACGTCAGTCGGGCTCGGCTGCGCCGACCCGCTGGCCGGCCCGGGCCGTCTCTACGCGCTGCTCCGGCGACGCCTTCGCTACTCGTCCTGCCCCCGGCAGGACTGCGTTGCTCACAGTCGGCGTCGCTACGCTCGGCGGCTCATGGCGAGCACCGCTCGCCATTCTTCGGGGCGCACCGGCGCCACCGACAGCCGCGACTGGCGGATCAGTTCCATCCTGGCGAGCTTGGGCTCGGCCTTGATCGCTTTGAGCGTCACCGGCGCCACGAGCGCCCGCACCGGCTCGACCCGCACCGACACCCAGTCGGGATCCTTCGGATCGGGGGCGGGGCCGCGGGCGATGCGCATTACGCCAACCACCGCCTTGTCGGACATGCTGTGGTAGAAAAAGGCCTCGTCGCCGGGCTTCATCGCCTTCAGATGGAGGCGCGCGGCGTTGTTGCGGACGCCGTCCCACTCGGTGGCACGATCGCGCACCAGATCGCTCCAGCCATAGCTGTTCGGCTCCGACTTCATCAGCCAAAAGGCCATGCTAAATTCCCGATTAACCGTCCGCCAACCCCTATCCTGTCCGGAATCGAGACGAAAGGGGCTGTTCGCGTGCCAATTTTTGCCCAAAAAAGCGAATAAAATGAATGGGTTCCGTTATCCGTCCGGTTCATCCAACGCTTCGCCGCCGAAAGGGTGGACCGCGTGGGATTAGGGCCTATGTCGCACCTCGCAACTGAGAGCGGGTGAGCCAACAAGCGCAACAAGCGCAGGCTCCGCAAGACGGACGATCGATCACCGAAGATAATGCGAGGCGCTGGGCAAGCGTCAGGTGACGGTCGGCCGCCAAGGGCAAGGGATATATTTTGAAGAGTCTTTTCGGGGGCCGCGGCGCGACCGCGGCGATGGGTTTTGTCGCCCTGGCAATGGCGACAATCGGGACAACACAAGCGTCGGCACAGTCGACCGCAACCACGGTCGCTGCCAGCGGCAGCGCAGCCGCCGCGACGGCGTCGATGCTGCCGCGATTCATGGTCCGCTACGGCTCGGCCAACGGCGCCGCGACGGCGTTGATGTCGAGCCCGGCAGCGATCATCGCGCAGACGCCGATGCTGTTTCGCCAGGCGTTTCCGCTGGCCGCGCTGGTCGAGGCGAACGCCGCCGGCGCGCCGCTCGATACCCAAGGCAACTGCCTTGCAACCGCGGTCTATTTCGAGGCGATGGGCGAATCGCTCGAGGGCCAGCTGGCGGTCGCCAATGTGGTCATGAACCGCGCCAAGTCCGACAAATATCCGACCAGCTGGTGCGAAGTGGTCAAGCAGCCGTGGCAGTTCTCGTTCGTGCGCAACGGGCAATTCCCGCAGATCCGCGACACGGAAGCCTGGCGCAAGGCGCAGGCGATCGCCCGCATCGCGGCGCTCGAACTGGCCGCCGAAGTGCCTTCGGACGTGCTGTGGTATCACGCCGACTATGTCGCTCCGTCGTGGGGCACGCGGCTCAATGTGGTTAACAAGATCGGCGCGCACATCTTTTACCGCGCCTGATCCGCGCTTCGGCGCTGGATAGAATCGCCTCGGCGTAAATCCCTCCTAACGGGGATTCGCGTCGAGGCGTTTTTGCGTCACCGTTCCGCTGCGGGTTTCCGAGGGGGGAAAGCGATGCTCAAGATCCTGATCGTCGAGGACGATTCACAGCTCGCGGCGACCCTCAAATATCTCGTCGAGGACAATCCGCGCTACCGGGTGGTCGATCTCGCCGACGATCTCGACAGCGCCGTCGCCGCCGCCGAGCGCGGCAAGCCGGACCTGGCGCTGGTCGACCTTCATTTGGCCCACGGCTCGACCGGTTTCTCGGTCGCCGTCCGGCTGGGCGATTTCGATATTCCGTGCCTGTTCGTGACCGGCAAGGCGCCGGGTTTTCCGATGCCCGACCTGGCGCTTGGCTGCCTGCTCAAGCCGTTCACCGCCGAGGATGTGCACCGCTCCTTGTCGCTCGCCGAGGACCAGCTGCGCGGTCGCGACACCGTCCGCCTGAAGATGCCCGACAATTTCACTCTTTACAGCGAGCCGATCCATCTGCCGGGGCCGCAGCCCGGCTACATTCCCTCGCGCCGTTCGCTGAAAACGCGGATCGGGCACTGGATCGCCGCCCGCCAGGTCTAGAGCTTCACCATGCCCCGCCGAGGCTCGCGGGTGCCGAGAGTCTCGGCGGTCAGCGGCGCCCCCGCGTCGAGCAGCGCCCGGCGCCGGCCCTTGATGTCGGCGCTCAGCTGCACTGTCTCGAACGGCAGCAATGTGTCGATGCAGGGATGCGCCAGTGTATCGCCGACGAAACGAGCGACCTTGGGCCAGCGCTGCTGGTCGATGCTCCAGTCGGCATAAGCGGCGTTGCGGAAGAAGGAGGCGAGGGCGATGTCGGCAAGACCGATGTCGCCGAACAGAAATCCGTTCGCTGGCACTTCTTGCTCAAGATAGTCCATCACCTTGGGGATATGCTCGGCGATCGCCTTTCCGACACGCTCCTCGTCGCTGGGCTCGCCCCACACCATCGGCCGCACCCGGCGCTGGTAGAACAGGCTCCAGATGAACAGCTCGCCGAGCCTTGTGTCGGCATATTCCTCGAGCCAGGGGGCGCGGGCGCGGTCGGCGGGGCTGGCGGGGAGCAGCGGCCGGTCGGGATGGGCCTCGTCGAGCCAGGCGCAGATCACCGATGAATCGGACAGCGCCAAGTCGCCGTCGATCAGCACCGGGATGCGCCGCAGTGGGCTCAGCTGCTCGAACTCGTCGCCGCCGAAGAAGGGCGTGATCGGGTCGACCTCATAGGCCAGGCCCTTGAGCTCGAGGCACGCCAGCACCTTGCGCACATAGGGGCTGACGAAGCTGCCGATGATCCTGAGCGGCTTTGGCATAAGGAGAGGATGCATGGACGCGGCGGTCGCCGCAAGACCGCCGAGCGCCGGCAGCCCGATAGGCTCTACAAAACGGCGATGATACGGCCTATATAGCCGGCGCTCCCGACCGCATCCGGTGCGGCAAGGGTATTCCCACAGTCCATTCGTCACTAGCTGACGACGGATGCGGGCGACCAGGGACGGGATTGAGTTGCTTGTGCAACGGCGCCGGCGATGAGCTCTCGACCTGGCAAGCGATGGACTATTTTTCCGTCGCCGCCTGGATCCGAGCGCCGGCGTCGAGGAGTCCGTTTGGACTTCTTCAGCAGCTCCGCATGTGGGCGCGATGGAGGAATAGTGACGCTAGGCAAAGAAGACGCAGGGGTCGCAGGCGAGCCTGGACTTGTCGCCGAGGGCCCAATGCCCCCGTGCGACGCCGCAATAAGCGATCTGAAGCGGCGGACATTCGCAATTATCTCGCATCCCGACGCTGGCAAGACGACCCTGACGGAGAAGCTTCTCTATACCGCCGGCGCTGTCCGTGAAGCGGGAGAAGTGCGCGCCCGCGGCGATCGGCGCCGTGCCCGCTCCGACTGGATGGCCATCGAGCAGCAACGCGGGATCTCGGTGACAAGCTCGGTAATGACGTTCCAGCACGGCCCTATCCTGTTCAACCTGCTCGACACTCCCGGCCACCAGGACTTCTCGGAAGACACCTATCGGACCCTGACGGCCGTCGACAGCGCCATCATGGTGATCGATGCCGCGAAGGGTATCGAAGCGCAGACCCGCAAGCTTTTCGAGGTTTGCAGGCTCCGAAACATCCCGATCATCACCTTCATCAACAAGGTGGATCGGGAAGGCTTGGGCCTGTTCGCGCTGCTCGACGAGATAGCGGAAACCCTGCAACTCGATGTATCGCCGCAAAACTGGCCGACGGGCCTGGGAGGCCTGTTCCACGGTCTCTATAATTTCACCGATGAGACGTTTCTCGCGGCCGACAAGACGGATGGAACGGCGGTCGGCCAACTATTGGAGTGCAACGGGCTCGACGATCGCAGGATCGACGGGCTCATTCCTGCGGACGCCGCCGCTTCCCTTCGCGAAGAGGGTGGCCTGGCGCGCTCCGCTTACCCTGGCTTCGACCGCGAGGCTTTCGATTCCGGCGACCTGACGCCCGTCTACTTCGGCAGCGCACTGAAGCTGTTCGGGGTCGACCAGCTGCTGGCCGGACTTGCCGCCTTCGCGCCGGCACCCCGGCCGCAACCCGCTCGCCCTGCACCGATTGATCCTTCGGACCCCAGGGTCACCGGCTTCGTGTTCAAGGTTCAAGCAAACATGGATCCGAACCACCGAGACCGCGTCGCCTTTTTTCGCGTCTGCTCGGGGCGGCTGAAGCGGGGAATCAAGCTCACCAACCCAAGAGTCGGCAAGGCGATCGCAATCCAAAACCCGATCACCTTCTTTGCGCGCGATCGAGATCTCGCCGAGGACTCGGTCGCCGGCGACATCATCGGTATTCCCAACCATGGAACGCTACGCGTCGGCGACACGCTTTCGGAAAAAGGGGACGTGGCCTTCACCGGATTGCCGGATTTTGCTCCGGAGATCTTGCGGCGAGTTCGGCTCGACGATCCGCTGAAGGTGAAGCAGATGCGCAAGGGCCTGAGCGACCTTGCCGAAGAGGGCGTCATTCGTCTGTTCAAGCCGGCAATCGGCTCGCAATGGATCGTCGGCGTCATCGGAGAACTTCAGCTCGATGTGCTGAGCACCCGCCTGGAAGGGGAATATGGCGTGAAACTCGGCTTCGAGGCTTCACCTTTCGAGGTAGCGAGATGGCTCGGCTCAAATCATGCCGGAATGGTGAAGCGGCTGATCGAAAGCAACCGGTCGAAAATCGCCGAGGACCTGGATGGCGCCCCGGTGCTGATGATGCGCAATGAGTGGGAGTTCGGCCGGTTTGTCGAAGAATGGCCGGACGTCCAGTTCCTCGCCGTGCGCGAGCGCATGTGACGGGTTGAACGCGGAGATGAAACAGACGCATGCCTGACCGCCCCAAGAACGAGCCGCCATGGACACTACAGTCGCTGAATAGGCGAGAGGATGTGCGCCTCCGCTCCTGTCCCTTTTGCGCGTCGAGCGAGCTCGGGCTTTACGAATATACCTATGCCAAGATGTTCACGGTGAATTGCCAGTTATGTGGCGCTCAGGGGCCGAGGCATTCGTCGCCACGGCAGGCGCAGGCGCTGTGGAACGGCCGCGCCGAAGCATCGAGCAAAGAGAACCAGGGGCGAAAATGAAAGATAGGATCTCGGTAGTCCAGAAGGGGGCCTCGGACCCGATGGCGTTCAACGTGACGGTGCAGGGAAACGGCACGTCGACGGAGCACGTCGTGACGATGGCGAAGCGGCATATTGAGGGCCTGACGAGTGGCCGCTATGACGCGCTGCAGCTGATCGAAGCGGCTTTTCTATTCCTGCTGGAACGCGAACCGAAGGAGGCGATCTTGCGGCGCTTCGATTTAGCAATCATCGAAAGCTATTTCCCGGAGTTCCAAGCCCAACTGCCGCGATATTTGTCGCGCGTCGTCTCGTCCGCCGACATGCGGGGGAAAAAGCCGTGGATGCCCCGCGAGGATTCGAACCTCGATTGACGGATTCAGAGTCCGTAGTCTTACCATTAGACGACGGGGCAGTTGAGCGGCGTCCGGCGAGATAGAAACCGCCTCCGACACTGTCAACGGCGCGAGGCTCAGGGGGCGAACTTGCTCTTGGGTCAATTTCCGGATTAAACGGGAATTAAGTCAGCCGCCGATTTGGCGGCGCAGAAAGAACGGGCGTTTAGTTTATGGCGCACAGCGTCGCCAGCGCTTCGGCACCCGCGGTTGGCGAGGCGCCGGCACCATCGAGGCCGCAGGCCAGGCGGCGTCCCCCTCGGCACACCTATGGCGCAATCGATCTCGGCACCAACAATTGCCGGCTGCTGGTCGCCCGGGCGACCGACGGCGGGTTCACGGTCATCGACTCTTTCTCGCGTATCGTTCGCCTCGGCGAGGGACTTTCGAATTCGGGGCGGCTGTCGGCGGAAGCGATGGACCGGGCAGTGGCGGCGCTTTCGGTCTGCGCCGACAAGCTCAAGCGCCGCAACGTATCGCTGACCCGGTCGGTGGCGACCGAGGCCTGCCGCCGCGCCGTCAACGGGCGCGACTTCATCGAGCGGGTGCAAGGCGAAACCGGAATCCTGCTCGACATCATCGCTCCGCAGGAGGAAGCGCGGCTCGCGGTCCTCGGCTGCCACAAGCTGCTCGAGCCGGGCGACGGTCCGGCGCTGATTTTCGACATCGGCGGCGGCTCGACCGAGTTGGTGTTGATCGACCAGGTCGAGGGCACGCCCAGGATCCGCAGCTGGTGGAGCGCGCCGTGGGGCGTCGTGTCGCTGACCGAAAGCGAGGGCAGGGAGGCGATTGGAGGCAAGGACCGGCTCAAAGCCTATGAGCGAATGCGGGAGCGGGCACGGCATAGCTTCGACCGCTTCGCCGCGACGCTGCCGACGGACGCGGCCGGAATTCGGCTTCTGGGCACCAGCGGCACGGTGACCACGCTGGCCAGTGTCCATCTCGCGCTTCCAGCCTATGATCGCCGAGCCGTCGATGGGCTGCATGTGCCGATCGAAGCGATGCAGAAGATCAGCGCGATGATCGCCGGCATGGATCATTCCGAACGGGCGAACTTGCCCTGCATCGGCAGCGACCGCGCCGATTTGGTCGTTGCCGGCTGCGCAATCCTCGATGCGATCCTGGAAATCTGGCCGGCTACCAATCTTGGAGTCGCCGACCGCGGAATCCGCGAGGGCATTTTGCGATCGCTGATGGCGCGGGACGGCCACCGGCTTTGACGCGCCGGCCCCCCGGCCGCCGGGTTCGGACCGCACGGGGCCGCACGCAATCATCGACCCAGTGGCTCGAACGGCAGTTGAACGATCCCTATGTCCGCCGCGCCAAGGCCGAGAATTACCGCAGCCGGGCGGCCTACAAGCTGCTCGAGCTCGACCAGCGTTTCGGACTTTTGAAGGGCGTGAAAACCGTCGTCGATCTCGGCATTGCGCCGGGCGGCTGGAGCCAGGTCGTCCGCCGCCGCGCACCGGACGCGGCCGTGGTCGGGATCGATCTGCTCCCTACCGATCCGATCGAAGGCGTGACGATCCTGCAACTGGATTTCACCAGCGATGGCGCCCCTGCGCGGATCAGAAGCACGTTGGGCGGACCGGCCGACCTGATATTGTCCGACATGGCGGCGAACACGGTCGGCCATCCCCAGACCGATCATCTGCGGACGATGGCGCTGGTCGAGGAAGCGCTCGAATTTGCGATCGGGTCGCTGCGCCCCGGCGGGGCATTCGTCGCCAAGGTGCTGGCCGGCGGCGCCGACAGTGGGCTGGTGGCCCAGCTCAAGCGCCGATTTGCAACCGTGCGGCACGCCAAGCCGCCGGCGAGCCGCAAGGAGTCGTCGGAATGGTATGTGGTCGCGCAGGGATTCAGGGGGAAATCGGATCCGGTCGACGAGAGCCAGGAGCCGATCGACGATGCTTTTGAGAGCTGATGCCTGGAAAAGTGTGCCCTTAGTGCACCTCTTTGGCGAAGAATTGTGCCGTTTAGGGCGCAATCGAACTTTGACACTGGATTTTCACCACAAAATTCAGTTGAAGTATCGCCGAACGGCCATGAAAAAAGGGACAAGAGTATGCGCAGTTATCTTCTAGCCGCGGTGGCCGCGGCCGCGATCGCCACGCCGGCAGCCGCCCGCGACAACGCCTTTTACGTTGGTGTCGAAGGCGGCGCGATGATCATCGAGGATATAGACTACGACTATGTGGACGCGCTGGCGTCGGTCGACGACGGAGTCGTCTCAACCCACAAGATGGGAATCGATCTCGACCTCATTGCCGGCTATGATTTCGGCTTCCTGAGAGTCGAAGGCGAGGTCGGCTATAAGCGCGCTTCGACCGACGAGCTGTTTGTTGACCAGAACATTGCCACTCCACTGACTGGCGGGTTCTTTGATGCCGGTGGTCGCTCGCGGGCCTATTCGGCGATGGCGAACGCTCTGCTCGACTTCGGCGACGACGCTGGCTGGAACGGTTATGTCGGTGGCGGTGTCGGTGTCGCCAGGGTCGCGACGCGAGTTGACGTCGACGATCACTTCGAGGGTGCCGGCTTCAGCGATACCGATAGCGTTCTTGCCTGGCAGGTGCTTGCCGGCGTTCGCGCCGCGCTCAGCCAGAACATCGATCTCGGCCTGAAATATCGCTTCTTCAACACCCGGAAGCTGGAATTTTCCGGCGACAATTTCGACATCGACGGCAGGTGGCGTTCGCACAGCCTGCTGGCGAGCCTGATCTTCAACTTCGGCGCGCCGCCGCCGCCGCCGCCTCCCCCGCCGCCCCCGCCGCCGCCGCCTCCGCCTCCGCCGGAGACGCAGGTCTGCCCGGACGGTTCGGTGATCTTGGTGACGAGCATGTGCCCGCCGCCTCCACCTCCACCTCCGCCTCCGCCGCCGCCGCCGCCGGCCCCTGAGCGCGGATAAGCCAGACGGCTTAGAACGCTAGCCAAGTCATCCCGGGCGAAGCAGCAATGCATCGCCCGGGGTTTCTTTTTGGCCACCGTCCGCAAATTGCTGTTTCACCGACACCAGGGCGCAGGCGACAGCCCGGCCCGCGCCGCCGCGATCAGAGAACCGCGAGGTGGCGATTGTCGAAGGCGCGGCGATAATTGCCGGCGATCGCCACCTTGCACTCGATTGCATCCAGCACCGGCTCGGTGAAGTCGACGCCGGCCATTGCCGAGCAGCTTTCGAGATTGCCCGGCGAGAAAACGTTCACTTCGAGTATCTTGTCGCCGACGATGTCGACGCCGACCAGGAACATGCCGTCGGCGATCAGCTTGGGACGGATGAGTTCGGCAACCGCAAGCTCGGTCTTGCCGACCACGACCGCCTCCGCCTTGCCGCCGGCGTGGATGTTGGAGCGGATGTCGTCCTTGGCGGCGACCCTGCGCAGAGCCGCATATTTGCCGTCGATTTGGAGCGGTCGTCCGTTCATCAGGAACAGACGGATGTCCCCCTTCTTGGCCGCCGGCACATAGGCCTGGGCGATAATGTAGCCGTCGCGTCCGATCGCCTCGATCATCTGGTTGAGGTTGGAGCCCGATTTCGGGTCGAGCTTGAAGACCCCCGAGCCGCCCGATCCCTGGAGCGGCTTGAGGATGATCTGGTTCTTGTGATCCTTGGCGAACGCCTTGATGTCCGAGGCATGTTTGGTGATCAGCGTGGCGGCTCGCGCTTCCGGCGGGAAGCTTTGAAAATAGAGTTTGTTGGTTGCCCGGCCGAGACTGTCTGGGTCGTTGAGGACGATGACTCCGCGCTTCGCCGCTTCGCGGCCGAACAGGATGCCGCTTTCCATCGCCCATGGCGCGTGCTGAGCGTCGATCGAGGGGTCGTTGCGAAGCATCAACACGTCGAGGTCCGCCATCTCGAGGCACTCGATCCTGCAATCGCTGTCGCTTTTCAGGGCTTTGAAGAAATCCTTCCGATCCGGAAACTTGCGCTTGGGCAGGAAGCGCGCGTGAGCGCTCAGACTGTCATCGGGATGGAGGACGAAGTCGGACGGAGTGATGTAGCACACCCGGTGGCCGCGTGTGGTCGCCTTATGAGCGAGCGTCGTCGTCGTGTAGTTTTCATATTCGCGCTCAATGTCGTTGACGAAGAAGGCAATCAGCATGGTCTCGGTCACTCCGGCTCGAGGATCTGGTCGAATGGCAGGCCATCGCGCAAACGCGCGATGCGATGTTTCGCCTCGTCCGTTTCGAGGAAGTCGGGAACGAACAGCGGCGCGTGCAGCAATCCCCGCTGCAGCAGCTCCTCGATCGCCGGGACGTGGCGCGGTGCGATCTTGCCGAGCCAGAACGGATCCAGCGACGCGCCCTTGGCGACCATGTCGAGCACTTCGCGGAATCCCTTCAGATAGATGGCGTCCTTGGCGAAGCCGCCCGAGCGCATGACTCGCGCAGTGACGTCGAAAGCGCGTTTTCTGGTGAGACGATATGTCCTCAACTGCCGGTACACTTCGAGGAAGCCGGCGCCGCCGATCATCGCGTCGACCGCAACGACCCGGGCTGCAAGCAGCCTCAGGCGGGCCCGGCTCAATCCACCGACCAGCCATTCGGCAAATACGCCAAGCCCTTCCTGAACGCCTTCATAGCCGGCGAGCCCGGTGCGGAAGATGGTCAGGCCCTGGGCCGCCCCGTTGAAGTAGGTGAGCAGATGGACGCTGACTTCGTGAGCGAGAAGCGCGTCGAGACGGCGCTCCGGCATCGCGGTGTTGCTGGCGATCATCAGCTTGCCGTTGGAGACCAGCAAGCCGGCCACGTCGTCGCGCACCTGCACCTCAGCATCGAAGCGATCGTCCACTGCCTGGTAGGAGGCAACCAGTGATCGTGCCGACCTGGCGACCCGTTGTGCATCAACCGTCCGGCCGGCTTGCGGCGGCTCCGCGACTGCCGCGAGAATGGCGTGTGCGTCGGCCAGAAGCCCGGGTTGGACCGGGCCGTATTGAAGCTGCGATGCAGGCCGAAAGCGTGACGTGTTGCGAGTGGCGAGCATGGTCAGCTGCAAATCGATCTCGCGGCGTTTTTCGCGGAGCAACTGCTCGAGCAGCGGGTCCTCGAGAATCGACAGGTCGATTTCATAGAGATGGCGCTTTGCCGGGTCGGGGTCGACCGTCAGTGGCCGGTAGCGGAACTCGGGCGGCGCCTTCTCGCCCTGGTCGAGGAAAAGCTGCATCGCGTCGCGCGTGTTGATCGGCGATACCGACAGCAGGAAATCGAAGCTTCGGGAGATTTCGTCGAGCTTCTTGTCGGCGTGCAGCGCAGCGGCAAGAAAGGCACTTCGGCCGAGCGAACGATAGTGGGACGGCGGGCTGGCGTTTGTCGCCTCCATAAACGCCTTGGCCGCCTGCAGGATCGCGTCGGTGCAGGCGATCGCAAGGTCGTGGGTGAGCTGCGGATAAAAGTGGTCGCCCGGCCCGCGGTGGATCTGGGCAATGCTCAGCGACAGGCGGTCGGCGTCGGGCTGATCGAGCAGAGTATCGGGCCTCGCCGGCGGCGCGCCTTCGACCTCGGGTTTGCGCAGGTCGATTTCGACCCTTCGAAGCGCGTCGCATAGCGCGTCGGCTGCCCGGAGCGCGCCGTCCGTGTCGTCTCCGCCGACGGTCATCACGAATGGCGGCAGCGCCGGCGAATCCTCCTTCTCGGGTGACCAGGCGGCGTCATTGACGCTGATCAGCAGAACCCGCTCAAAGCGCTTGCAAAGCGTAGCGACGACGGCGGCAAGCGCGGCCGCCGCGGCCTTGTCGTCGTCGGGATGCCAAATCAGATAGGCCGGACTGTTGACCGCGACGCGTCGGGCGATGCTTCGCCGAGGTTCGGCGCCGCGATGAAGGACGAGGAAGGGAAGCCAACGATCGAGGTGAACCCGGCCGGTCGATCCGACGGCTTTCCGAAGCTCACCGCGCTTGCCGAACTTGACGGGAAATGGCTCCGGGCCGGACTGCTGGCTGGCGGAGTTCACTGCTCCAATATCTCGCGGCCGGTGCGGGCGACGAAGGCGATGAACTCCTGCATATCGGCGAGCTCCGCCGGCGCCGGCTTGCCGCTCCACTCGTCCATGAAGAATTTCTTGAATTCCAATGCGATAGCGCAGCCGCGCCCCGGGTAGCGGTCGTGGACAAACCGGGTCTGCTCGCCCTTGCCTTGGAAGGCGACATTCTCGCGCACGTCGAGGCGCCGGCCGTTGAAATCAAATTGGCGCATCGCATCGATCAGCGGATCGACAAGGAACGACCATTTTTCGCGCGGCATCGAGAAGGTGCCGATATTGATGTCCGGCGCCTGATCCTGCGGCGTCGCCGCCGCGTCGGGACCGTCGCGGCGGTGGTTGTAGCTGTGGACGTCGATCAGCAGCAGGCGATCATGGTCTTCCAATTTTCCGTCGAGCAGCTCGCCGAGCATGCGATAATATCGCGCATGGATCGCCAGCGACTGCCGCGCCAGCGCGGTATCGAGCCGCCCGCCCTTCCACAGCTGGAGGCCCCAGCATTGCTCGGGTGTCGTGTAGACGGCGCTCTCCGCGCCCCGGTTGAGATCGAATTCGAAGCGCGAACGATGGACGATGACGTGGGTCGGCACGCCCTCGACGGCTTGGCCGGTGAACGGGTCCTCCTCCCGCAACCGTTCCGAATCGCCAAGCGCCATCGCCTGCCCGATCTCGGTGCGAAGATCATGGCCGTTGTGGATCGCGGTGGCGACGACCGGTCCGGCGCCGTGCTGAACGGTCCACCAGCGATTTTCGGTTCTGTCCCGGCTGCCCATGCGCAAGATAAGCGCATTACGGCCGTTTCGGTTGCGCCCGTATCGAGCCCGCCGACTCAGCCCTTGTCGCGGGCTTCCGCGATCGCCGACTTCAAGGCCTGGTAGCCGACCGCGCCATTGAGCACCCGGTCGCCGACGACGAACAGCGGCGTTCCGGTGGCGCCGAGCTGTCCGGCGAGCTGGAAATTGCGGCGCAGCTCGGCCTCGACTTCCGGATTGTCGGGCACGACCGCCGCAATGCCACCCGCTTCGGCGGCGGTGGCGATGGTCTCCGAATTGGGACTGCCGGCGGCGTAGAGCGCGTCATGGAACTGCGCGAACCGTCCGGCCTTCGACGCGGCGAGCGAAACCCTCGCCGCGGCGATGCTATTCTCTCCCAGAATCGGCAGCTCGCGATAGACGACGCGAAGGCCCTTGTCCTCATTCAGCAACTGCTCGATGTGCGGCTGGCTGGCGCGGCAATAGGCGCAGGCATAGTCAAAGAATTCGACCAGAACCACGTCGGGGTCCGTCGCGCCTTTCCATGAAGAGGCGAACGGCGTTTCCAGTGCGGCGCGGTTGGCTGAGAGCGTCGGCTCATATTGGCGGTCGCGAAGCGCGTCGGACGCGTCGAGCAGGATTTGCGGATCGGCGAGCATGCCGCTGCGAACGATCCGGCTGCTGAAGAATTGGGGAGTCACGAAGAGCAACACCAGCGCGGTCAGCACCGCTCCGAATATTCCCCCCGCAACCGCCGCGCCCAAGGTCGACGATCTCATGGCTGCACTCACTCTTCTTTCGGAATCCTCTTGTCGTCTTTCTTGATCTCGGCTCGGGATACCATGGCGATGTCCTGCGCCCGAAGATAGTCCGGGGTTCCGTTGGGGATGCCCTGCATCGCCGCGTGCGCGCTGGCCAGCGCCAGTTTCGGCTTGCCTTCGAGATTGTTGCGCTCGGCGGTTGCCAGCGCGGCTCGTGCCAAGTCGCCTTCGCGGTCGTAGATGATGCCCAGCTGGTACCAGGCGAACGGGTTCTGATTGTCGCGGTTGACCGCTTCCTTGAGCAGGGACTTGGCCTCGGCGAAATTCTCCGGCTTCTCGGTCGAGATCAACGCGTGCGCCAGCATCGCCGCGATCAGCGGCTGGTCGTCGGCGATCGCGACGGCTTCGCGCAACGGCGCGACCGCCTCGGCCGGCCGGCCCGATTCGAGCAATATCTGCCCTTTCAGCTCCAAGAAGAAGGGATCGTCGGGATCGCGGGCGAGAAGTCTGTCGACTTCCGCCAGCGCTTTGTCCGGGTAGGCGCCGAGATGATAGGCGTAAGCGCGCGCATAATGGCCGGGAATGCTGGTATCGGTCTCCGGGTAGCGGATCACCGCCTGCTTCGGCTCGACGAAACCCAAAAGCTTGGCCTTCACCCGCTGGAATCGCGCTTCTAGATCGGGCCGCGGCGGCCGTTGCCAGGCCGGATCGCGCTCATATAAATCGGTCAGGCTGGCAATCCGTTCACTCGACAACGGGTGGGTTCGATCATAGCTGTCCTTGGCAAAGACGGCGAGCCGATACTCCTGATTTTGCAGCTTTTTGAAGAATTCGAGGCTCCCCTTGCCGCTGATTCCGGCGGCGGACAGATATTTCGCGCCCGCCATGTCGGCCGAGCTTTCCTGGGTGCGGGTGAAGGCCATGAACCGGCCCATTGCCGCGCGCTGGCCGGCCATCATGATGCCCATTCCGGCGTCGCCCGCTCCGGCGGCGATCGCGACCGCACCAAGCACCAGTGTGGCCAGGGTGATGCCGGTCGCTTCCTTGGCGCCTGAAGCCATGCGGATCGAATGTCCGCCGGCGACATGGCCAAGCTCGTGGGCGATCACCGCCTGCAGCTGGGTGACATCGTCGGCGGCGGTGATCAGGCCCGAATGGATGTAGACGTTCTGGCTTCCGGCGACGAAGGCGTTGATTTCCGATTCGTTCAGGAGAACGACGTTGACGCTCCCCGGATCGAGCCCCGCCGCCACGACCAGCGGCCTTGAGATGTCGTCGAACAGAAGCTCGGTCTCGCTGTCGCGAAGCACCGTTTGCGCGGCGGCCGGGCGCGCCGCCGCGAAGCCCAGCAGCAGCGCGACCATGGCGATCCGCGCGATCCGGGAAAGCGGCGATGTCATGCTCGGTGTTTCCCATTCGCCATGTGAACGAGCGATGAAAACCGCTCCCTAGCCGAAAGTCTTCTGCCACCAGCCGCTGCGCCGTCCACCCGACGAATTGTCGTCGGCGGTGGAAGCGCCGGCGTCGGCCAGGGCGCTGTCGGCCGAATCATTGTCGGCGGTCCTCGCCGCCGCTGCGGCGCGCGGCCGCTCGGCCTTTTCCGGCTCGGCCTTTTCCGGCTCCTTGGGTGCCTTTCTGGCTCGCGGCTTGCGGGCGGGCTTGGCGGGCGCCTCGTCACCGCTTTCGGCCGCGGGTGAGGCGGCGGGCGAAGACTTCGAGGACTTCGAGCGCTTGGGGGGCGATTTGGCGGTTTTGGTCCCTTTCTCCGCCTTGGCGCGCGCCTTGGGGCGTCGACGGCCGCGCGGCTTCGCCTCCTCGGTCGCCTCGACCTCGGCGATCGCCGGCTCCTCGTCGATCGGAGCGGTGACCATCGGCGCGCGGTCGGGCTCGACGTCTGAACTCGGCGCTTCGGCGCTATCGCCGGACTCGTCCTTGCGGCCGCGGCGCCGGCGCTTGCGCGGCGGTTTGGCTTGCTCCTCGTCGCCCTGCGGTTGCTCGGCGGCGATTGCCGGCGCGTCGCCGGCCTGCTCGGACTCGGACTCGGTCGAACCCTCGCCCGGTCCGCGACGCGACCGATTGCGTCCGCCACGACGACGGCGGCGGCGGCGGCGGCCCGAGCGGTCGCCATCGTCGTCGCGCTCCTCGCGCTTCCCACGTCCCCCGCGCTCTTCCCGATCGGCACCCTGCGCTTCGGCTGCCTCGTCTTCCTCCTCGTCGATGTCGACGATGTCGTCCTCGTCATCGTCCTCCGCCGGTGCGGCAAGCGGCGGCGGCAGCTGGCTGGCGACCGGTCGCGGGCCCGATGCCTCGACGCTCATTCGCGCGCCTTCGAACTCCTCGTCGATCTCGACGTCGAGCGACACGCCGTAACGGCTTTCGATATCGCCGAGCTCGGTGCGCTTCTTGTTGAGCAAATAGATCGCCGCTTCGCGCCCGGCGCGCAGCTGGATCTTCTCGCCGCGACCGCGCGCGGCCTCGTCCTCGATCATCCGCAGCGCCGACAGTCCGGCCGAGGCCGCGGTCCGCATCAGCCCGCTGCCGTCGCAATGCGGGCAGGCCTTGGTCGAGGCTTCCAACACTCCGGTGCGAAGCCGCTGGCGGCTCATCTCCATCAGCCCGAAGCTCGAGATTCGGCCGACCTGGATCCGCGCCCGGTCGTTTTTCAGCGCTTCCTTCATCGCTTTTTCGACCTTCCGGACATGGCTCGACTGTTCCATGTCGATGAAGTCGATGACGACCAGCCCGGCCATATCGCGCAGGCGCAGCTGGCGGGCGATCTCGGCCGCCGCCTCGAGGTTGGTGGCGTAAGCGGTCTGCTCGATATTATGCTCGCGGGTCGAGCGGCCGGAGTTGATGTCGATCGACACCAGCGCCTCGGTCGGGTTGATCACCAGATAGCCGCCCGACTTCAACTGGACGACCGGCTGGTACATCGCCGACAACTGGTCCTCGACGCCTTGGCGCTGGAACAGCGGCGTGGTTTCGCTGTGCTGCTTCACCCGCCGGACATGGCTCGGCATCAACAGTTTCATATAGCCGCGCGCCGCCTTATAGCCTTCCTCGCCCTCGACGATCACTTCGTCGATCTCGCGATGATAAAGGTCGCGGATGGCGCGCTTGACGAGGTCGCTGTCACGATAGATCAGCGCCGGCGCGCTGCTGGTAAGGGTGCGGTCGCGGATTTCGTCCCACAGCCGCGCGAGATAGTCGAAGTCGCGCTTGATCTCGGTCTTGGTGCGCGACAGGCCGGCGGTGCGGACGATCAGCCCCATGGTTTTGGGCAGCTTCAGGTCCGACATGATCGACTTCAGCCGCTTGCGGTCGGTGCCGTTGGGAATCTTGCGGCTGATGCCGCCGCCGTGGGAGGTGTTGGGCATCAGCACGCAATAGCGGCCGGCGAGGCTGAGATAGGAGGTCAGCGCCGCGCCCTTGTTGCCGCGCTCCTCCTTGACGACCTGGACGAGCAGCACCTGGCGGCGCTGGATGACGTCCTGGATCTTGTAGCGGCGACGCAAATTCTGGCGCTTCTTGCGAAGCTCGTCAGCGGCCGATTCGTCGACCGGCGAGCGCGGGGCGTCGCTGGCGACTTCGACCGCGTCGGACTCGTCGGAGCCGTCGTCGCCATTGTCCGGCTCTTCCGCTACCGTGTCGTCGCGATCGTCGTGGTCGTCGCTGTTGGAATGGCCGTTGCGGTCGAAATCGGCGTCGCGCAGCCTTTCCTCCTCGGCGGCGTGCTCGGCCTCCTCGCGCAGCAGGGCTTCGCGGTCGGACTTGGGAATCTGATAATAATCGGGATGGATTTCGCTAAAGGCGAGGAAGCCGTGGCGATTGCCGCCATAGTCGATGAACGCCGCCTGCAGCGACGGTTCGACCCGGGTTACCTTGGCGAGATAGATGTTTCCCTTGAGCTGCTTGTGCTCGGCGGATTCGAAGTCAAACTCCTCGATCCGGTTTCCCTTGGCGACGGCTACCCGGGTCTCCTCCGGGTGGCGCGCGTCGATCAGCATGCGCATGGACATTATATGGTCTCCGGGCGCGCCAGCCAGCCTTGAGGGAGCGGTGGCGCGCGATTGCTGTGGCCGGTCCCGGCGGCACGCGGCCGGCGGGACGGGCGGAATGTTCGAAAAATGCCTCTGCTGCATCGGCCATCCCGAACCTTGGCTCGGGAAGCACGCCCCGCTGCTCCGACAGAAGCGGGCGAGGGGCGTGTAGTGGCGTCATGCAGCGTCAACCTTGAGGACCGCGCCCCTGTGCGGGCCGCGGCGTGAATCCTGCTGGACGCTTTGCATCCACGGATTAACCGCGGTTAGCACCCCGCGATGGTCCCGGCAACTGGCGAAGGCACCGGAGCGGAGGGGAACGCCTCGACCGGCGCGCGACGCGGGGACGGGTATCCTGGTGCCCGAAGTGGAGGAAGTTCACGCCCTAACGCGCGAGGAGCTACGCAGGACCGGCGAGGTCCGCGATTGGGGGGAGGCCGACGATCGGAAAGAGCCAGCCAGCCGTGTGCCACATCGGGCGGGCTGTAGGACAGGGGAATCTGTGGGTGGCGGAATCAGTGTACTGTCACCGTAATTCTGTGGGCGGCGGAATCAGTGCACTGTCACCGTAATTCCACCGTAATTCGACGACGCGAACCTGGACGAACTGGCCGGCCGAGTCATAGGCGTAATTCGGTAACTCACCGCTGCAGAACGGACATAACCAGCTCTTGATACATCACTTCTAATCCGCGATAGCTTCCAGTTCCAACCTTATATCGATTACATTTTGCAAAGAAGGACACACTCATTAAACCTAACAATTTCAAAAGCTGATCAAGTGAAATATTTGTCTCGTTTTTCTCGTCTGGCACACTTCTAATTCTTGATGCGACGTCGAGAAGAAGTTCCTCGCCAGCACGGCCAGTTTTTATTTGGAACATCAGCTCATTGACCGGCATTACGGCCTCTACAGCTGTAAGTACTAGCTTTTGGTTCTTCATTTCACCTACAAATGCGGCTACCGGTCACACGATCGCATTCGACCTCAGTAGCGCCAACTATCGCTTCTTTTGGAATAAACGAAGTAAGTACTTCCTGTTCTCGACGTGCCAAATCCTTCGCGTCGTCGGATTTCAAACCTTCGCCCATTTGAACATCTATTATTCCGGGCAATTTCTCCTTGTCGACAGCAATAACGTGTCCCGAAGGGTCAGGGCCCTCCGTTGCATATCGAGCTGCCTCCCCTGCAAATTCCGGGGACACAATACTAAATAGGCGCCGCGGGATCGATTCTGAATCTGCAATCCGGCAATCCGGTGGACGCGATACTCATTTCTCATCGGCGATGGTCCCAGTTGCGGAATCGATGACGCATTCGAGTGCTATCTTACATCTACCCCGAAGGACGGCGTCACGCCACGCCGCCGCCCATCGCCAGGCGAAACGATAATTGCCCGTTAACCATCTCGCTGTGATAGAAGGGGAAAGCGAGGGGAATGATGGAGGCGACGACGGGCGCGCGTGAACGGCGATGGGCTGCGGGAGCGGGGCTCGGCGGGCTTTGCGCCGCCGTCGCCTTGTTGGCGCTTAGCGCATCCGAAAGCGCCGCCGTTCCTGCGGACGGCAGCCGGCGGGCGCTGATGGGCGAAGCCCGGCAGGGCTCGGTCACGGTTGCGCTGGCGCCGGCGGTGGCCGGCGTGCGGCTGACCGAGGCTAAGGCGCCGGGGCGGCCGATCGTCGTCATCGACCCCGGCCACGGCGGCCGCGACCCGGGCGCGGTCGGCGTATCGGGCGAAAGCACTGAAAAGGATCTGGCGCTGGCGCTGGCCAGGGAATTGCGCGAGCGGCTGGCGACCAGCGGCCGGGTGCGAGTGGCGCTGACCCGCGAGGACGACCGCTATCTGACGCTCGAGCAGCGGGCGGGGATCGCCCGCCGGCTCGGCGCCAGCCTCTATGTCTCGCTGCACATGGACAGCGCCCCCAACCCGCTGGCCCGCGGCGCGACCGTCTATTCGCTGTCCGACGTCGCCTCGGACCCCGAGGCGGCCCGGCTGGCCGAGGCCGAGAATGGCGCCGCGCCGGTGTCGAGCGCGGCCGACGGGTCGGTCCGGGCGATCCTCGCCGACCTTGCGCTGCGCGACCAGATGTTGGCGTCGGCCGCGCTTGCCGAGCGGCTGGTGCGGATGGCCAGGGGCCGCTTCGATCTGCGGCCCGAGCCTCACCGTTTCGCCGCCTTCCACGTGCTGCGCCAGGCCCAAGTGCCGGCGGTATTGTTCGAGGCCGGCTACATCAGCAATGTCGAGGACGAGGCGATGCTCGTCCGGCCCGAGCATCGCTCGGCGATCGCCGCCGCTTTGGCGCGGGCGATCGAGGCCGATGTCGCGGCGCGCAATATTCGCTGATCATCGGACTTCCAGCCCGGGCCGGTTGCGACTACATGCGGTCCTGAAATGCGTTTTGAGTTTTCGAAGCTTCCCCGGTTGCCGCTGCCCGACCTCGTCGTCTTCAACCGGCGCGTGCGGGCGCGGATCGATCCCTGGTTCGAGCGCCGCTGGGTGCGGATCGGAGCGATCCTCGGCGCCCTCGGCTTCGCTGTGTTCGCGGGGGTCTGGCTGTATTTCGCCACCGGGCTGCCGTCGTCCGACAAGCTGCTCGCCTATCAGCCGCCGCTGCCGACCAACATCCGCGGCCATGACGGCAATCCGGTCCAGACCTTCGCCCGTGAACGGCGGGTCGAGCTCGACTATGACGAATATCCGGACGTGGTCGTCGCCGCCTTCCTGTCGGCTGAGGACAAGACCTTCTTCAGCCACGGCGGCATCGACTATCCCGGCCTGGTCGGCGCGGTGGCCGATTTCGCCGCCAAGACCGCGACCGACGGCGGCCGGGCGCGCGGCGGATCGACCATCACCCAGCAGATTGCGAAGGCGCTACTGCAGGACAGCAGCTACAGCATCGGCCGCAAGATCCGCGAGGCGATCCTCGCCTTCCGGCTCGAATCGGTCCTCAGCAAGGAGGAAATCCTCGAGCTTTACCTGAATCAGATTTTCCTCGGGCGGAACGCCTATGGCGTGCAGGCGGCGAGCCGGGCCTATTTCGACAAGGACGTCGCCGACCTGACCCTGCCGGAAGCGGCCTATCTGGCGGTGCTGCCCAAGGCGCCCTCCAATTACGATCCTTTCCGAGCGACCGAGCTGGCGCTGGCGCGGCGCAACTATGTGCTCGGCGAGATGGAGAGCAACGGCTACATCGACGCCGGGCAGCGCGCCGCCGCCGCTTCCGTCCCGCTCGGCACCATCCGCTACGGCACCAACGAGAAATTTCGCCAGCAGCCGGGCTATTTCACCGAGGAAGTGCGGCGCGATCTGGTCCGCCGCTTCGGCGAGAGCGCCGAAGACGGGCCGAACAGCGTCTATGCCGGCGGCCTGTGGGTCCGCACCTCGATGATGCCGGTGATGCAGGATGCCGCCGCCGAGGCGCTTCGCGAAGGGCTGGCAAAATTCGAC
>CAYUWJ010000052.1:0-2604 GCA_964448315.1 uncultured Sphingomonas sp. | reverse complement strand
GTCGCGGCTCGATGCGGCGACCCGCATCCGGTTCATGCCGGCGCCGGTTCCGGCCGGGATCAGCCGTCCGACGATCACATTCTCCTTGAGGCCGTTGAGAGTGTCGATCTTGCCCTGCACCGCGGCTTCGGTGAGCACCCGCGTCGTCTCCTGGAACGAGGCGGCCGAGATGAAGCTGCGGGTCTGCAGCGACGCCTTGGTGATGCCGAGCAACACCGGCTTGCCTTCGGCCGGCCGCTGCTTCTTTTCGAGCCGCGCGTTGGCTTCGTCCATTTCTTCGCGATCGACCTGCTCTTCCTTCAGCAGCGTGGTGTCGCCGCCGTCGGTGATCTCGACCTTCTGCAGCATCTGGCGAACGATCACCTCGATGTGCTTGTCGTTGATCTTGACGCCCTGCAGCCGATAGACTTCCTGGATCTCGCTGACGATATATTCGGCCAGCGCCTCGACCCCGAGCACTTCGAGGATGTCGTGCGGATCGGGTGAACCGCCGACGAGATTTTCGCCGCACTTCACATAATCGCCTTCCTGGACCTCGATCACCTTCGACTTGGGCACCAGATATTCGACCGGCTCGCCACCGTCCTCGGGGATGATCGCGATCTTGCGCTTGGCCTTATAGTCCTTGAGGAATGTGACCTTGCCCGAGACCTTGGCGATGATCGCATTCTCCTTGGGCTTGCGGGCCTCGAACAGCTCCGCGACCCGCGGCAGGCCGCCGGTGATGTCGCGCGTCCGCGCCGCCTCGCGCGGCATCCGGGCGAGCACCTCGCCGGCCTCGACCTTCTGCCCGTCCTCGATCGCGACGATGGCGCCGGTCGCCAGCCGATAGACGCCCGCCTCGGCCGCGTCGGCGCCGGTCAAAGTGAGGCGCGGATGCATCAAGTCCTTTTTCGACTTGGCCATGTCCTCGGTGACGACGCGCTGGGTGATTCCGGTCGACTCGTCGACCTGCTCGGTCATCGTCCGGTTCTCGATCAAATCCTGATATTTAACCGTGCCGGCCCGCTCGGTGATCACCGGGCTGAACGACGGGTCCCACTCGGCGATGCGGTCGCCGCGGCTCAATATATGGCCGGACTCGCACAGCAAATGCGCGCCATAAGGAACGCGGTGGGTCGACAGCTCGCGCCCGTCCATGTCGAGGATCGCGATCTCTCCCGAGCGCGACAGCGACAAATGCCGTCCGCGCGTGTCCATGATCGTCGGCATGTCGCGTAGCTCGATGGTGCCGTCGACCGGCGCCTCGAGGTTCGACTGCTCGTTGAGCTGGGCGGCGCCGCCGATGTGGAAGGTCCGCATCGTCAGCTGGGTTCCGGGCTCGCCGATCGACTGGGCGGCGATCACTCCGACCGCCTCGCCGATGTTGACCGGAGTGCCGCGGGCGAGGTCGCGCCCGTAGCATTTGGCGCACACGCCCTGCGTCGAGGCGCACACCAAAGGCGAGCGGATCTTGACGCCCTGCAGGCCGATCTCCTCGATCTGGGCGACCATCGCTTCGTCGAGCAGGCTGCCCTCGGCGATCACCACTTTGTCGCTCTTGGGATCGACCACATCCTCGGCGGTGGTTCGGCCGAGCACGCGATCGGCAAGGCTGGCGATGACCGCGCCGCCCTGGACGATGGCCCGCATTTCGAGCGCGCGATCGGTGCCGCAATCCTCCTCGATGATCACCGCATCCTGGCTGACGTCGACCAGGCGGCGGGTCAGATAGCCCGAGTTGGCGGTCTTCAGCGCGGTGTCGGCAAGACCCTTGCGGGCGCCGTGGGTCGAGTTGAAATATTCGAGGACCGTCAGCCCCTCCTTGAAGTTGGAGATGATCGGAGTCTCGATGATCTCGCCCGACGGCTTGGCCATCAGGCCGCGCATCCCGGCCAGCTGCTTGATCTGCGCCTGGCTGCCGCGGGCGCCCGAGTGGGCCATCATGTAGATCGAGTTGACCGGGGCTTCACGGCCGTCCTTGCCCTTCGGGGTCGCCGAGATTTCCTTCATCATCTCGGCCGCGACGCGGTCGCCGCAGCGCGACCAGGCGTCGATCACCTTGTTGTATTTTTCCTGCTGGGTGATCAGCCCGTCCTGATATTGCTGCTCATAATCCTTGACCAGCGCGCGGGTCTCCTCGACCAGCGGCTCCTTGGCCGCCGGGATGACCATGTCGTCCTTGCCGAACGAGATTCCGGCGGTGAACGAGTGGCGGAACCCCAGCGCCATGATGGCGTCGGCGAACAGCACCGTCTCCTTCTGCCCGGTGTGGCGATAGACGGTGTCGATGACGTCGCCGATCTCCTTCTTGGTGAGCAGCCGGTTGACGGTCTCGAACGGCACCTTGTGGCTTTTCGGCAGAGTCTCGCCGAGCAGCATCCGGCCCGGGGTGGTCTCGAACCTTTTCATGTAGCTGTTGCCGTCCTCGTCGGTCTGCGGCACCCGGCTGACGATCTTGGAATGGAGGGTCACCGCGCCGGCGGCCAGCGCCTGGTGGACCTCGGCCATGTCGGACAGCATCATCTTCTCGCCGGGCTCTCCCTCCTTTTCGATCGAGAGGTAATAGAGGCCGAGCACCATGTCCTGCGACGGGACGATGATCGGCTTGCCGTTGGCCGGCGA
>CAYUWJ010000051.1:0-4904 GCA_964448315.1 uncultured Sphingomonas sp. | reverse complement strand
CTTTATGATGCCGCTCGCGATCGGCAGCCTTGGGCTTGGCGTAATGGCCGGCGCGCTGTCGCTTCCGCACGATGGCGGCGAGACTTTGTTCACGATGGTCGGGGTCGGCATATTGGCGCTCGGCCACCGGCTCAACCTGATGGCGGTGGAGTAGCCGGCGCAGCACATGTCGGGTGGCATGTGCGAGCACGGGTACCCGCGGTCCTTGCCGCAGCGCGTTGCGAAGCGTATCTCCGCCAGACCAATGGCCCGCCACGATCACCAGCTTCACGAAGGCGAATCGCTCAAGACGGCCGCCCGCGAGCGGCTGACCGGCCGCGGCGAGCAGTGGACCAGCATGCGCGAATCGGTGTTCGAGGCGCTCGCCAAGTTCGAGCAGCCGGCCAGCGCCTATGACATCGCCGAGGCCGTGTCGAAGCAGCAGGGGCGAAGGGTCGCCGCCAACAGTGTCTATCGGATTCTCGACCTGTTCGTCGGCGCCAATCTGGCCCGCCGGGTCGAAAGCGCCAATGCCTATGTCGCCAACGCCCACCCCGACTGCCTGCACGACTGCATCTTTCTGATCTGCGACAGTTGCGGTCAGACCGTGCACATCGACGACGACAGCCTGTCGGGGGATGTCCGGCAGGCGGCGGCGAGCGCCGGCTTTTCCGCCACGCGGCCGATGATCGAGGTCCGCGGCACCTGCGGGGACTGCGACCGCGATTGAGACGACGCGGCCGAGACTGCCGATCACATCAGCAATAGGAGGCTCGAGCATGGGCGGTGCCGCGGAACCGATCCGGAAAATCTTGATTGTCGGCGGCGGTACCGCCGGATGGATGGCCGCGGCGGCGATCTCGAAAGCGATCGAGGACCGCTTCTGCGAGATACACGTCGTCGAATCGAGCGGCATCGGCACCGTCGGAGTCGGCGAGGCGACGATCCCGCCGATCCTGTTGATGAACCAACTGCTGGGCATCGACGAGGACGAATTCATCCGCGAAACAAAGGCGACCTTCAAGCTCGCCATAGAGTTCGCCGACTGGATGGGACCGGGCAGCCGCTATTTTCACCCGTTCGGATTGCTCGGCTTCCCGATGGGGCCGCTGCCGGCGCCGCATTATTGGCGGCGGCTGCGGGCCGACCGGGGCGATGTCGCCGGCGAGCTGGAGGACTATTCGATCAACTGCAAGGCGGCCCTGGCCAACAAGTTCGACCGCCAGTTCCCGATCCCGAACATACCCGGCAAGATCGCATATGCGTTCCATTTCGATGCGTCGCTCTATGCCGCGTATTTGCGCCGGCGGGCCGAGGCGCAGGGGGTTGTCCGCCACGACCGCAAGATCGTCGGCCACCGGCTGCGCGACGACGGCTTCGTCGAAGCGGTGCTGTTCGAGGACGGCAGCAGCATGGAAGCCGATTTGTTCATCGACTGCTCGGGGTTTCGCGGAGTGCTCATCGAGCAGGCGCTGGGCACCGGTTATGAGGACTGGTCGCACCAGCTGCCGTGCGACCGGGCGGTGGCGATGCCGTCCGAGATCATGCCGGAACTTCCGCCCTACACGCGCTCGACCGCCCGCAGCGCCGGCTGGCAATGGCGCATCCCGCTGCAGCACCGGACCGGCAACGGCCTGGTCTATTGCAGCCAGTTTCTCAGCGACGACGAGGCGGGCGAGATTCTGGCCGCCAATTTGCCGACCCCGGCCCGCGGCAACCAGCTGTTCCTGAAATTCACGACCGGCCGTCGCAAGCTGTTCTGGAACAAGAACGTCGTCGCGATCGGCCTTTCCGGCGGCTTCCTCGAGCCGCTCGAATCGACCAGCATTCACCTGATCCAGACGGCGATCGAGAAACTGATCAACCTGCTCCCCGACAAGAGCTTCCGGCAGGCCGACATCGATTTGTACAACCGGCTGACGACGCTCGAGTTCGAGCAGGTGCGCGACCTCGTCATCTTCCACTATTTCGCCAACGGTCGCACCGATACGGAATTCTGGAAAATGTGTCGCGAATTGCCGATTCCGGACTCGCTGCGAGAGCGGATCGAGCTGTTCAAAGGCTATGGGCGTGTGTTCCGCAGCCAGGACGAGCTGTTTCGCGTCGTCAGCTGGACGACCGTGATGGAAGGCCAGCACATCCATCCCGAGGCCCATGATCCGCTGGCCATGGGGATGCCGATCGAGCAGATCGATTGGGTCCTCAGGCAGTCCCGCGAGGTAATCGCGAAGGGGGTCGAGGCGATGCCGAGCCACGCCGAGTTCGTCGCCCGGATCGCCGGCCGACAAAGCGAAGGGCGGGTGACGGCGCGCAGCTGATTTTCGTCGGTTCGAATCTCGACAAGGCTGAAGAGACCATTCCCGGAACAATCCTCGGGCAAAATCATTGGCTTAAGGCTAATCCAATGAACAGGGAGTTGACCGGTGGTGGTTACAAACAGAGACACTATCGCGCCCGCGCCGGCGCTGATGAAGCGCGTGTCGTGGGGCGCAATTTTCGCAGGGGCCGTGTCGGCGGTGGCGCTGACCGCGTTGCTCAGCCTGCTTGGCCTCGGCATCGGTTTCGGGGCCGTCGATCCCGAACAGTCCGGCGCAATGAACGACGTGCCCAAGGTGACGCTCGCGTGGTGGGCGGTCACCAGCATCATCGCGACCGGCATCGGCGGCTTTGTCGCCGCGCGACTGGCGGGCATTCCCCGCAGCATGACGGGCGCGCTTCACGGCCTGGCGGTGTGGGCGGTCGCCACCCTCGTCACCCTTTGGCTCGCGACCAGCGCGGTCGGAACCGTGCTCGGCGCTGCCGGCAGCGTCGTTTCGACCACCGCCCGGACGGCCGGAAGCGTGGTCGGAACCGTCGGTGGCGCGGCGATCGATGCGGGCGGGGCAGTTGCTCCGAGCGGCGATCAGGTCGCCGATGCCCGCTCCCAGGTAGAGAGGGAAGCGCAGGAGATCGCCAGCTCGGCAGGCATCGGCCAGAGCAATGTCGAAGCCGCCGAGGATGCGGTCGGCCAGGCCGCGCGCAATGCGGCGATGCAACCCGGTCAGGCCGGCGAGGAGCTCGACCTGCTGATCGACCGCTTGTTCGAGGGCCCCGACGCGGCGCTGTCGCCGCAGGACCGCGACCGGCTGATCGACGAGATCGCCGCCCGCGGCGGACTGTCGCGCGGCGAGGCGGAAGACGTCGCCGATCGCTGGCAGGCGCAGGCGAATAGCGCCGGCGACCGGGCGGGCACCACTTTCCGGCAGGTCCGTACGCGAGCCGGCGAAGTCTCCGGCGACGTGTTCGACGCGCTGTCGGTGGCGGCCTGGGGAATGTTCCTGATCTCGCTTGCGGGCCTGATCGCGTCGCTGCTCGGCGCGGCGCTCGGCGCTCCCAGCCTGGGGTCGGTCGGGGCGACCGGGACGATTCGCGACGACGACTTCGACGACGACCGCGATCACGCCGCGACCGTCGACCGCAGCTAGAGTAAGGCCCCAAGCCGATGCGCCGATCGCGAAGGCAGAAGGCCCGCTTGGGTCTTCTGCTTTCGCGGCGGCACAAGACGCGCTAGGGCATCACCCATGTCCGAACGGCCGCATACGCCCCTGCTCGACACCATCGC
The DNA here is from genome assembly GCA_964448315.1 of uncultured Sphingomonas sp. Classification (GTDB taxonomy): domain Bacteria; phylum Pseudomonadota; class Alphaproteobacteria; order Sphingomonadales; family Sphingomonadaceae; genus Sphingomicrobium. The sequence goes on along the minus strand of CAYUWJ010000051.1, from coordinate 1,324 downwards.
TTCGCCCGCCGACATTCGCGCGTTGGCCAAGGCGCAGCTGCCGCAGCTTGCCGACGAACTTCGCCAGGAAGTGATTTCCGCTGTATCGGTGACCGGCGGGCACCTCGGTGCCGGGCTCGGCGTGGTCGAGCTGACCGTTGCGCTTCACCATATCTTCGACACGCCGCGCGACCGGCTGATCTGGGACGTCGGCCACCAGGCCTATCCGCACAAGATCGTCACCGGCCGACGCGACCGGATCCGCACGCTTCGCCAGGGCGGCGGACTGTCGGGGTTCACCCGGCGCAGCGAGAGTGAATATGACCCGTTCGGGGCGGCGCACAGCTCGACCTCGATTTCGGCGGCATTGGGCTTCGCCACCGCCAACCGGCTGGCGGGCGAGCCGGGCCGGGCGATCGCGGTGATCGGCGACGGCGCCTTAAGCGCCGGCATGGCCTATGAGGCGATGAACAATGCCCAGGCCGCCGGCAACCGGCTAATCGTCATTTTGAACGACAACGACATGTCGATCGCGCCGCCGGTCGGCGGGCTGTCGCACTATCTCGCCCGGCTGGTCTCCTCAAGCAAATATCTGACTCCGCGACGCTTGGCGCAAAAGGTCGCGCGGCGGATGCCCGATGGGCTGCACAATGCGGCGCGCAAGTTCGAGGAATATACCCGCGGCTGGCTGACCGGCGGCACTTTGTTCGAGGAGCTGGGCTTCTATTATGTCGGCCCGGTCGATGGGCACGACGTCGTCGGGCTGGTCGAAATCCTCGAGAATGTCCGCGACGCCGAGGAAGGCCCGATGCTGGTCCATGTCGTCACCCGGAAGGGCAAGGGCTATGCGCCGGCCGAAGCCGCGGCCGACAAATATCACGGGGTCGTCAAGTTCGACGTCGTTTCGGGCAAGCAGGCCAAGTCGGCGAGCGGCGGAGCGCCGAGCTACACCGCGGTGTTCGCGCAGGCGTTGACCCAAGAGGCCGAGCGCGACGAGCGTGTGGTGGCGATCACCGCGGCGATGCCGTCGGGCACCGGCCTCGACAAGTTCGAGGCGAAATTCCCCGAGCGCATGTTCGATGTCGGTATCGCCGAGCAGCATGCGGTGACCTTCGCCGCCGGCCTTGCGGCGCAGGGCTACCGGCCGTTCTGCGCCATCTATTCGACCTTCCTGCAGCGCGCTTACGACCAGGTGGTGCACGATGTCGCCATCCAGAATCTGCCAGTGCGCTTCGCCATGGACCGGGCGGGCCTGGTCGGTGCCGACGGCGCCACCCACGCCGGCAGTTTCGACCTCGCCTATCTCTGCACGCTGCCCAACTTCACGGTGATGGCGGCGGCCGAC
>CAYUWJ010000050.1:0-7022 GCA_964448315.1 uncultured Sphingomonas sp. | reverse complement strand
ACCGCGATCCCTTCGTCCTCGGCCTTGTGGGCGAGCATCGGCCCGGGGATGACGTCGCCGATCGCCCAGATGCCCTTGATCGCCGTTGCAAAGTCGCGGCCGGTCTCGATCTGGCCCTTCGCGTTGACCTCCAAACCCGCCTTGTCGAGGCCGAGCCCTTCGGTGTTGGGCCGGCGGCCGATCGACACCAGCACGACGTCCGCATCGATCTTCTCCGCCTTGCCGCCCTTGGCCGGCTCCATCGTCAGGACGACGCCATCGCTCTTGCTTTCGGCCTTGGTGACCTTGGTCGACAGTCTGAGCTCGAAGCCCTGCTTCTTGAAAATCTTGTTGGCCTCCTTGCGGACGTCGTCGTCCATGCCGGGCAGGATCTGGTCGAGATATTCGACCACCGTCACCTTGGCGCCAAGCCGCAGCCACACCGAGCCGAGCTCGAGACCGATGACTCCGCCGCCGATGACGACGAGATGCTTGGGCACCTCGCTAAGCTCCAGCGCACCGGTCGAATCGACGATCCGCTTCTGGTCGACCTCGACTCCGGGTAGCGGAGTCACCGACGATCCGGTGGCGATGACGATGTTCTTCGCCCGCACCGTGCGGTCGCCGACCTTGACCGTGTCGGCGCTGGCGAAGCTCGCCTGGCCCTTCAGCCATTCTATCTTGTTCTTCTTGAACAGAAATTCGATGCCCTGGGTCAGCCCCTTGACCGCCTCCAGCCGGGTGCCGTGCATTGCCTCGAGGTCGAGCTCGACATTGCTCGCCTTGACGCCCCATTTGGCCATCACGCCATGCGCCGCTTCGTCGAACAGCTCGGATGCGTGGAGCAGCGCCTTGGACGGGATGCAGCCGACGTTGAGGCAAGTGCCGCCCAGCGTCTCGCGGCTTTCGGCGCAGGCGGTCTTGAGGCCCAATTGCGCGGCGCGGATCGCGGCGACATAGCCGCCGGGGCCGGAGCCGATCACCAGTACGTCGAAATCATTTCCTTCGGCCATCATTTCACCTTCGTCATCCCCGCGAAGGCGGGGATCCCGCTTCTTCTGGGGTAGCTGTTAGCGGGATTCCCGCTTTCGCGGGAATGACGAGCTAGAGGTCAATCAATATTCTCGTCGGGTCTTCGATCGCCTCCTTGACCCGGACGAGGAAGGTCACCGCCTCGCGGCCGTCGACCAGCCGGTGGTCGTAGGATAAGGCCAAATACATCATCGGCCGGGCGACGACTTCGCCATCGATGACCACGGCCCGCTCTTCTATCCGGTGCATGCCGAGCACCGCCGATTGCGGCGGGTTGATGATCGGCGTCGACAGCAGCGACCCGAACACGCCGCCGTTGGAGATGGTGAAAGTGCCGCCCTGCATGTCCTCGGCCGTCAGCGTGCCGTCCTTGGCCTTCTTGCCGAAGGCGGCGATCGCCTTTTCGATCTCGGCGAAGCTCATGCTTTCGGCATTGCGAACCACCGGCACGACGAGCCCCTTGGGCGCCGACATGGCGATCGAGACGTCGAAATAGTCGTGATAGACGATCTCGTCGCCGTCGATCCGCCCATTGACCGAGGGCACGTCCCGGGCCGCCAGCGCCGCCGCCTTGACGAAGAATCCCATGAAGCCGAGCCGGATGCCGTGCTTCTTCTCGAACAGCTCCTTGTAGCGGGCGCGGGCCTCGATCACCGCCGTCATGTCGACGTCGTTGAATGTGGTCAGCAGCGCCGCCGTGTTCTGCGCCTCCTTGAGCCGGGTGGCGATGGTCTGGCGAATCCGCGACATGCGGACGCGCTCTTCTTTCCGCTCGTTCCCCGGCGAAGGCCGGGGTCCAGGAGCCGGAGGCTTTGCTTCCTGTCGTTCGGCCGGCGCTTTCGCGTCCGTCTTGGGCTCTTCCTTCGCGGAGTCGCCCGATCCTTCCTCCTGCGCCTTGGCGGCGGCGAGCACATCGTCCTTGGTCAGCCGCCCGTCCTTGCCGGTGCCCTTGATCCGCGACGGGTCGACATGATGCTCGAGAACCGCGCGGCGGACCGCCGGCGACAGGGTCAAAGCCGCGTCGGACGGGGTTGATTCACCCTCATCTTCGTCGCTTTTCGGCTCGGGCGCATCTTCAGCCTCGTCTTTCGGCTCGGGCGCATCCTCCTCGTCGTCTTCCGGCTCGGGCGCATCCTCCTCGCCCCTGAGCGCCGGATTTTCTCCCGCTCCGGGCGGGTTGGCGGGAACCGATTTCGCGCCCTTCTCGGCCGGGGCGCTCGCCTTCCCATTCTCGTCGATTCGGGCGATCGCCTTGCCGACCTCGACCGTGTCGCCTTCCGCCACCAGAGCTTCGGCGAACACTCCGGCGACCGGCGAGGGGACCTCGACGCTGACCTTGTCGGTCTCGAGACTGGCGATCGGCTCGTCGACGGCGACCGCGTCGCCGGGCTTCTTCAGCCACTGGGCGAGCGTGCCTTCGGTTATCGATTCCCCAAGCTCCGGAACCTGAACCTCAGTCGCCATGATGCTCCTTCCCTATGCCCGGCTCGCCAGCGGCTCGGCCCCGCGGCTGCTATGCCCGAGCGCGGCGGCGATCAAGGCCGCCTGCTCGGCCGAGTGACGCTTGGCAAGCCCCGTCGCCGGCGACGCCGAGGATGGGCGCCCGGCATAAACCGGGCGCATGCCCTTGAAACCGGCCTCGCCGAGGCAGCATTCGAGCAACGGCTCGACAAACAGCCAGGCGCCATTGTTCTTCGGCTCCTCCTGCGCCCAGACCAGCTCCTCGAGCTTCGGCATCGCCTGCAGCCGCTTGACGAAAGGCTCGGACGGGAAGGGATATAATTGCTCGATCCGGACGATCTCGGTCGCGCTGTCGCCGGCCTCGTCGCGCGCCTCCATCAGCTCATAGGCAAGCTTGCCGGAGCAGACCACCAGCCGCCTTGTCTCGCCCTCGGCGGGTGGGTCGAGGTCGCTGACGATCCGGCGGAAATGGCTGTCGCCGACGAATTCGTCGAGGTTCGACACCACCAGCTTGTGGCGCAGCAGCGACTTGGGCGTCATCAGGACAAGCGGCTTGCGGAAGTCGCGCAGCAGCTGCCGCCTGAGGATATGGAAATAATTCGCCGGGGTCGTGCAATTGGCGACCTGCATATTGTCCTCGGCGCACAGCTGCAGATAGCGCTCGAGCCGCGCCGAGCTATGCTCCGGCCCCTGGCCCTCGTAGCCGTGCGGCAGCAGCATGACGAGGCCGCTGGCGCGCAGCCACTTGACCTCGCCGCTGGCGATGAACTGGTCGATGATCACCTGGGCGCCGTTGGCGAAGTCGCCGAACTGCGCCTCCCAGATCACCAGCGTCCGCGGATCGGCGATCGAATAGCCATATTCGAAGCCGAGCACGCCGAATTCCGAAAGCGGCGAATCCCTGACCTCGAAGCGCCCGCCGTCGAGATGGGCGAGCGGGATATATTTCTCGCCGCTGTCCTGATCGACCCACACCGCGTGCCGCTGGCTGAAGGTGCCGCGGCCGCTGTCCTGGCCGGACAGGCGGACGCCATGGCCTTCCGCAATCAGGCTGCCGAGCGCCATCGCCTCGGCGGTCGCCCAGTCGAACCCCTTGCCGCGCTCGAACATCGCCTGCTTCGCGTCGAGCACGCGCTTCAGGGTCTTGTGGACCTTGAGCCCGTCGGGAACCTGCGCCAGCGTCTTGCCAAGCTCGCCGACCATTTTCTCGCTGATCGCGGTCGCCGCATTGCGCCGGCCGAGCAAAGGTTCGCCCGGCTTGCCGAGCCCGGTCCAGCGACCCTCGAACCAGTCCGCCTTATTCGGCAGATAGCTGGTTCCGGCCTCGAACTCGCTGGCGAGAAGCTCAAGATACTCCTTCCGGTGCTGCTCGATCCATTCGGGCTCGATGACTCCTTCGGCGACCAGCTTCTTGCCGTAGATTTCGGAAATCGGCGGCTGCTGGGCGATGGCGTCGTACATCAGCGGCTGGGTAAAGCTCGGCTCGTCGCCCTCGTTGTGGCCGAAGCGGCGGTAGCACCACATGTCGATGACGATGTCGCGGCCGAACAACTGGCGGAACTCGATCGCTATCTTGCAACAAAAGGTGACCGCTTCGGGATCGTCGGCGTTGACGTGCAGGATCGGCGCCTGGACCGACTTGGCGATGTCGGACGGGTAGGGCGAGGAGCGGCCGAACTGCGGGCTGGTGGTGAAGCCGACCTGGTTGTTGATGATGAAGTGCAGCGTGCCGCCGGTGCCGTAGCCGGGCAGGCCCGAAAAGCCGAGGCATTCGGCGACCACGCCCTGGGCGGCGAAGGCGGCATCGCCGTGAAGCAGGATCGGCAGCACCGTCTTGCCGTGCTTGTCGCCCTTCAGGGTCATCACCGCCCGCACCTTGCCGAGCACTACCGGATCGACCGCCTCGAGGTGCGACGGGTTGGGCAATAAGGACAGATGGATATGATTGTCGTCGAACACCCGGTCGCTCGACGTGCCGAGGTGATATTTGACGTCGCCCGAGCCGCCGACATCCTCCGGGTTGGAGGCGCCGCCGGCGAATTCGTTGAAGATCGCCCGATAGGGCTTGCCCATCACGTTGGCGAGCACGTTCAGCCGGCCGCGGTGGGACATTCCGATGGCGACTTCCTCGACCCCATATTGGCCGCCATATTTGAGCACCGCCTCCAGGGCCGGGATCGCGCTTTCGCCGCCGTCGAGCCCGAAGCGCTTGGTGCCGACATATTTGCGGGCGAGGAATTTCTCCCATTGCTCGCCTTCGATCACCTTGGCGAGGATCGCCCGCTTGCCGTTGGGCGTGAACTGGACCGTGTCCTGCTTGCCCTCGATCCGCTCCTGGAAAAAGCGCCGCTCGTCGAGGTCGTTGATGTGCATATATTCGATGCCGATGGTGCCGCAGTAATTGTCCTGGAGCACCGCGACGATCTCGCGGACGGTGGCGCTTTCGAAGCCGAGCACGCCGCAGATCCAGATCGGCCGGTCGAGGTCGTCGTCCGAAAAGCCGTGATAGGCGGGGGTGAGGTCGGCCGGCTGCTCGCGATGCGTCAACCCCAGCGGATCGAGATTGGCGGCGAGATGGCCGCGCACCCGATAGGTGCGGATCAGCATCATCGCCCGGATCGAATCCTCGGCGGCGCGCTGGATCTGCAACGGGTCGGCACCGGCTTCGGCTTCGCGCTCGCCGGCGCGCCGGCCGATCTGCTCGAGGGTCGCCCCGGTCGGGTCGAATCCCGAGTTTACCGCGTCGAGCTCCGCCAGCGGCCAGCCGGGGATCGCCCAGCTGGGACCGGGTTCTTTGCCGTTCGTCGTTGGAAGATCGTTCGCCATGGTCCTCTTAGTCACTCGCCGGGAGGTCTGACGGCGCAATCAGGAGTTCAACAGTTCCTTGAGCGTCGTGCCGAGCTCAGATGGGCTTGGGCTGACCTTTATTCCAGCCGACTCCAACGCTTCGATCTTGTCTTCCGCTCCGCCCTGGCCGCCCGAGACGATCGCGCCGGCGTGGCCCATCCGCCGTCCGGGCGGGGCGGTGCGGCCGGCGATGAAACCGACCGTTGGCTTGGCGCGGCCGTTCTTCGCCTCGTCGGCGAGAAAGCGCGCGGCTTCCTCCTCGGCGGTGCCGCCGATCTCGCCGATCATGATGATCGATTCGGTCGTATCGTCGGCGAGGAACAGCTCGAGCACGTCGATGAAGCTGGTGCCGGTGACCGGATCGCCGCCGATGCCGATCGCGGTCGACTGGCCGAGCCCCTCGTTGGTGGTCTGGAAGACCGCCTCATAGGTCAAAGTTCCAGAGCGGCTGACGACGCCGACGCTGCCGGCCTTGAAGATATTGCCCGGCATGATGCCGATCTTGCACTCGCCGGGAGTCAGCACGCCGGGGCAGTTGGGTCCGACCAGCCGCGACTTCGAGCCGGTCAGCGCGCGCTTGACCGTGACCATGTCGAGCACCGGGATGCCCTCGGTGATGGCGACGATCAGCGGCACCTCGGCGGCGATCGCCTCGAGGATCGAATCGGCGGCGAAGGGCGGCGGGACATAGACGACGCTGGCGGTGGCGCCGGTCGCCTCGACCGCCTGCACGACCGTGTCAAACACCGGCAGCCCGAGATGGGTCGAGCCGCCCTTGCCCGGAGTCACGCCGCCGACCATCTGCGTCCCATATTCGAGCGCCTGTTGGGTGTGGAAAGTCCCGGTTTCCCCGGTCATCCCCTGGGTGATGACCTTGGTGTTCCGGTCGACGAGGATGCTCACGCTTGCGTGTTCCTAATTTGACGGCTTGCTGTGCCCGATTTCGCCCGGCCAGCGCGATAAGCGATCACGCCGACTGCAAGTTGCACGAGCACTAGCCAGCCAAAGTAGCGGGCAAACGGGGAAGCTTCCGGTGAAACGTCGATGAGGAATAGTCGCACCGCTCCACCCATTGCAGCCGGCAGACTGAGAAGGATTGCAAGCCACAAAATTCCGCGCTTTCCAGCCCAGAAACCGATCGTCGCATAGATCAACAGGCCGACGACAAAAAAGACCAGAATGAGTGGAGAGTTGGTCACGCGAGGCTGCCATCGATCGCCTTGCACGCCACCAGCAGCTCCTTCACTGCATCGACGCTGACGTCGAAATTCTCGCGCGCGGCGTCATCCAGCTCAATCTCGACCACCCGCTCGACGCCGCCGGCGCCGATCACCACCGGCACGCCGACGTAAAGGTCGTCGACGCCGTACTGGCCGGTCAGATGCGCCGCGGCGGGAAGCACGCGCTTCTTGTCCTTAAGGAAGCTCTCGGCCATCGCGATCGCGGCGGTCGCCGGCGCGTAATAGGCGCTTCCGGTCTTGAGCAGGCCGACGATCTCGCCGCCGCCGCCGCGGGTGCGCTTGACGATTTCGTCGATCCGCTCAGCCGTCGACCAGCCCATTTTGACCAGGTCGGGGATCGGGATTCCGGCGACGGTCGAATATTGGACGATCGGCACCATCGTGTCGCCGTGGCCGCCGAGCACGAAGGCGGTGACGTCCTCGACGCTGACGTCGAATTCCTCGGCCAGGAAATGGCGGAAA
>CAYUWJ010000049.1:0-2538 GCA_964448315.1 uncultured Sphingomonas sp. | reverse complement strand
TTCGGTGCCGACGGCAAGCCTTCGGGCGTGACCCCTCTCGATGCCGGTTGAGATCGCCGACCGGGCCCAGGTCGACCTCGACGGTGAGTCGGGCCGCATTTCGGCGGAAGTCGATGCCTTCTTCACGCAACTGCTGGTTTCGCGCGGCGACGGCCGCGACGAATTGTTCGCGGCAATGCGCCACGCCGCCATCGGCGGCGGCAAGCGGCTTCGGCCCTTGCTCACCGTCGCTTCGTCGCGACTGTTCGGGATCGATGAGCAGCGCGCGCTTCGCGCCGCCGCCGCGATCGAGGCGATCCATGTCTATTCGCTGATCCACGACGATCTGCCGTGCATGGACAATGACGATCTTCGGCGGGGCAAGCCAACCGCCCACAAGGCGTATGGCGAAGCTGCCGCCGTCCTTGCCGGCGACGCCCTGCACGCGCTGGCCTTCGAAATCCTCGCCGACCAGGCGACCCATGAGGATCCTTTCGTCCGCTCCAACCTGGTGCTCGAGCTGGCGCGCGCCGCCGGACCCGCAGGAATGGCCGGCGGGCAGATGATGGACCTTGCCGCCGAAGGGCAGGACCTCGACCTGTCGGCGATCACCCGGCTCCAGCAGCTCAAGACCGGGGCGCTGATCGAATATGCGGTCGAGGCGCCGTGCATCATGGCCCGGCTGACCCCGGAGGCGCGCCGCCCCTACCGCGGCTATGCCCGCAACATCGGCTTGGCGTTCCAGATCGCCGACGACCTCATCGACCATGCCGGCGACCCGGCCGCGGCCGGCAAGCGCACCGGCAAGGATGCCAAGGTCGGCAAGGCGACCTTCGTCTCGCTGCTCGGCGCGGAGCGGGCGCGCCAGCAGGCGGCATTCCACGTCGACCAGGCGATCGAGCATCTCGACGACCATGGCGCCGAAGCGGAACTGCTTCGCGCGATTGCCCGCTTCGCGATAGAACGGAACCATTGAGCATGACGGCCAAGGAAAATCCCCCGCGCATCGGCGTATATCCGGGCACCTTCGACCCGATCACGCTGGGGCATCTCGACATCATCCGGCGCGGCGCGCACCTCGTCGACCGGCTGGTGATCGGCGTTACCACCAACCCGGCGAAGGAGCCGATGTTCTCGATCGACGAGCGGCTAAAGATGGTGCGCCGCGAAATGGATGGGATCCCCGGTAATATCGATGTCGTCGATTTCGACTCGCTGCTGATGGACTTCGCTGAGCGCGAAGGCGCGACCCTCATTTTGCGCGGCCTGAGGGCGGTCGCCGATTTCGAATATGAGTATCAGATGGCGGGGATGAATCAGCAATTGAACGACCGCATCGAGACCGTATTCCTGATGGCCGACGTGTCGCTGCAGCCGATCGCCTCTCGGCTGGTGAAGGAGATCGCCCGCTACGGCGGCAAGATCGACAAGTTCGTCACCCCCGCCGTCGCAGCCGACGTCGCGCGGCACTTGAAGAACGCCAAATAGGCTGGCGCCCGGCGTCAAGCCGGGCTAGTCGCCGTTTCCAATCTCGGGTGGGGTTTTTCATGTCCAAACGTCTGTTCTCGCTTCCCTTTCTGGCGCTGGCGCTGATCGCCGCGACGCAAGCTCCGGAGCCTCCCGCGGCGGCGGCGCTGCCGATCGCACCGCCGGCCGAGATCGCCGCCGATCCCGCCAACCGGCTGACTCTCGAGCTCAGTACCGGTGGCAAGGTGGTGATCTTGCTGCGCCCGGACGCGGCGCCCGCCCATGTCGCGCGGATACAGACGCTGGTCCGGCGCGGCTTCTACGAAGACGTGCCGTTCCATCGCGTCGTCCCCGGCTTCATGGCGCAGGGCGGCGACCCGACCGGCACAGGGGGAGGCGGCTCGGATCTGCCGGACCTCGCGGCAGAGTTCAATTCGCTGCCGCACATGCGCGGCACCGTTTCCGCCGCCCGCACCGACGACCCGAACAGCTTCAACAGCCAGTTCTTCATCGTCTTCCAGCCGAGGACGGCTCTCAACGGCGAATATACGGTGATCGGCCGGGTTATCGAAGGCATGCCCGCGGTCGACGGCATCGCTCCCGGCGAGCCGCCGCCGGAGCCAACGAAAATCGTCCGCGCAACGCTCGGCGGCTGAGCCTCACCAGCGACATTGCTTCGCTCCGCCGGCAATGACGGCTAATGGCTCACGCCAATGCGGGTCGACCTTTTCGATTTCGATCTTCCGGCCGAGCGGATCGCGCTGAGGCCGGCGCGGCCGCGCGACAGTGCGCGGCTGCTGTTGGTCGATGGCGAGAGAGTTACAGACCGTGCCGTGCTTGACCTGCCCTCGCTGCTTCAGCCCGGCGACGTGCTGATATTCAACGACACGCGCGTCATCCCGGCGCAGCTTTCCGGGACGCGCCACCGGGAAGGCGGCGAGCCGGCTTCCGTCGAGGTGACGCTCGCGAGGCGGCTGGACGGCTCGCGCTGGCAGGCGTTCGCCAAGCCGGGCAAGCGGCTGAAACCTGGCGACCGCATCCGCTTCGGCGAGCGGGGCGAAGTCTGCTTCGCCGGCATGCTGGACGCGACCG
>CAYUWJ010000048.1:0-9162 GCA_964448315.1 uncultured Sphingomonas sp. | reverse complement strand
TCAGCAGCACCGCCCCGATGGCGGCGAGCAGCAGCGCCAGCGCCTGCAGCGCGGTCGGCCAGCGGCGGGCGAGCCACAGCCCCCAGGCGGCGAAGGCGAAGCTCGAAATATTGCCGAACAAGGTCGCGTTGCCGAGCTTGGTGAGGAGGATGCCGGCGTGCCAGGTGGCAAGATCGGCGGCGAAGAAAAGCGCCGCCAGCACGATCGGGATGAGCAGCACGCGTTTCGGCAAGCGGATCGGCTGGCCGACGGCCCGCGACAGCAGCCACAGGAAGGGAAGCGCCAGCGCCAGCCGCCAGAAGCCGGCGGCGACCGGGCCGACGTCCGTCAGCCGCACCAGCCACGGCCCAAACGCCAGCGCGACATTGCCGGCCAGCAGCGCAGCGAAGGCGAGCGGGTGCGGTCTTGGAGTGGGCAGTAGACTCACCGTAATGCTGAACTAGTTTCAGCATCTCAGTGCTGACCGCCACCGCCCTTCCCGAAAATGGACCCTGAAACAAGTTCAGGGTGCCGAGTTCAGGGGCTGTACTGCCCCCTCAGTTCCAGCAGCGCCAGCGCCGCCCGGACCGCGTGCCCGCCCTTGTCGCCCTGGGCCGGGTCGGCGCGGACGATCGCCTGTTCCTCATTTTCGACGGTCAGGACGCCGTTGCCGACGGCGAAGCCGTCGAGAGTCAGGTTCATCAGGGCCCGCGCGCTTTCCTGTGAGACGACTTCGAAATGATAGGTTTCGCCGCGGATCACGACTCCGAGCGCGATGAAAGCGCAGAAGCGGCCGCTGCGAGCGGTGAAGCTGATCGCCGCCGGAAGCTCGAGCGCGCCCGGCACGGTGATCGTCTCATGCTTATGGCCTGCGGCCTCGATCGCGGCGCGTGCGCCGGCGAGCAGCAGGTCGTTGAGGTGCGGGTAGAAGCGCGCCTCGGCAATCAGGACAATAGCCATGCGTCAGCCGGCCGCCGCGATCGGCCGTTCCTCGACGATCGCCAGGCCATAGCCCGACAGCGCCACCGGCGAGTGGTGGGTGTTGGTCAACAAGATCATCTCGTGGATATTGAGCGCGGCGAGGATCTGGGCGCCGATGCCGTAGCTGCGGAACGCCTCGCCGCCCTCGGCCGGCTTGCCCGAGCGCAGGTCGGCGGACCGCGACAGCGATCCCGGCGCGGCGGCATGGAGCGCGACCACCACGCCCGCGCCCTCGCTCTCGATCATCCGCATCGCGCCCTGCAGCAGGCCAGAGCGCTCGCACGCCTCGCCGAGCACGTCGGCGAACAGATCGAGACTGTGCATCCGCACCAGCACCGGCCTATCGGGATCGATGGTACCGTGGACCAGCGCCAGCTGCTCGGCGCCGGTCGCCTTGTCGCGAAATACCTGTGCCTGCCAGTCGGCGCCGCTGTGCGCCTTGAACCGGGTTTCCGCGGTCCGCTCGACCATATGATCCTTCTTCAGCCGATAGGCGATGAGGTCGCGGATGGTACCGATCTTGAGGGTGTGGGCGCGAGCGAACTCGATCAGATCGTCGAGCCGGGCCATGGTGCCGTCGTCGCTCATGATTTCGCAGATCACCGCGCTCGGGTTGAGGCCGGCGAGCCGGGCGACATCGACAGCCGCCTCGGTATGTCCGGTGCGAACCAGCACGCCGCCGGGGCGCGCGACCAGCGGAAAGACGTGACCGGGCGAAACCAGCGCCTCGGGCCCGCGCGACGAGTCGATCGCGATCGCGATCGTCCGCGCCCGGTCGGCGGCGCTGATCCCGGTCGTAATTCCTTCCCTGGCCTCGATCGAGACGGTGAAGGCGGTCTCGTTGCGGCTGCGGTTCGACTGGGTCATCGGCCGAAGCTCGAGCTGGTCGACCCGCTCCTTGGTCAACGCCAGGCAGATCAGCCCGCGGCCGTGTCGGGCCATGAAGTTGATCGCGTCGGGAGTCGCCATCTGCGCCGGGATCACCAGGTCGCCCTCATTCTCCCGGTCGTCGTCGTCGACGAGGATGAACATCCGCCCGTTGCGCGCTTCGTCGATGATCGCCTCGGCGCCGACCAGCACATTGGCGGCGCCGCCGTCGAGCAGCCGCTCGAGCCGGACCAGCGTATCGGCCGTGGGGTTCCAGTCAGGCGCACCAAGCTTGCGCAGCGAATTGGGGTGAAGCCCGGCGGCGCGGGCGAGGCCCGAGCGGCTGGCATCGCCGGAATCGACTAGCGCGGCGAGCCGCTCGATCAGGGTAGTACTCATCGTCGGGCCGCTATCACATTAAAATGTGATTCGCCAACCGAAAAATCACACTAGCGCTGATCTTGTCTGCAACATCCGCTCCAGATAGCGCGCCAGCACGTCGATCTCGACATTGAGTTGTGCGCCCGGCGCCAAGTCGCCAAGAGTCGAATGGCTCGCGGTATGGGGGATGATATTGACCGTGAACCGAGTCCCCGCATCCTCGTCGTCGACCTGGTTGACGGTCAGCGACACGCCGTGAACCGCGATCGAGCCCTTGGCGGCGATGCCTCCGGCAAGCTTCCGATCGACCCGAATGGCGACGCGCTTCGATTCTCCGTCGGGATCGACGGCCGAAACCTCACCCACCCCGTCGATATGACCGGTGACGATATGGCCGCCGAGCTCGTCGCCGACGCGAAGCGCCCGCTCGAGGTTGATCCGTGCTCCCTCGCGCCACAGCCCCTCGGCGGTGCGCGACCGGGTTTCAGCCGAAACATCGACCGCGAACCAGTCATCGCCCTTATCGACCACGGTCAGGCAGACGCCCGAGCAAGCGATCGACGCGCCGAGATCGACGCTGCCCATGTCGAGGCCGCAGCCGATCCGCAGCCTGAGGTCGCCGCGCTGCTTGGCGCTGAGTACGGTTCCGACGTCGGTGACAATCCCGGTGAACATGACCGCGCCCTATCCGTCCCGCACCCGCTCGTAAACTTCGAGCCGGTCGACGCCGAGCGCGCGGCCGTCGCCACCCCGCCAGCGGCCGTGGGCGTCGGCGATCGAATCCAGCCCGACATAGCCGAGCGAGGATTTGCCTTTGCCGATCAGGATCGGCGCCCGGTAGATCAGGATCCGGTCGACGAGGTCGGCGGCGAGGAAGGCGGTCGCGGTCGCCGAGCCGCCCTCGACCAGTAGGTCGTTGACGTCATGAAGTCGGTGCACGTCCTGCGGTGAGCGCAGGATTTCCCAGCCCTCGACGCCCTCGCCGCCGGTCAGCAGGGCGCGCCGTGGCGAGCGCTCCTCGAGCCCCGGCAAGCGCACGTCGAGGCTTGGCGAGTCGGCCTTCCAGGTGCCGCGGCCGACCAGGATCATGTCGCAATTCGCCCGCTCGAGATGAACATGGGCGCGTGCGTCCTCGCCGGTGATCCATTGCGATTCGCCCGACGGAAGCGCGATCTTGCCGTCGATCGACAGCGCCAGCTTCAGCGTGATTCGCGGTCGCCCGAGCTTCAGCCGGGTGAGATAGCCGGACAGCGAGTCTTCCGCATCGGCCGCGTCGACGCCGGTCTCGACGGCGATGCCGGCCTCGCGCAGCAGCGCGATCCCCTTGCCGGATGTGCGCGGATCGGGGTCCTCGATTGCGATCACGACCTGAGCCAGCCCGGCCCCGACGATGGCGTCGGCGCAGGTTGGTCCGCGCTCGCTGGAATGAGCGCAGGGCTCGAGAGTCGCATAGAGCGTCCCGCCCCGCGCGGCTTTGCCGGCCTCGGCCAGCGCGACGGCTTCGGCGTGGGGCCGGCCGCCCGGCCGGGTGGCGCCGCTGCCGACGAGTTCGCCGGCGGCCGAGACGATCACGCAGCCGACATTGGGGTTGGGCGCGGTCGTGCCCCGGGCGTCGGCGCCGAGCGCCACTGCCTGGGCCATGAAGCGCTCGTCCAGGGTCAGATCCCCAGCCGGCGCTCGAGCTGCTGGAACTGGCGCTGCCGCTCGCGGATCGCAGCGTCCCTCGCCGCCTGGTCGGTCTGTTGCTGGGCGATGATCTCCGCGTCGGTGCGGTCGGCCCTCCATTGCTCGACATAGACGATCCGCGGCGGCGGAGCAGTGTTGACCTGCGAATCGACGAAAAAGATGATGACGATGATGATCGTCACCAGCATGGCGAGCGCCGCGCCGATCCACTGCTCGCGGCCGCGCTGCCTTAGGAAGGCGCTAAGATCGGCAAATGCGGCGCGGGGACCGACCGGGCGGGGGAACCAGGACATGACGCCAAGATAGAGGCTGTCGGCGGCGACCGCCAGTCCGCCGGCGCGGCGATCAGCCGGTCAGCTCGAAGCGCAGCGTGATCACCGTCGAGGAGGCGATCGGCATTCCGTCCTCGGTGGCCGGCCGATAGCGCCAGTGGGCGATCAGATGGCGGCGCGCGGCGTCGAGAAAGGCGCGGTCGGCGCGGCCGACCGGCTCAACCGCGGTAACCCGGCCGCGAGCATCGATCGACAGCCTCAGCTTCAGCGCCGCTTCCTCCTCGGTCCGCACCTTGCTCGGCGGGTAGGGCGGACGGACCTTCGACTCCGGAGTAGCGAATCGCGGGCCGACCCGAACCGGCTCGACTACCGGGGCTGGTCCGGGACGCGGCGGGTCGACGCCCGGGCCGACGATCGCGCCGGGGTCCGGGAAAGGCAGCGGGATCGGCACGGGTTCGATCCGAGGCTGTGGGATCGGCACAATCGCCTGTGGGCGGTCGATCCGCGATTGCGATGAATTCGGGTCGGTGCTGGGCTGCGGCTCGGGCGGCGGCGGGTCCTTGGGCAACGGGATCAGTTCGACCTCGGTGGGCGTCGGCACCACCAGCCGATCGGGCAAATCCATCTTCCCGCTCATCACCGCGGCGAGCAGCACGGCATGGCCGGCGACGATCAGGACAAGGGCGCGG
The DNA here is from genome assembly GCA_964448315.1 of uncultured Sphingomonas sp. Lineage (GTDB taxonomy): Bacteria > Pseudomonadota > Alphaproteobacteria > Sphingomonadales > Sphingomonadaceae > Sphingomicrobium. Next base: position 4,307 of record CAYUWJ010000048.1, on the reverse strand, counting down.
GGGTGGCGCCGGCGGCGGCCCCAGGTCGGAGTGGCGGCATAGGCTGGCATCGCTGAGACTCCTTATACGCGAGTCGTTCTGCAATGTTACAACATTACCCGATTAACGCATTATGAATCGCCTGGGTTCCGCTGGCGCGTGCTTATCGCCCGGCGGCGGAAGCGAGACGGCGGACCGTGCGCTCCTTGCCGATGCGATCGATCAGCCCGGCCATTTCCGGACCGCTGTCGCGGCCTGTCAGTGCCAGCCTGAGCGGGTGGAACAGGTCGCGGCCCTTGCGGCCGGTGGACTGTTTGAGCGCCTGGGTCAGGGTTCGCCACGGCGCGTCCGACCAGTCGATCGTGCCGGCGGCGGTGGCAGCCTCGCGGACGAAGTCGCGATCCTCGTCGCTAAGCTGCGGCGGAGCGACGTCGCCGCCGATCACCTCGAACCAGTCATCGAAGTCGCTGAGCCGTTCGAGATTGGGCCGCAGCAACAGCCAGTCCGCTTCGCTGGCGCCCTCGGGCAAGCGGTCGGCGACGGCCTCATAGTCGAGACCGTGCAGCAGGCGGGCGTTGAGCAGTTCGACATCGTGCCCGTCGAAATGGGCGGGGGCGCGGCCGAAGTGCGCGAAGTCGAGGCCGTCGGCGAGCTCGCCCAAAGTTGCGATCGGTTCGACCGGTTGCGAGGTGCCGAGCCGGGCGAGCAGCGACAGCAGGGCTTGCGGCTCGAACCCCGCGCCACGGATTTCCTCCACTCCGATTGCGCCGAGGCGCTTCGACAATTTGCCTGTCGTCGCGACCAGCAGCGCCTCGTGGGCAAGCTGGGGTGGCTTTGCCCCCAGCGCCTCGAACATCTGCAGCTGGGCGGCGCTGTTCGAGACATGGTCCTCGCCGCGCACGACATGGCTGATGGCAAGTTCGATGTCATCGATCACGCTCGGCAGCAGATAGAGCCAGCTGCCATCGCTGCGCCGGACCACCGGGTCGGACAACAGCGCCGGATCGAAGCTCTGCGGCCCACGGATGAGGTCTGCCCAGGCGATAGGCGCGCCATGGTCCAGCCGGAAGCGCCAGTGCGGTTCGCGGCCCGCCGGCACCGGCGCGTCGGCGGGCTTGCGCTCATAGACCGGCGGCAGCCCTCGGCCGAGCAGGACCTTTCGCCGAAGCTCGAGCTCGTCGGGCGTTTCGTAGCAGGCATAGACCCGGCCGGCATCGCGCAGCCGCCCGAACTCGCGTTCGTAGAGGTCGAACCGGTCGGATTGCCGCACCACGGAATCGGGACAAATTCCGAGCCAGTCGAGATCCTCGCGGATCGCCAGGTCGAACTGGGCCGTCGAGCGCTCGCGGTCGGTGTCGTCGATCCGCAAAATAAAGCGGCCGCCGTGCTTCAGCGCGAACAGGAAATTGTGCAGCGCGGTGCGGATATTGCCGACATGCAGCCGGCCGGTCGGAGACGGTGCGAAGCGGGTGACGACGGTCATCGCATCTCGCTAACCGCGCAACCCGGCGAGCGCTAGCGCCGAGTCATCGTCACCATTCCGCCCGAGCCGGAAAGATGCACTTCGTCGCCATCCTCGAGAAACAGCGCCATGTTGGCGCCGCCGACCGCCTGTTCGACCTGATCTTCATTTTGCGTCTGCATGCGCGCGCACGTCACGGCCGGGACCGGCGTGAAGGTCACGGCGTTGCGGTTCTGGGTATATTCCCAGGCCATGGTCACGCATTCCGAGTCGATCGTCAGCCGGTCGTCGGTGACGCTCGCAGCCATATCGAACACCTGGTTGAGAGGGGCGCCGTCGACGGCGGTGATACTCCATTCGCCGGCCAGCGGCGGCACCGGCGCGACTTCGGCTTCCTCGGCTACGGGCGAGTCGGCCCGGTTGGCGACCGACTCCTCAGCGGCCGGCGAGCAGGCGGCCATTAGCAGGAGCAGCGGGAGGCAGTACTTGTTCAATGGCCTGTCCTGAAAGCGTTGGTGATTGGATAGCGGCGGTCGCGGCCGAAATTGCGGCCGCCGATCTTTACCCCCGGCGGCGCCTGGCGGCGCTTATATTCGGCATTCAGCACCTTGCGCTCGATATCCGCGACCAGCGCGATTTCAGCGCCGGTGGCAAGCGCCACTTCCTTGACCGACATCTCCTTGTCGACCAACCCTTCGAGAATCGGGTCGAGCAGCGCATAGGGCGGCAGGCTGTCCTCGTCCTTCTGGCCGGGACGAAGCTCGGCGGTCGGCGGCTTGGTGATTACCCGCTCGGGCATCACCGGTCCTTCGGGTCCAAGCGCGCCGGGCGGCCGCTTGCGGTTGCGCCAGCGCGACAAAGCGAAGGCGGTGGTCTTGTAAATGTCCTTGAGCACCGAAAAGCCGCCGGCCATGTCGCCGTAGAGCGTTGCATAGCCGACCGACAACTCGCTCTTGTTGCCGGTGGTCAGCAGCATGTGGCCGAAGCGATTGCTGAGCGCCATCAGCGTCACCATCCGCAACCGTGACTGAATATTCTCCTCGGCAAGCCCGGCCGGCGTGCCGGCTAACGGGTCGGCGAGCATGGTGTCGAACGCACCGACCGCGGGCGCAATGCCAACGACGTCATGGCGGCAGCCGAGCAGGCTGGCGCTCTCGCGTGCGTCCTCGAGGCTTTCGTCGCTGGTATATCGCGACGGCATCATCACCCCCCACACCCTGTCCGGCCCGAGGGCGTCGACCGCAACCGCCGCCGACAGCGCGCTGTCGATCCCGCCCGACAGGCCGAGGATGACTCCGGGAAAGCCGTTGCGCGTGACATAATCGCGAAGGCCCATCATCATCGCCCGGTAGATGTCTTCCGGAAATGGGGCGAGCGGGTGCTCGGCGCGGGTTGCGCAGCGCCAGCCTTGTGACTCGCGCCGCCAGTCGGTGATCAGCAGCGCCTCTTCCCAGTCCGGCATCTGAACAATCAGCTCGGCGTCCCCCTCCCCGCCCGGCTGCATGACGAAGGACGAGCCGTCGAAGACGATCTCGTCCTGGCCGCCGACCCGGTTGACATAGGCGAGCGGCAGGCCGGTCACCTGCACGCGCGAGCCGACCAGCTGTTGGCGATGGTCGTCCTTGTCGATCTCATAGGGGCTGCCGTTGGCGACCAGCAGCATTTCGGCGCCGGCCTTGGCAAGGTGAGTGCAGACCGGCTCCTGCCAGATGTCCTCGCAGATCGGCAGGCCTAACCTGACCCCGCGGAACTCGACCGGCTCCGGCATCGGCCCGGCGGTGAACAGTCGCTTTTCGTCGAACGTCCCGTAATTGGGAAGCTCGCGCTTTAGCGTCCGGGCGGCGACCCGGCCTCCGTCGGCAAGGATCATCGCATTATAGTTGGCGCCGTCCTCATGGTGGATCGTGCCGAACAGCAGCGCCGGCCCTGGCGAAGCCGTCGCGGCGACCAGCCGTTCGGCCGCCTCCATCGTCTGCCGCACGAACTCCGGGTTGAGCACCAGATCCTCGGGCGGATAGCCGGTCAACTGCAGCTCCGGGCAGAGCAGCAGGTCGGCGCCGGCGGCCCGGTCGCGAACGGCAAGCATCGCCGCCGCATTGCCTTCCAGGTCGCCGACCCGCTGGTTCATCTGGGCAAGCGCAATCGTGAGGCTGGAAGTCACCGTACCCGATTAGTCGCCGACGCGTCGCAGTTCAATCGCGGTCAGGGGCAAGGTCAACTTGCCGCCGATGCAAATCCCGCTGCCATTGCTGAAGTTCGCCGCCGTGAAGATTGTAAAGGGTATCGACGGCGAGCCCGGACTCGTCCAGCCAGTTAACGAACCAGGCCGCAAGCGGCAGCGATTCAGGCGGCGGATCCTCTCCCTCCGGAACTGGGTAGAAGAAGGCGGTGGCATACATTAGCTTCAGGTGCGGCAGATAGGAGAGTAGGAAGCCTTCTGCCTTCGGGTTATCGGCCGGCAGTTGGATTGCTCGCAACTCGCGCTCGCCGCTTCCGTGCCGCCATTCCCCCTTCACCTCGACCGTCCCGGGTGGAAGCTTGCCGGAAATCTGCCGAACCGCCTCGAGTGCCGGGCCACTGCCGACTGGAATGGCGCCCGCTTCCAAGAGCGGCAGGATGCCGCCGATATGGTCGCTGTGATGATGCGTCAGCAGCACATGAGTCACGGGCTTGTTGGTCACTTCTCGGATTGCGCGAAGGAGTTTTTCGCCCAGCTCCCCGGTGCTTCCGCCGCGGCCATCGTCCTCCGGGGGGATAAGCCCCAGCTCGAACCACTTGGCCGGTGCGTCGATCGCGACCACATGGTCGTCATACTCGACGAACATGACGTTGAACCCAGGGCGAAGCGAGCGGACGACATGCACGC
>CAYUWJ010000047.1:0-12110 GCA_964448315.1 uncultured Sphingomonas sp. | reverse complement strand
ATCAGGTTGAGCCGGTGGCCGAGCGCCAATATGCCGACCCCGACCATCGTGAACAAAGTCTCGCCGCCATCGTGCGGAAGCGACAGCGCGCCGGCCATTACGCCAAGCCCAAGGCTGCCGATCGCGAGCGGCATCATAAAGCCATGCTCGACGACGCCGCGGGCCAGCGCCACCGCGCCGAGCATCATCGCCAGCGTCAGCCCGACTTCGTGAATCCAGGGCGCACCAAGCATCCCGCCCGCCGATGCGAGCATGGCGACCACCACCGCGCTGGCAAGGCAATGCACCAGGCACAGCCCCGAAAGCGCGACTGCGAAGCGGTCGATCCGCCGGGACTGGAGCAACGCCTGGACCATCACGGTGACGATATAACGCCGATCGCTTGACGATACAATATCACATTACAGCTTTTTCGGTCTGCACGACCCGACGGGTCCGGCGATGCGGCTTGTCGGCGGGTTCGCGGCTCGGCATAGGCCCGTGCCTATGACCCGCACCCGCCCCCTCGCGATCGCCAACTGGCTGTTCGCCGTCGCCGGACTGTTGTTCATGATGGTGGTGATCGGCGGCATTACCCGGCTGACCGAAAGCGGCCTGTCGATCACCGAATGGCGGCCGCTGACCGGTGCCGTTCCGCCGCTCAACGAGCGCGACTGGAACGCAGCGTTCGAGCTCTACCAGCAAACTCCCGAATATCGCGAAATCAACGCCCCGCGCGGCATGGACCTCGAAGCGTTCAAGCGGATTTATTTCTGGGAATGGCTGCACCGGCTGCTCGGCCGGCTGATCGGACTCGCCTTCGCGCTGCCGCTCGCCTGGTTCGCGGTGAAAAAGGCGATCCCGCGCGGCTATGGCTGGCCACTGGTCGGGCTGCTCCTGCTCGGTGGGGCGCAGGGCGTGCTCGGCTGGTACATGGTGATGTCCGGGCTGGTCGACCGGACCGACGTCAGCCATTTCCGCCTCGCCGCGCATCTGCTGCTCGCCTTCGCCATCCTCGCCGCGCTGATCTGGGTCGCCCTCGACTTGAGGCGGCTTGGCGGCGATGGCGAATCCCGGCCGGCGCGGCTCACCGGCCTGTCGGTTGCGGTTGCGGTTATCCTGTTCGTGCAACTCCTCTACGGCGCCTGGGTCGCCGGGCTAAACGCCGGACAGGTCGCCAACACATGGCCGCTGATGAACGATCGCTTCTTTCCGCAAGGCATCGACTGGTCGCAAGGCGCGCTTCATGCGCTGGCCAACGACCCCTATCTGATCCATTTCGTGCACCGCTGGTGGGCGTGGGTGACGGTCGTCGCGCTGGTCATCTTCGCCCGCCGGGTCCGTGCGATCCCCGGCGGCCGCCCGGCCTCGATCGCGATCCACACCGCGTTCGGCACGCAGATCGTCGTCGGCATCCTTACCGTGCTGACCGGCGTCGCCCTCTGGCTGGCCGTCCTCCACCAGGCGATCGGCGCGGCGCTGGTTGTCGCCTTCGCCTGGGGCGCGCATGTGCTGGGCAGGACCGCACCATCGCTCCCGGAGGCGGCAGAGGGTCGCCTGGCGCAAAGCGCGAGCGGGGAGAGGGCGTAAATGAGCGTCGTCTCGGTCTATTGCATATTCGCCAACGCCGAAGAGGCCGAGCGCATCGGCCGCCTTTTGGTCGAGGAAAGGCTCGCCGCCTGCGTCAACATCCTCGCCCCCTGCCGCTCGATCTACCGCTGGCAGGGCAAGGTCGAGAGTGCCGACGAGGTTCCGGCGATCTTCAAGACCTCGGCGCTGATGGCCGATGCGCTCATCGCCCGCATTGCCGTTCTGCACAGCTACGACGTGCCGGCGATCGCGGTATGGCCGATCGCCAAGCTGCTCGTCGACTATGCCGCCTGGGTCGAGCGGGAAACCATGCCCTGACGCGCGGTCCGTCGGAACCCGCTTAGGCGCGAATTTGAAATGCGCCGCTCCCCTGCTAGGCAGGCGCAACCCGCCATTATCGGACGAAATCATGCGCAACTGCCTGTACTTGCTTCCCCTGCCCCTCGCCGCCTGCATTTCCCCGCCCTCGCCGGCACTGGAGCATGCCGCGGCCGTCGAGCTTGCGGCCATGGCCGCCCAGGCGCTTCCGGCCGAGCCGGTGGCTGTCGCTCCGGCCGAGCTGACGATAGCCTATCCCGACACGCGCCGCGGCGACGTCGTCGAAACCCAGTTCGGAGTGCCGGTCGCCGACCCCTATCGCTGGCTCGAGAATGATGTCCGCCAGGACCCGGAAGTCGCCGCCTGGGTCGCCGCCCAGAACCGCGTCTCCGACGCCTTCCTCGCCCGCCTGCCCGAAGTCGGCGCGTTCAAGGCGCTGCTCACCCGGCTCTACGATTATGAGCGGTTCGGAATCCCCAAGGAGGCGGGAGGACGCTATTTCTACACCCACAACAGCGGGCTCCAGAACCAGTCGCCGCTTTACATGCGCGACGGGCTGGACGGCGAGCCTAAGCTGCTGATCGACCCCAACAGCTGGTCGGGCGACGGTACGACCGCGCTGGCGCAATGGGCCGTCTCGGCCGACGGCAAGCGCGTCGCTTATGCGGTCCAGGAAGGCGGCAGCGACTGGCGGACGGTAAAGCTGCTCGACGTCGACAGCGGCGAAGTGCTGGCCGACGAAGTCGAGTGGATGAAATATTCCAACCTCGATTGGGCCAAGGACGGGTCGGGCTTTTATTACTCGCGGTTCGACGCTCCGGGCGAAGGCGCGGAATTTCAGTCGACCACCGAAAACCAGCGCATCTATTTCCACCGCGTCGGCACCCCGCAGTCGGAAGACCGGCTGATGTTCGCCGATCCGCAGCGGCCGGCGCTGGGCCATTTCGCCGAAGTGTCGTCGGACGGCCGCTGGCTGATCGTCACAAGCGCGTCCGGAACCGACGAGCGCTACGAGATACGGCTAATCGACCTTACCCGCGAGGACGCTTCGCCGATCGTCATGGTCGGCGACCTCGCCAACGACTGGAGTTACGCCGGCAATCTCGGCACCCGCTTCTATTGGCGCACCGACAGCCAAGCACCACGCAGCCGGATCGTCGTCACCGATCCCGTTCGCCGCACCGCCACGCGGGAAGTGGTGCCGCAAGACGAGGCGGTGCTGACCGACGCGGCGATCGTCGGCGAAACGCTGGTCGCCACCTACCTCAAGGACGCCAAGACCGAAGTCCGGCGCTTCAGCCTCGACGGACAGCAGCTCGGCACCATTGCATTGCCCGGAATCGGCACCGCGAGCGGCTTTGACATCAGCCAGGAGGACAGCGAAACCTTCTTCAGCTTCGCCAGCTTCAACCGTCCGAGCGCCATTTACCGCTACGACAGCGCCGCCGATCAGGTGACCGCCTTCGCCCAGCCCGATCTGGTGTTCGATCCGGAACAGATCAGCGTCGAGCAAAGCTTCTTCACGTCGAAGGACGGAACGCGGGTGCCGATGTTCCTGGTGCGCGAGAAGATCCTGCCCGCCGGACCGCGGCCGACCCTGCTCTACGGCTATGGCGGCTTCAACGCGCCCGAGCTGCCGCGCTTTCAGCCGAAGTGGCTCGCCTGGGTCCAGGCCGGCGGCGTGCTTGCGGTCGCCAACATCCGCGGCGGCGGCGAATATGGCAAGGAGTGGCACGACGCCGGTCGGCTCGCCAACAAGCAGAATGTGTTCGACGATTTCATTGCCGCCGGCGAGCATCTGATCGCCTCGGGCGTTACGACCCGCCGCCAGCTGGCGATCGAGGGCCGCTCGAACGGCGGGCTGCTGGTCGGCGCGGTGCTCAACCAGCGCCCCGATCTGTTCGCCGCGGCGCTGCCGACGGTCGGGGTGATGGACATGCTGCGCTTCAACCGCTTCACCGCCGGCCGTTACTGGGTCGACGATTATGGCGATCCCGGCGTCGAAGCCGATTTTCGGGTGCTCCACGCCTATTCGCCCTATCATAACATTCGCAGTGGCCTCGATTACCCGCCGACGCTGGTGACCACCGCCGACACCGACGACCGGGTAACCCCCGGCCACAGCTTCAAATATGCCGCGGCGCTGCAGGCGACCGACCCCGACGGCGACCCGCACCTGATCCGCATCGAGGTCCGTGCCGGCCACGGTTCGGGCAAGCCGACCGACAAGCAGATCGAGGAATATGCCGACATGTATGGCTTTATCGCCCATTTCACCGGTCTGAACCCGGCAACGCGATAACTGCGAGCGCTCAGGCCGAATCCGGTCGCCGCCGCCAGCGGCGGTTGCGGCGGATGAAGCGGGCGACCCAGGTGTCGACGTGGCGGCGTCTCGCCCGGCGGATATAGCGCCATCCCGCCAGGCTGATGATCGCCGCGCCGACCGCATTGACGATCATGTCCCACATGGTGTCGGTCAGGCCCGACGGATCACCCAACATCGGCTTTTGCATGGTCAGGCCGAACGTCTGGTCCATCGCGAATTCGAAAATCTCCCACAGCGTGCCGATCGTGATTGCAAAGGCAAAGGCGAACAGTGCGACGAAGACCGGGCGCATCTGCAGCTGCACGTGGCGGCTTTCGTTGAGCACATAGACGATCAGAAATCCCAGCAGACCGAGCAGCAGGCCGGCGGTGCCATGCAGCGCCAGGTCCCACCAGGCGATGCGCTCGTAATAATCGCGGACTTCGCCGAGAAACAGCGTTGCGAACACGAACAGGATCGTCAGGATCTGCACTTCCGAGGGAATCTCGACCGGAAGCCGGCGCCGGAAGAGCTCCGGAGCGAGCGTCCCGGCCATCACCGCCGCGACCAGGAAGACGTGCATCCAGCGGCCGCCGACGACCAGCAGCACCAGCTCGACAGCCATGATCGACTGCAGGATCATCAGCACGCCGAGATGCGCGCGCCGCGCCAGCCGCGGACGGTCTTCAGTACTGGGATCGGTGCTTCTCATCGGGCGCGTGGCATGGTGGCGCGCATCGGCCTTGCGGGCAACCATGGAAGGCTGCTCTAAAGCGTCCTGATCTTGCCGAAGATGGACCAGTCGAGCCGGTCGGTGAGCATCTCGAGCGCCAGCGTGCCGAGCTTGGAGTTGCCGCTTTCATCGAGCCCCGGCGACCAGACGGCGATCGAGGCGGTGTTCGGGGCGATCGCCAATATTCCGCCGCCGATCCCGCTTTTGGCCGGAAGCCCGACGCGATAGGCGAAATCGCCGGCGCCGTCGTACAGGCCGCAGGTCATCATCAGCGCGAGAATTCGCCGGGCCCGTCGCGCCGCTTCGAGGCCGCGGGGGGCCTCGTCGTCGGGGCCGTCGGGCATCAGAAAGCGCCCCACCCGAGCCAGCTGCCGGCAGCTGAGCTCGATCGCGCACTGGCGCACATAAGCTTGCATGATCGGCTCGATGCCGTTGCGGACATTGCCGAAATGCCCGGCCATGTGGAGCATCGCCCGATTGAGGCTGCCCGCCTCGTCGTCGGACTTGGCGACCTCCTCGCTCAAGTCGAAGCGCTCGCCGTCGAGCAACCCGCCGACGAAGTCGACGACCGCGCGCACTTCCTCGTCCGGTTTCAGCGTGTCGAGCAGCATGTCGACGACGATCAGCGCGCCGGGATTGACGAACGGATTGCGCGGCCGGCCCTCGTGTCGCTCCAGGTCGATCACCGAGTTGAACGGGTCGCCGGACGGGTCGCGCCCGACGCGATCCCACAGCCGGTCGCCATGCGCCTCCAGCACCAGCTCCAGCGAGAACACCTTGGAAATGCTCTGAATCGAAAAGGGCATGTCGGCATCGCCGCCGCAAATCATGTCGCCGTCGCGGGTCAGTATGGCGATGCCGAACTGGCGCGTGTCGACTTTCGCCAGCGCGCCGATCTGCTTCGTCGCCTCGCCCCGGTCGTCGGCGGAGCCTATCTCCGCGGCGATCTCCGCCACGACCTTTTTTACTTCTTCCGGATCGACCGGCTGCTTTCGCTGCGCCATGCATTCTTCCCGACTGCTACGATGACAAGAACCCGCAAGCGACGCGTCGGTTCAGGGACACACGCTTTCGTCGAAATCCGTTGCATTTTTGGATTTTGCATCCAACTCAATATAGCTAAGCAATACGACAATATCGATTCGCCATTGGTAATATATTATTAGTATTCATGCTGCTCGACTGCTGCATAATTGCTGTTTATTTAGGTGCGATTTGCCTTTGTTTATCTGTCCCAATTTCATACCGATTCATCTAACTTCTTTAATTTTTTCGAAACAACTGGCGTAAATCATGCGATGATTCGGTATGATGACTGAACTGGACACCCCGCGCGAGCGCCGCATGCGCAACTTGACGCGCCTCCTGCCGCGGCGCCGGCACCTGCGCGTCCTGAAGGCCGCCAGGCCGAGCCGCCGCCATGTGCGCACGGCGCTCTTGGCGACCGCTCCCGCCGCCGCCCTGTTCGGCTTTAGCGCCATGCAGCCGGCAAGGGCGCCGGCGGCCGCTACAGCGACCATGCCGGCAGGCGACGTGGCGGCGATCTTCGACGTGATGGCGCCCCTGCAAACACCACGGCCCGCCGAGCCGGCGCCGGCTGCGGTCGAAGCCAGCTATTATGGCGACGCCTTCGCCGGCCGCAGAACCGCTAGCGGCGAGATTTTCGACCCGGGCCGGATGACCGCCGCGCATCGCACCCTGCCGTTCGGCAGCATCGTTCGAGTCACCAACGCCGTGACCGGCAAAAGCATCAAGGTGCGGATCAACGATCGCGGGCCGTTCCACGGCAACCGCGAAATCGACCTTTCGAAAGCGGCCGCCCGCAAGATCGGCATGCTCGGCACGGGCACTGCCAAGGTCGTCCTCGAAACACTCCGCATCGCCTGACGACGCTTTTTTCGATATTCTGGCCGGGCTCCCGCGAACCCTCCGGTATCATTTTACCCGTCTGGAAAGCCCCGGATTTGCTTGACGAATCGGGACTCGCCTGCCATTGGCTGGCTCAGCGGCGTCGCTCGAGTGCGGCGCCTTTCGCATTTTTCATTAAGAGGTCGCGGCCCATGAAGGCGCTGATGAAGACCACCAAGTCGGCCAAGCCGGCGGAGGTCGAAAAGAAGTGGCATCTGATCGATGCCGACGGGCTGGTGGTCGGCCGGGTGGCGACGATCATCGCCAATATCCTGCGCGGCAAGCACAAGGTCAGCTACACCCCGCACGTCGACTGCGGCGACCATGTCGTCGTCGTCAACGCCGGCAAGGTGAAGTTTACCGGCCGCAAGCTCGACCAGAAAATCTATTACAAGCACACCGGCTATCCCGGCGGCTTGAAGGAAGTCACCGCCGGCAAGATCCTCGAGGGCCGCTTCCCCGAGCGGGTGCTCGAAAAGGCGGTCGAGCGGATGATTCCGCGCGGGCCGCTCGGCCGGCAGCAGATGCGCAGCCTGCACCTCTACAACAGCGCCGAGCATCCGCACGAGGGCCAGAACCCCGAACCGCTCGACGTCGCGAGCATGAACCGCAAGAACAAGGTGAGAGCATAAATGGCCGGCAAGAAGTCCCTCGCTGATCTTGGCGCGCTGACGTCCAAGGCGGCGGAAACCCCCGAAGCCCCGGCCGAGACCGCCGCCGCAGAAACCGCCGCCGCGGACGCGCCCGCCGAGGAGGCTCCACCGGCACCGCCGCCGCAGCAGGAAGAAGCCGTGCTCCGCGAGCAGCAGCTCGACAAGTTCGGCCGCGCCTATGCGACCGGCCGCCGCAAGGATGCCGTCGCTCGCGTCTGGCTGAAGCCGGGCTCGGGCCGGATCGAGGTCAACGGCCGCGAGCAGGAAACCTATTTCGCCCGGCCGACGCTGCGGCTGGTGATCAACCAGCCGTTCGACGTCGCCGACCGCCGCGGCCAGTATGACGTCGTCGCCACCGTCAAGGGCGGCGGGCTGTCGGGCCAGGCCGGCGCCGTCAAGCACGGCATCGCCCAGGCGCTGAGCCGGTTCGAGCCGGCGCTTCGCGCCCAGGTCAAGCAGGCCGGCTTCCTGACCCGCGACCCGCGCGTCGTCGAGCGCAAGAAATACGGCCGCGCCAAGGCCCGCAAGAGCTTCCAGTTCTCGAAGCGCTAAGCCGCCGAGCATGAGCCCTCATTTGCGCAGCGAATGTGGGCTTATGTCGAAGAGAAGGCGCAGGCCGGCCGACCTGCGGCAACGCCGACAGGATCGACGTCACGGGATTCATTCCGGTGACGGCCCGCGGGAAGGCAAAGGGCGGTCTTTCGGGGCCGCCTTTCCTTCATTCGGGATAGCGCTCTCTCAGCGCCGCGACCGACTGGGCAACCAGTTGCTCGAGGACGTCGCAATCGATGTCGGCGAGGCGCTTCACGTAGAGACAGGATTTCCCCATGCGGTACGGGCCGAGCCTGGCGAGCAGCGAATCGCGATCCGCAGCGTCGCCAAGCAGATAGACCACCAACGCCTTGGCGCGCGGCGAAAAGCCGGTCGCCAGCCACTCGCCTTCGCGGCCGCTTTCGTAACAATAGCGGTAGCTACCGAACCCGACCATGTCCTTGCCCCACATCTTGGCGGGCTCCCCGGTCACCCGCTCCATTAACGCGCTGAGACTTTGCGCGTCGGCGCGCCGCTCGGCATCCGGCACTTCAGCAAGAAACCGGGCAACGCTTGCCTCGGTCGGCTGAGTCTTGTTCGCGTTCATGATCCGCCACCCCCTGATTTCGGGCCTTTCGGGCTTGTCTAGCGCCGCATTACTCTTCAGTGCCAGCGGCGATGACGCGATCGGCCGAAATTCCGGCGATCCTCGACCAGCTTTGCTCGGTCTATGATACGTCCGTCGCCAATCTGCGCGATGCGCTCGCCGCTTTTGCGCGCGACGGCACCCGCCCCGACCCCAAGGCCCGCGCGAACGGCAGCTTCGCTTACCCCGAGCTGATCGTCGACTATGACGCGGGCGCGCCGCCGCCGCTCCTGGCCCGCGCCTTTGCCCGGCTCAACCAGCCCGGCCGCTATGCCTCGAGCATCGCCCGGCCGGAGCTGCTGCGCGACTATCTGCGAGAACAGCTCGAGCATCTGGTCCGCGATTACAGCGTCCGCATTTCGGTCGGCCGCTCGCGCAGCGAAATCCCCTACCCTTATGTGCTCGACGGCGACGACACCGACCTTGGCGGCATCGGCGCGGCCGAGCTCGCGCAATGGTTTCCGACCACCGAGCTGGTCCACATCGGCGACGAGATCGCCGACGGGCTGTGGGAAACCCGCGAAGGGGATCCGCGCCCGCTAGCGCTGTTCGACGGACCGCGGACCGATTTCAGCCTTGCCCGCCTGCGCCATTACACCGGCACCAGCCCAAGCCATTTCCAGCATTTCATACTGTTCACCAACTATATCCGCTATGTCGACGAGTTCGTCCGCTTCGCCATCGACGCGCTGCGCCGGCCGGACGGCCCGTACACCGCCTTGTCGGTGCCGGGCGCGCTGTACGAACGCGGCGAGCTGACCGACGCCGAGGAACAGATCGCCGCCGGCAAGTGGCGCCGCCACCAGATGCCAGCCTATCATTTGATGGCCGAAGGGCGCGCCGGCATCACCCTGGTCAACATCGGCGTCGGGCCGTCCAACGCCAAGACCATCTGCGACCATGTCGCCGTGCTGCGACCCGAAGTATGGCTGATGATCGGCCATTGTGGCGGGCTTCGCCAGAGCCAGACGATCGGCGATTTCGTGCTCGCCCACGCCTATCTTCGCGACGACCATCTGCTCGATGACGTGCTTCCCCCGGAAATTCCGCTACCCGCGATCGCCGAAGTCCAGATGGCCTTGTTCGAGGCGGCGATGACCGTCACCGGCGAGGACGAGGACAGCCTCAAGCAGCGGCTTCGCACCGGCACCGTGATCACCACTGACGACCGCAACTGGGAGCTTCGCTACACAACCTCGGCGCTGCGCTTCAACCAGAGCCGGGCGGTGGCGATCGACATGGAATCGGCGACCGTCGCCGCCCAGGGCTATCGCTTCCGCGTGCCTTACGGCACTTTGCTGTGCGTGTCCGACAAGCCGCTACACGGCGAATTGAAGCTGCCCGGCCAGGCTAACGCTTTTTATGAAATGGCGATCGGTCAGCATTTGCGCGTCGGCATCGAGGCACTGAACCTGTTGAAGCGCGAGGGCGAGGCACTGCACAGCCGCAAGCTCAGGGCCTTCGACGAGCCCGCGCTGCGATGAAGGTCCAGTTATGACCAAAGACAGCAACGACGACGGGATCCGCCCCGACACAAAGCTGGTCCACGGCGGCCGCCGCGCCGAATGGCTGCACGGCATGGTCAACGTGCCGGTGTCGCGGACCTCGACCATATTGTTCGACAGCGTCGCCGATATGACCGCCGCCTATCCGCCCGAGGACGGCCGGCTGAGTTACGGCCGCAACGGCACACCGACCCAATGGGGGCTGGCCGAGGCGCTGACCGGGCTCGAGCCCGGCGCCGCCGGCACCCGGTTGTTCCCGTCGGGCGCGGCGGCGGTGGCGATGGCGCTGGCGAGCGTGCTCAAGCCCGGCGACGAATTGCTGATGGTCGACAGCGCCTATGCGCCGACCCGCGCCTTCTGCGACCAGGAGTTGAAGCGGCAGGGCATCGCCACCCGCTATTACGACCCGCTCGCCCCGGCCGACGCGCTCGAGGCGATGCTCGGCGAGAACAGCCGCGCCATTTTCCTGGAAAGCCCCGGTTCGCTGACTTTCGAAGTGCAGGACGTGCCCGGCATCGCCACGATGGCGCGGAGACGCGGCCTCGTCACTTTGCTCGACAATACCTGGGCGACGCCGCTGTTCTTCCGGGGAATAGAAGCGGGCGTCGACCTCGCGATCCTCGCCTGCACCAAATATATCTCCGGCCATTCCGACGTGATGCTCGGCTCCGTCACCGCGACCGAAGAGCATCTCGACCGATTGTCGAAAGCCGCCCGCGCTTATGGCCAATATGTCAGCCCCGACGATGCGTTTCTTGCTGCAAGGGGCCTGCGCACCCTTGGCGTCCGCCTGCGCCGGCACGAGGAGAGCGCGCTGAAAATCGCCCGCTGGCTGAAGGATCAACCGCAGGTCGCGAGCCTGCTCCACCCGGCGTTCGAGGAGTGCCCCGGCCACGCCTTTTGGAAGCGTGATTTCACCGGCTCGACCGGCCTGTTCTCTTTCGTCCTGAAGGGCGGCGACACGGCCGCGCGCAACGCGCTGGTCGACAGTCTGAAGCTGTTCGGCATCGGCTGGAGCTGGGGCGGGTTCGAAAGCCTCGCCGTTCCCGCCGACAGTCGCCGCACGGTCCGCAAGCCGGATTGGGAAGGCCCGGCCGTGCGCCTTCATATCGGCCTCGAGGACAGCGACGATCTGATCGCCGACCTGGCAGCAGCTCTCGCCCAATATCCCGCTTCCACCCGCGGCTGACCCGCGCTAGCGTTACTTCGCAGTGCAACCAACGACGCCCGGTGCAGTTTGACAGTCATGCAATTCCCCCTGGCACCCGCGTTGCTTATTGCCGCTCTGCTTGTCGGCGCGGCGCCGGCCGCCGCTCAGGACGATGACGGGTGGCGCGTGCGGGCCGGTGCCGGCGTTCAATACCGGCCTCAACATATCGGTGCCGACGACCAGGAATGGGCGCCGTTGTGGAACTTCTCGATCAAGCGCGGCGAAGATCCTTTCGACTTCGGTGCGCCGGACGATAGTTTCGGCATTTCCTTAGTGTCCGGCGGCGGATTTTCCGCCGGGCCGATCGCCAAATATGAGGGCAGCCGCAAGGAATCCGACGTAGGCGCACCGGTCGGAAAGGTTCCGGCGACCATCGAAGTCGGCGGCTTTGTCCAGCATCAAATCAGCCCCGCGTTCCGGCTGCGGGGGGAAGTGCGCAAGGGCCTCGGCGGCCATCGCGGTCTCGTCGCCAGCCTCGGCG
This sequence comes from uncultured Sphingomonas sp., assembly GCA_964448315.1. Lineage (GTDB taxonomy): Bacteria > Pseudomonadota > Alphaproteobacteria > Sphingomonadales > Sphingomonadaceae > Sphingomicrobium. Next base: position 251 of record CAYUWJ010000047.1, on the reverse strand, counting down.
GCGACAAGGTGTGGCGCGATGGCGACCGTTATCTCGTCTCGCTGGGCCCGCGCCTTTTATTGTCCGACGGGCGCTACCAACGCGCCTGGTTTGGGGTGACGCCGGAGGTTGCGACCGCAACCGGGCTTTCCGCCTATCGGCCGGACGGCGGCCTCCATGGCGTCGGCGCGGTCGGCAGCCTCGACTATTCGCTTGGCGGGCCCTGGGGCCTGTTCGGCTTTGCCCGCTACGACCGGCTGGTGGGCGATGCG
>CAYUWJ010000046.1:0-6188 GCA_964448315.1 uncultured Sphingomonas sp. | reverse complement strand
GTCGAGCTTGGCCTGCGCCGAGCCGCGCTTGGCCATCAGCTCGTGAAGGCCGGTCAGTATCTCGCGGGCGGAGGTGGCGGCGGTCAGTGGCATGGCGACTGCGCTATCAGAATAAACGACGAACTGTCACGCAACCGCCGTCGGTGCGGACCGAAGCCGACTCACCTTCCCTTGAACAATCCGCCCAGCACTCCGCGCAGCAGCGCCCCGGCGACGCGGTTGGAAACCTGTCGCCGAAGCGACCGGCCGACGTGCCGCGCCAGATCTTCGTGCAACGGCGGATTGGCCCGCCTCTCCCGCTCCAGCCGGGCTTGCTCCTTTTGCGCCGCGACCCGCTCCCGGGCCTCCAGCTTTTCGCGTTCGGCGTTCGCCTTCGCTTCATCTGCGGACGCCTTCGCGGCAACTGCCGCAGCCGCTGCCTCTTCGCCTCGCGCATGCAGGATTTCCTCCGCACTCTCGCGGTTGACGCGCTCCTCATATTGGCCCGCGACCGGCGAGATCGATTGCAGAACCGCGCGCTCCTTCGCGGTCAGCGGGCCGAGCCGGGATCGCGGCGGCCGCACCAGCGTCCGTTCGACCGGGGTCGGCGACCCGTCCTCCTGAAGGACGGAAACCAGCGCCTCGCCGACCTTGAGTTGGGTGATGGCGGCGGCGACGTCGAGCGACGGATTGATCCGGAAAGTGTCCGCGGCGGCCGCGATCGCCTTCTGGTCTCGCGGCGTATAGGCCCTGAGCGCGTGCTGGACGCGGTTGCCCAGCTGCCCGCCGACCTTTTCGGGAATGTCGATCGGATTCTGGGTGACGAAATAGACCCCGACTCCCTTCGAGCGGATCAGGCGCACGACCTGCTCGACCTTCTCGGTCAGGGCCTTGGGCGCATCGTCGAAAAGAAGGTGTGCCTCGTCGAAGAAGAACACCAGCTTCGGCTTGGCGAGATCGCCGACTTCTGGAAGCTCCTCGAACAATTCGGACAAAAGCCACAGCAAGAAGGTCGCATAGAGCCGCGGGTTGGTCATCAGCCGGTCGGCGGCGAGCAGATTGATGAAGCCCCGGCCGCTGTCGTCGAGCTTCAGGAAATCCTCGATATCGAGCGCCGGCTCGCCGAAGAAATGCGCGCCTCCCTGCGAGTCCAGCTGCAGAATCTGCCGTTGAATCGCACCGACGCTGGGCCTGGCGACATTGCCGTAGCGGGCCGTCAAATCGGCCGAGCGCTCGGCGCAATTGAGCAGCATGGCCTGAAGGTCGTCGAGATCGAGAAGCAACAATCCTTCGTCGTCGGCGACGCGAAAAGCGATGTTGAGCACGCCCTCCTGCGTCTCGTTCAAGCCGAGCAGCCGCGCCAAAAGGAGCGGCCCCATTTCCGAAACCGTGGTCCGGATCGGATGGCCCTGCTCGCCGAACAGGTCCCACAGAATCGCGGGATTGTCGGCGTAGCTATAATCGTCGAGCCCAAGCTCCGCGGCGCGTGCGGTCAGCGGGCCATGGGCCTTGTCGGTCGCCGACCCGGCCATCGCGACGCCGGCCAGGTCGCCCTTCACGTCGGCGACGAATACCGGGACGCCGGCCGATGAAAAGCCTTCGGCCAGCCCCTGCAGCGTTACCGTCTTGCCGGTCCCGGTCGCGCCGGCGATCAGGCCATGGCGGTTAGCCTGGCTGAGGAGCAGGCTTTGCGCGCTTTCGCCGGCTTTGCCGATGAACAGGCGATCGCTGCTGTCCGGACTTTCAACCATATTCGCCATCGCCCCTCACTTCCATTTCCCGGCGGGGGTCTAGCCCCGGCTCTCCAGCGCCGCCGCGGCTTCGTCGGCGAGCTCGCGGATGATGTCGGCGACCGGCTCTTCCCTGGTCACCATGCCGACCGACTGGCCGGCCATCATCGAGCCCTTCTCGATATCGCCGTCGATCACCGCCCGCTTGAGGGCGCCGGCCCAATAATGCTCGATCTGCAATTGCGCCTCGGCCATTGCGATTTCGCCCTTGTCGAGCAGAGCGGCGACCTCGCGCTGCTTGGCGGCGAAATTCTCCATCTCGCGGTTCTTCAGGGCCCGCACCGGGATCACCGGCAGCCGGGGGTCGATCTGGACGCTGGGGATGGCGTCGCGGGCCGAAGCGCGAATGAAGGCCTTTTTGAAATTGGGGTGGGCAATGCTCTCATGCGCGCAGACGAAGCGGGTGCCGAGCTGGACCCCGACCGCGCCCATTTCGAGATAGGCGGCGATCGCCTCGCCGCGGCCGATGCCGCCGGCGACGAACACCGGCATGTCCTTGGCGACCATCGGCAATATTTCCTGCGCCAGCACCGAAGTCGCCACCGGGCCGATGTGTCCGCCGGCCTCCATCCCTTCGATCACCAGCGCGTCGGCGCCCGAGCGAGTCAGCTTCTTGGCCAGCGCCAGCGCCGGAGCGAAGGCGATCAGCTTGGCGCCGCTCGCCTTGATTCGGTCGATCGCGCCGCCCGGCGGCAGGCCGCCGGCAAGCACGACATGGCCGACCTTGTGCTGCGCGCAGACGTCGATCAGCTCGGTAAGCTGCGGGTGCATGGTGATCAGATTGACGCCGAACGGCTTGGCGGTGCGCGCCCTGGTCTCGGCGATCTCGGTGTCGAGCAGCTCCGGGTTCATCGCTCCGCAGGCGATCACCCCAAAGCCGCCGGCGTTGGAGATCGCCGACACCAGGTGGCGCTCCGACACCCAGCTCATCGCCCCGCCGAGGATTGCGTATTCGCAGCCGAGGAACTCGGTGCCGCGATGCATCAGCGCCTTCAATCGCGCGTGGCCGCTGCCCGGGTGGACCGCGCGGGCCTCGGGGATCAGGCCCTCGCCGCTCACGCCGCTGCACCTGCGTCGGCGTCGGCGTCGGCGTCGAGCCCGAAGGCGCTGTGCAGGACCCGCACCGCAAGCTCCAGCTCATCCTCGGCGATCAGCGCGCTGACCTTGATCTCGGAGGTCGAGATGGCGAGCAGGTTGATGCCGCGCTCGGCGAGCGTGTCGAACATCTTCGCCGCCAGCGCCGGGTTGGAGCGGATGCCAACGCCGACGATGCTGACCTTGGCGACCGAATCGTCATGGATCAGCTTCGCATAACCGATCCGCTCCTTGCATTGCTCGATCGCGGCGATCGCCTGCGCCAGGCTGGCGCGCGGCACTGTGAAGGTAAGGTCGGAGGCGCCGCTATCCGGAGTGGCGGCGTGCACGATCATGTCAAATGCGATTCCCGCCTCGGCAAGCGGGCCGATCGCCGCTGCGGCGGTTCCGGGCGAATCGGCGATCGCGGTCAGCGTGATCCGCGCTTCGTTGCGGTCGGCGGCGATGCCGGCGATCTGGTTCCGTTCCATGTCCGCTCCTGAAAGCTCGGCGACGATCCGCGTGCCGGGTCCGTCCTCGAAGGCCGACAATACACGCAGCGGCAGATTCTCGCGCATCGCCAGCCCGACCGAGCGCGGCTGAAGCACCTTCGCGCCGACTCCGGCAAGCTCGAGCATCTCCTCGAAGGTGACCGCGTCGAGCTTGCGCGCATTGGGCACGATCCGGGGGTCGGTGGTGTAGACGCCGTCGACGTCGGTGTAGATATCGCAGCGGTCGGCCTTCAATCCGGCGGCGATGGCGACGGCGCTGGTGTCCGATCCGCCGCGGCCCAGCGTTGCGACGCGACCGTCCTCGCTGACCCCCTGAAAGCCGGGGATGACGGCGATCGTGCCGGCCTTGAGGGCTTCGTCGAGCGCACCGCTTTCGACCTTTTCGACCCGGGCGTTGCCGTGGATGCCGCTGGCCCGGACCAGCTGCCAGCCCATGAAGCTGCGCGCCTTCACGCCCATGTTCTGAAGGGTCATCGCCAGCAGCCCGGCGGTGACCTGCTCGCCCGAAGCGACCACCACGTCATATTCGCGTGCGTCGTGGAGCGCCGCCGCCTCGCGGCACAATTGCACCAGCCGGTCGGTCTCGCCGGCCATCGCCGAGACCACCACCAGCACTTCGTTGCCGGCCTCCGCCTCGCGCTTGACGCGGCCGGCGACGTTGCGGATGCGCTCGATGCCGGCCATCGACGTGCCGCCGAATTTCATCACGATGCGAGGCATAAACGGTAGGCGCGGTCCTTGGGCTTGAGGCGGCGCCCTGTTAGGAGGCGCGCATGGCGGAAACAAGTTCGACGGTCGATCCGCGCGAGGCCGGGCATTTCGGTCGCCTTGCCGGCGACTGGTGGGACGCGGGCGGCGTGTCGGCTATGCTGCACAGGCTCAACCCGGTGCGGCTCGCCTATATCCGCGACCGGATCGACCAGCATTGGTCGCTCGACGAGCGCGGCCTCAAGCCGCTGGAGGGAAAGCGCGCGCTCGACGTCGGCTGCGGCGCCGGCCTGCTCGCCGAGCCGCTCGCCCGCCTCGGCGCGGCGGTGACGGCAATCGACCCGGCGCCCGAGCTGATCGACGCCGCCCGCACCCATGCCGCCGGACAGGGCCTCGCGATCGACTATCGCGTCGGCGCGGTCGAGGAGACGCAAGGCGAATTCGACCTGGTGACCGCGCTCGAGGTGATCGAGCACACCGCCGATCCCGCGGCCTTCCTCAACGCGCTGGCGAAGCGGGTCGCCCCCGGCGGGTTGGTGATCCTGTCGACCCCCAACCGCACCGCCTGGTCGCGGCTGCTGACCATCATACTTGCCGAAGGGGTCGGGGCGGTGCCGAAGGGCACCCATGATTTCGACAGCTTCATCGCGCCCGAGCGGATGCGCGGCCTGCTCGCCGACGCCGGGCTCGACTGCCTCGATTTCGAGGGCATCGCCTGGACGCCGACCCGCGGGCTGCACCTCAGCGAGGATCTGCGCCTCAACTATCTGGTCGCGGCGGTGCCCGCGGCCTGACCGGGCATCATTCAGCCGGGGTTACGATATGGTCGAGCAGTTCGGCGCGATGATGCTTGAGAATATCCGCCCGGCGCGCCTGTTGCGCTCGGCCGCCCTCGCTACCTCAGCGGCGCTGCTGGCCGGCTGCATGGCCGAGCCCGCGCAGGCGCAAATCCCCGCCTTCCCGGGGGCGGAGGGGGCCGGGGCGATGAGCCTTGGCGGCCGCGGCGGCGCGGTGCTGCGGGTGACCAACCTCAACGACGCCGGCCCGGGCTCGCTGCGCGCGGCGATCGAAGCGCGCGGCCCGCGGATAATCATCTTCGACATCGGCGGCACCATCAGCCTCAAGGCGCCTCTGGTCGTCCGCAACGGCCGGGTTACCGTCGCCGGCCAGACCGCACCGGGCGGCGGCATCACGCTGCGCGACCAGAGTTTGCGCATCGCCGCCGACGATGTCGTGCTACGCTTCATCCGCTCGCGGCTCGGCGACCGGTCCGGCGTCGACGCCGATGCGATCTGGGTCAGCAGCGGCCGGCGCATCATTCTCGATCATGTCTCGGCGAGCTGGTCGACCGACGAGGCGCTGTCGGTCAGCTCGACCTACCGGCGGCCAAGCGACGATCTGCGCGACGTGACGGTGCAATACTCGCTGATCGCCGAATCGCTCTGCCAACCCGGCGGTGGGCGCGCGCGGCACTGCTACGGCTCGCTGGTCAGCGCCTCGCGCGGGGCGCGGATCAGCTTCCACCACAATCTGTGGGCGCACCACGAAAATCGGATGCCGCGGCCCAATAATTATCTGTCGCCCGGCGACGATCCGCAGGGGGGATTTCTCGATTACCGATCGAACGTGATGTATAATTGGGGCGCTCGCCAGGCCGGCTATAATTCGGGGCCGCCGTCGCGAATCGCCTATAATTTCGTCGGCAACAGCTATCTGTCGGGGCCCAACAGCCGGGGCAGCATCATCTTCGACGAGCGCAATCCCTTCGCCACCGCCTGGTTCGCCGGCAACAGCCTCGACGGCCGTATCGCCGCCGATCCGATGGCCAATGTCGCCGGCGGCAACCGACCGGGCTACCGTCTCGGCCGCCCGGCGACCCTGCCGCCGGTGACCGACGATGCGGCGCCGGTCGCTTACGACAAGGTGCTGAGGCACGCCGGCGCGTCGCTCGCCCGCGATCCCGTAGATGCGCGGATCGTCGCCAGCGTTGCGGCGCGGGGCGGCACGCTAATCGACAGCCAGAGCGACGTCGGAGGCTGGCCGGCGCTCGCCCGCGGAACGCCGTGGCGCGACACCGACGGCGACGGCATGCCCGACGATTGGGAAGCCGCGCGCGGCCTGAACC
>CAYUWJ010000045.1:0-9964 GCA_964448315.1 uncultured Sphingomonas sp. | reverse complement strand
GCCGGCCGCTCCAATGTCGGCAAGAGCGCGCTGCTCAATGCGCTGACCAATCGCAAGGGGCTGGCCCGCACCTCCAACACTCCGGGCCGGACGCAGGAGCTGAACTTCTTCGAGGTGGCAAGGCCGGTCAGGCTGCGGCTGGTCGACATGCCCGGCTATGGCTTCGCCGATGCGCCGAAGGATCTGGTCCGGCGCTGGCGATTCTTGGTCAACGATTTCTTGCGCGGCCGCCCGGTCTTGAAGCGCGCTTTCGTGCTGATCGACGCCCGCCACGGCCTCAAGCCCGTCGACCATGAGGTGATGACCATGCTCGACGAGGCGGCGGTCGGTTATCAGCTCGTCCTGACCAAGGCCGACAAGGTCAAGCAGGCGGCGCTCGACGACACGCTTGCCGAAACCGCCGCCGCCGCCGCCAAGCATCCGGCGGCACATCCGCGGCTGATCGCCACGTCGAGCGAAACCGGCAGCGGTATCGCCGAGCTGCGAACCGCGATCCTCGAAGCGGCAACCACGTGAGGAGGCGAGACTCTTGCTCAAGCTGATCATCGGCAATCGTGCCTATTCGAGCTGGTCGATGCGCGGCTGGCTGGCGTGCCAGCAATCGGGCGAGGCGTTCGAGGAGCTGGTCGTGCCGATGTTCGACGCCGAATGGGAAAAACGGCGCAAGGGCAATGAGTTCGCGCCGTCGCTCGGCAAGGTGCCGGTGCTGTGGGACGGCGATTGCGTCGTCTGGGACAGCCTGGCGATCGTCGATTTCCTCGCCGACCGCGTCGGCCGCGAGCGCTATTGGCCTGAAGATGAGTCGGCGCGCGGAATGGCCCGGTCGATGGCCGCCGAAATGCATAGCAGCTTCGCCAATCTGCGCCGCGACCTGCCGATGAACGTCCGCAAGACCTATCCGCCCAAAACCATCTCGGACGAGGTGCGCGGCGAGATCGAGCGCATCCTCCAACTGTGGGCGCAGGCGCGCGCCCGTTTCGGCGGCACCGGCGAATTTCTGTTCGGCGAATGGTGCGCGGCGGACATGATGTTCGCCCCGGTCGTCACCCGCTTCATCACCCACGGCGTGGCGATGCCGCCGTTCGCGGCGCTGTACATGAAGGCGGTCCTGTCGCACCCGCACGTCAACGAGTGGATCGACAAGGCGCAGGACGAGCCCTGGGTGATCGAAGCCTATGAAAACGAGCCCGCGGACTGACGGTTGGCTTCAGTCGCCGCCGCCAGCTCCGACAAGCCTTTCGTGAACCACTTTCCCACCATGGGTGAGGCGGATGCCGGCCACGATCTCATCGTCGTCGGGCAGTAGCGGCGCCTTGGTCTCTTCGTCCCAAAAGGCGGCGAGGAAATTGTAAAGGTTGCGGGCGAACAGCGCCGAGGCGTCGGCCGGCAGGCTGCGCGCCAGATTGGTCGCGCCGATGATTGTGACGTCATGACGCCGCACCCGCTCGTCCGGCAAACTGCCCTCGACATTGCCGCCCGCATCGGCGGCCATGTCGACGATCACTCCGCCGGCCCGCATGGTGGCGATCTGCGCATCGCTGATCAGCCTCGGCGCCGGCCTGCCGGGGATCAGCGCGGTGGTGATGACGATATCCTGTTTGGCGATGTGCGACGACACCAGCTCGGCCTGCGCTTTTTTATATTCATCCGACATTTCCGTCGCATAGCCGCCGGCACCCTCGCCCTCGATGCCCTCGACCTCGTCGACGAACACCGGCTTGGCGCCGAGCGACAATATCTGTTCCTTCGTCGCCGAGCGGACGTCGGTCGCGCTGACCTGAGCGCCCAGCCGCCGGGCGGTGGCGATCGCCTGCAGCCCGGCGACCCCGACGCCCATCACGAACACCCTGGCGGCGCTGATCGTGCCGGCCGCGGTCATCATCATCGGCAAGGCCCGGCCGTAGGCGGAGGTCGCTTCCAGCACCGCCCTGTAGCCGGCGAGGTTCGACTGCGACGACAATATGTCCATCGACTGGGCGCGGGTGATGCGCGGCATCCATTCCATCGCCAACGCCTCGATCCCGGCGGCGGCATAGCCGTCGATCGACTCGCGCCGGCGCAACGGATCGAGCGATCCGACCAGCATCGCCCCTTCCTTCGCGGCCGCCAGCGCGCTCGGCTCGGGGCCGTTGACGCACAGGATCGCATCGGCTCCGGAAATCGCCGATTCGCGTGGGCCGGTCGCGGCGCCGGCGGCCTCGAAGTCCGCATCGGCGATCGACGCGCTCTCGCCCGCACCCGCTTCGACCGCGACCTCGGCTCCAAGCGCGATATACTTCTTCACCGTCTCGGGAATCGCCGCGCAGCGGGTCTCGCCGGCGGCACTTTCCTTGAAGATCGCGATTTTCATTGCCGCCGGGGCCACCCTAGCTGATGACAAACAGCATCAGGATCGCGATCACGAAGGTCACCCCCGCGCCCCATGTGAGCATCTTGATGAATTTCGAATAGTCGCGGGCGTGGCGCCCGATCTCGCCCGGCTGATTCTCGTCGGTGACCGGTTCGACTGCCATTGCGTTCCCTCTTGCTTGCAGTGGCCATGCCACGCGTCGGCCTGGTGCATAACAAGCCGTTTCGCGCCGCCCAACCCTTAAACGCCTTTAAGGCCCCCTTTACGACTGTGCGCTACGAGCATGCTCGGAGAAGCAGGCATGCGAGAAGACCCGGTTCGTTCCCTACTGCTGGTCGATGCCGATCCGGCCGAGCGGCGGCTGGTGTCGGCGATCGCCGCGCGCGCCGGCTGGAGCGTGATCGGCGCCGCCTGCGCGGAAACCGCGGTCGGGCTGTTGCAGGGCCCGCACGGCCGCGAAGTCCAGGCGGCTCTGCTCGGCAGTTGGGACGAGGCCGCCGGAGCCGAAGTCATCCAGGCGTTGCGCGCCAGCCACCCCGAATTGCCGATCATCGTCGTCGCCGACGACAGCTCGGTACCGGTCGCGGTCGAAGCGATGCGCGCCGGAGCGTCCGACTTCCTCAACCGGCCGGTGGCGCCCGAGCGATTGCTCGACGCGCTTGCCGCCAATGCCGATCGCCGCCGCGGCGCCGGCGAACTGGTGCCGTTTTCCGAAAAACTCGCGCCGGAGCTTTCGCTCGAGCAGCTGGTCGGCTCCTCACCCGATTTCCGGGCGGCGCTGGCCGTCGCCGCGAAAGCCGCGCGCAACCGTCTGCCGATCCTCATCGTCGGCGAGCCCGGCACCGGCAAGGAGACCTTCGCGCGCGCGATTCACGCCGCAAGCCTTCGCGCCCGCGGCCCGCTGGCCGCCCTCGACTGCAAGGCGGTGCCGGCGAATATCATCGACAGCGAGCTGTTCGGCCATGTCGCCGGCGCCTTTCCCGGCGCCTTTGGCGAGAAGGTCGGCAAGATGGTCGAGGCGAACGGCGGAACGCTGCTGCTCGACGAAATCGGCGCCCTTCCCGCCGAAACTCAGGAACGGCTCGATCGGGCGCTCGCCACCGGCGAGGTTCGCCCGGTCGGCTGCAACGGCAGTTCGTCGGTCGATGTCCGGCTGATCGCCGCCTCGAGCGCGCCGCTCGCCGACAGCTTCAGCCCGTTGCTTCGCGAGCGGATCGGGACGACCATCGTGACTTTGCCGCCGCTTCGCGAGCGCAGCGGCGATATTCCTCCGCTCGCCCGCCACCTGCTCGCCCGCTTCGCCCACCAGGGTCTGATGGGCTCGCTGTCGATCGGCAACGACGCGCTCGCCGTGCTGATGCGCTATGGCTGGCCCGGCAATGTCCGCCAGCTGGCCAGCGTGTTGTTGCGCGGCGCGCTGCACTGCAACGGCAGCTCGCTGACCGCCGAGGACTTTCCGCACATCGCCATCCAGTCGCGCTTCACCGGACGCAAAAGCGATTTCGCGCCGGAAATGAGCAATGAATCGCGCGATGCCACGCTGGCCGGCGCGACGGGCGTGACCCTGTTCCGCAACGACGGCCATCTGCGGCCGCTGGAAGAGATAGAATCCGACATCATCCGCCTGGCGATCGGCCATTACCGCGGCCGCATGACCGAGGTCGCGCGCCGGCTCGGGATCGGCCGCTCGACGCTCTACCGCAAATTGGGCGACCTCGGCATCGACACCGCCGCCTGACTCGGCCACGAGGCGCGGCATGCGCTTCGACCAGAAAACCGTCCTGATAACCGGCGCCGCTTCCGGCATCGGCCTCGCTACTGCTCAGCTTCTCGCGCGAGAAGCTGTTGGGCGGCTGATCCTCGTCGACCGCGATGCGGGCGCGCTGGAGCGAATTGAAGTACCCGGCGAGCGGCACCTGGGCGATGTCGCCGACGAGGGCTTCTGGAACTCGATCGAGCTTGGCAGTCTCGACCATGCGGTGATCAATGCCGGAGTCGCCGGCGCAAGCCCGATCCGCGACCTCGACTTTCTCGAATGGCGGCGGATCCTGTCGGTCAATCTCGATGGCGCGTTCCTCACCTTGCGGGCGGCACTCAGAGCAATGCCCGGCCCCGGCTCGATCGTGGCTGTCGCTTCCGCCGCGGGGTTGAAGGCGGAGCCGGGCGTTTCCGCCTACGGCGCCTCAAAGGCGGCGCTGATCCAGCTGGCGCGGGTTGCCGCAAGGGAAGTCGCATCGGACGGCATACGAGTGAACGCCATCGCGCCGGGCGGTGTCGAAACCCCCGTCTGGGACTCTGTGCCGATGTTCGCCGACCGAGTAGGCGCCGTCGGCCGCGACCAGGCCTTCTCCGAGCTTGCCGCGATGGCGACGCCGCTTGGACGCTATGCCAAAGCCGATGAGATCGCCGGGCAGATCGCCTTTCTGCTGTCGGATGCGTCGGCGAGTGTGACCGGCGCACTGTTCGTCAGCGACGGCGGCTACACGCTCTAAACCGGTCGCGGAGTCAGTGCCTTGTCGCGCAGGCCGCGCCACACCTTGAGCGCCTGAACCGTGTCAAACACGTCGTGGACGCGGACGATCTGCGCACCCTGCTCGACAGCCTTGAGCGCCAGGGCAAGGCTTCCGCCTAGCCTTTGGTCGGCGGGCGCTTCGTTCGACAGCGCGCCGATGCTGCGCTTGCGGCTGGCGCCGAGCACCAGCGGGCACCCGAGCGAGTGGAACATCGCAAGGCCGTTCATCAGCTCAAGATTGTGCGCGACCGTCTTGCCGAAGCCGAAACCGGGATCGACGAGGATGTTGTGACGAGCGATTCCGGCCGCCTCCGCAGCCGCAACCCGCTCCTCGAGCCACAGATACACTTCGACCAGCACATCGTCGTAGCGGGGCGCATCCTGCATCGTCTCCGGGGCGCCCTGGTGGTGCATCAGGATCACCGGCAAGCCCGCCGCGGCGATCACCTCCGCCGAACGCGTGTCGTAGGTCAGCGCCGAGACATCGTTTACCAGCCGCGCCCCGGCGGCGATGGCCGCCGCCATCACGTCGGACTTGCGCGTGTCGATCGACACCGCGGCGCCGCCTCCGGCAAGTTGCTCGATGACCGGAACCACGCGCTCGATTTCGTCGCCTTCCCACACCGGCGACGCTCCGGGACGGGTCGATTCGCCGCCTATGTCGAGGATCGCGGCGCCCTCAGCGCCCATTTCCGCCGCGGCCGCGATCGCCGACTCCGCATCGGCAAAAGCTCCGCCGTCGGAGAAACTGTCGGGCGTGACGTTGACGATGGCCATCACCTGCGGCTGGTCGAGCCGGATGGTTCGCTCACCAAGCTGCAGCGGCTCACGTGGAGATGTCAGCGCAGCCCACTGCGCCGTCAGAGGCGCGTCGAAGCGGCCCTCAATCCCCTCGACGGCAAGCAATTCGCTGGAAACGCGGCAGCGGCCTTCGATCGTCAGCAGCTCGACGGCAGCGAACCAGCTCAGCCCGCCCGCCAGTCGAGCGACCTTGCCGTCATGGCCGAACGGCGAATCGACGAAGCCGGTCGGGCGGATGAGGGTTCGGATGGTCATGTCACCTCGTCTTTGCGAGCGCCGAAGGCGCGCGGCAATCCAGAATTTCAAGCCCTTTGCTGGATTGCTTCGCTACGCTCGCAATGCCGCCAGATACGCCTGCCGTATCCCGTCGATCGGCTCCAGCGCGCCGCCCTCGTCAATATGCCAGAAGCTCCAGCCGTTGCACGACGGAGCCTTGGTCAGCGCCGCCCCGACCTTGTGGATCGAGCCCGAATGGCCGTCGCATTCGATCGATCCGTCGACGCGCACCGTCGCCGTCCAGCGGCGTTTCGAATCGGTCAGCCTGCTCCCCGGCTCGACCAGCCGGTTCTCGACCAGCAGCCCGAATGCGACCCGCGGCGCCGAGCGCTTGTCGGCCATCACCGCCATCGCGCTTTCATCGAGCGGCAGGGTCGAGGCGATGCGGTCCCGCGCCACCCCGATATAGGCCGGCTCGCGCTCGATGCCGATCCACCGGCGGCCGAGCCGGCGCGCCACCGCGCCGGTCGTCCCGGTGCCGAAGAAGGGATCGAGCACGACGTCGCCTGGCTTGGTGCAGGCGAGCAGGATCCGGTACAACAGCGCCTCGGGCTTTTGCGTCGGATGCGCCTTGTGACCGCCCGCATCCTTGACCCGCTCGCCGCCGCTGCAGATCGGCAGCACCCAGTCGGAACGCATCTGCAAATCGTCGTTGAGCGCCTTCATCGCCCGATAATTGAAGGTGTAGCGCGCGCCCTCGTCCTTGGCGCACCAGATCAGCGTCTCATGGGCGTTGGTGAAGCGCGTGCCGCGAAAGTTCGGCATCGGGTTCGACTTGCGCCAGACGACGTCGTTCAAAATCCAGAATTCGGCGTCCTGGAGAAGCGCTCCGACCCGAAAGATGTTGTGATAGCTGCCGATCACCCAAATGGTGCCGTTGTCCTTGAGGATCCGCCGCGCCTCGGCGAGCCATTCGCGGGTGAAGTCGTCATATACCGTGAGGCTGTCGAACTTGTCCCAGGCGTCGTCGACCGCGTCGACCCGGCCGCCTTCGGGCCGGAACAAATCGCCGCCAAGCTGCAGATTATAGGGCGGGTCGGCGAAGATCATGTCAACCGACTTGTCGGGAAGCCGCGCCATCGCGGCGATGCAGTCGCCTTCGATGATGCTGTCGAGCGGCAGTTCGCGCTTGGCCGGACTCCTGCCTGGGCGCGAACGCCGTTGGTCCTCCCCGACCCTGGTTTCGAGGTTCATGATGATAGCGCCCCCTATTGGACGCAAAGGGTGAGTCCGCCCGGACTCGCGGTCAAGCGCGGAGAGGTTAACGGCAAGTTTCCAGGCCTTGGAACGAAGCGAGTCCGGGCGCGCCAAACCACAACATATTGCGCCTACCTGAGGGGTTTAGACTCAATAGCTAGTAGTGTGACTCAAAGGACTCGGCATCGGCATTTCGTGCAGACCAAGCTCCGGCTGGGCGTCGCGAGCGAGGATTTCGCGGACCGGCGCGAAGCTTCGCCGATGCAGCGGCGTGACGCCCAGCGCCGCCAGCCCGCGGTAATGCTGGGGGGTCGCATAGCCGCGATTGGTCTCCCAGCCATAGCCGGGATAGTCGCGCGCATGCTCGGCCATCATTCGGTCGCGGGTGACTTTGGCGACGATCGAGGCGGCGGCGATCGACCGGCATTTGGCATCGCCGGCGACGATCGCCTGCGACGGCCGCTGCCAGCGCGGGCAGGCGTTGCCGTCGACCAGCACCCAGGCCGGATCGATCCCCAGCGCCTCGACGGCGCGGCTCATCGCCAGCATCCGCGCCCAGTAAATGTTGATTCGGTCGATTTCCTCGACGCTGGCGACGCCGACGCCGATTTTTGCGCACAGCGCCAGCTTCGCGAACAGCGCCTCGCGCTTTTCGATCGGCAGCTTCTTCGAATCGTCGATGCCGCGCGGAAAGCCGTTGCGGTTCAAGATCACGGCGGCCGCCACTACCGGCCCGGCGAGCGGCGCGCAGCCGGCCTCGTCGACCCCGGCCAGCGGCAGCGGATAAGCGCGCTCGAGCTTGAAGCAGGGCCTTGGCATCGGGCGGCAGACTATGGACGCGGCGCCGGCGCCGCCCGGGGGGCCGGGGAATTTCTGTGGATTAAGAAGACACTCAGGCGATCCGCCACGGCGGATAGCGCCGTGCCTCGCCCGCCTTGTAGAGGAAGATGACGTTGCCGGACGGGTCGCGCAGCCGCGCCTCGCGCCACATCCACGGCTGGTTCCTCGGGCCATGCTCGAAGGCCATCCCCGACCGCGCCAGTCGCTCGACCCGCGAGTCAAGGTCGTCGCATTCCAGATAAACCGCGACCGTTCCGCTTATCGTCTCGTTGGGATCGACCTGAATCGACAGGGTCGCGCCGCCCGCGGTCTCGAATCTTGCATATTGGTTCTCGACGCTTCCGGTGACCTGCCGCAGGCCGAGCGCGCGATAGAATGCGACGGACGTGTCAAAGTCGTTGACGGTAAGCGTGACCTGGTTGAGCCGCGGCCCCGGCCCAACGTCGAGGCGGACATCGCCCTGCCCCAGCGGCCCGGCGCCTTGCCCGAGCCCCGGAGCGGCGTGAAGCGCTATGCGCACGAAGGTCCGCGCCCGTTCGACCGCCGAGGTCAGGCTATCGCCCTGCGCCAGCAGTGTGGTGATCGCGCTGGCCAGCGTGCAGCCGGTGCCGTGAGTGCTGCGCGTGTCGATGCGCTGCCCCTGCCAGCTGGTCATATTGTCTTCCTCGATCAGCGCGTCGGCCAGCGCGTCGCCCTCCTCGTGCCCGCCCTTGATCAGCACCGCGCAGCCATGGTCCCCGACCAGCCGCAGCGCCGCCGCAACCGGATCCTCTTCCGAGGTCAGCCGCTTAAGCTCGGGCAGGTTGGGCGTGGCAAGGGTGGCGACATCCATCAGCTGGCCGAAAGCCGCGACGGTCGCATCGTCGGCCAGCGCGGCGCCGCTGGTCGCCACCATTACCGGATCGAAGACGATCGGCAGATCGCCGACCTCGTCCTTCAGCGCCACCAGCCGTCGGGCGACCTGCTCGGCGGCAAAGGCGCTGCCGATCATGCCGATCTTGACCGCGTCGACGCCGATGTCGCCGACCACCGCGTCGATCTGCGCCAGCACCATCTCGGCCGGAACCGCATGCACCGCAAAGACGCCGGTGGTGTTCTGGGCGGTGATCGCGGTCACGGCGGTCATCGCGTGGCCGCCCAGCATGGTGACGGTCTTGATGTCCGCCTGGATTCCCGCGCCGCCGCCGGAATCGGATCCGGCGATGATCAGAATGCGGGAGATATTGGCGGACATTTTCAAAACCTGTTCAGGCGAACGCATGCTAAAAGCTAATCGTTAAACTGCCTGCACCGCCTCGCAGATGCCGTCGACCAGCTGCTCGACCATCGCCGGATCGTCGCCCTCGACCATCACCCGGATCAGCGGTTCGGTGCCTGACTTGCGGATCACCAGCCGGCCGCGGCCCTTGAGGCTTTGTTCGGCGGCGGCAATCCGCTTGCGCACCCGATCATCGTCGAGCGGCGCGCCGCCGTTGAACCGGCAGCTCTTCAACAGCTGCGGAACCGGCTCGAACTGGTCGAGCAGCGCGCTCGCCGGCTTGTCGGACTGAACCAGCGCGGCGAGCACCTGCAAGCCGGCAATCAGCCCGTCGCCGGTCGTCGAATGGTCGGTCAATATGATATGCCCTGATTGCTCGCCGCCGACGTTGCAGTCTTTCTCGCGCATTGCCTCGACGACATAGCGGTCGCCGACCTTGGTCCGGACGAGGCCGATACCCTCCTCGTCGAGCCGCCGTTCGAGGCCGAGGTTGGACATCACTGTCGCCACCACCGATCCGCCGCGAAGCTCGCCCCGACGGTTCAGCTCGATGGCGATCAGCGCCATCAACTGGTCGCCGTCGATCAGCCGTCCCTTCTCGTCTACCACCAGCAGCCGGTCGGCATCGCCGTCCAGCGCCAGGCCGAGGTTGGCGCCCTCCTCGACGACGCGCTGCTGAAGCGCCTCAGGGTGAGTCGAACCGCAGCCGTCGTTGATATTGGTACCGTTT
>CAYUWJ010000044.1:0-95178 GCA_964448315.1 uncultured Sphingomonas sp. | reverse complement strand
CCCTCGCCAAGGCCCGACACGCCGCACATGTCCTCCATCGTCACACGCGACATGATGTCGTTGTTCGGGGTGAACGGAAGCTGCAGGTCGTAGCGCAGTCCGCCGTTGAGGGTTACCGTGGGCGACACGCGCCAGGTGTCCTGCAGGAAGCCGGAGACGACCGAGATGCCACCGGCCCGGTTGATCGGCCCGAGCATCGTGTACTGGTTCGTGTCAGGATCCAGCGCAATCTGGCCGCTGACCGACCCCACCCGTCCTGTGAGCAGTGCATACAGTTCACGGGCATCGGTCAGCTGTCCGCTGGAAGCGCCCGGGAAGTTGCTCGAGGTGAACATGTCGGCCGCCGGATCGGCTTGAAAGTCCGCGCCGTTCCGCTGAGCAATCCGCTGGCGGCGATCGATGTCGACAAGCCGGCCGACCACCGACTGGTCGAAGCGATAATCGAGGACCGCGCATGAGCGACCTTGCGATCTATGACATGGACCGCACGGTGACCAGGCGCGCGACCTACACGCCCTTCCTGCTCCATTGCGCGCTCCGTCGGGCACCCTGGCGTCTGCTGTTGCTTCCGTTGGTTGCGCTGTCGATGCTCGCCTATGCAGCCAAGCTGATCGACCGCGGCAGACTGAAGGAAATCAACCACCTTCTGCTCCTCGGAAGGCGGCGGCATGCAAGCGAGCTCAAGCCGCTGGTCGACAGCTTCGCCGAGCAAATGATTGCGACCAACGTGCGCCCAGGCGCGCGCGCCGCGATTGCCCGCGACAAGGCCGAGGGCCGTCGGGTGATCATGGCCACCGCGAGCTATCGCTTCTATGCGCGCGAAATCGCCGACCGCCTCGGCTTCGACGACTGCATCGGGACCAATTCGATCCTCGGACTCGACGAGCGGGTTCACGCCAAGATCGACGGCGAGAATTGCTATGGGCCGGCAAAGCTCAGGATGATTGCCGATTGGGTGGAGAAAGCTGAGCTGACCGGCCGCTACGTCCATGTCCGCTTCTATTCCGACCATGCCTCCGACGAGCCGGTGTTCGAATGGTCGGACGAGCCGGTCGCGGTCAACCCGCACGGCCGCCTGCGCCGACTTGCCGAACAGCGCGGCTGGATGATCGAGGACTGGGGCTGACGTTTCGTCCGCTTTCGACCCAAAACCTGATAGCGAAATTCGTCCGCATTGGTTCGGTGTTTAAGATAGCCGCTACTGGTTGAGACGCAGTGCCAAGGCTGTTCCATGTTTGGAAGCGCTGATGGCCGCTCGTTGCAAGAATCAAAGCAGACGGAACGGTCTCGTTGGTGGGGCCTCCTCAGCTGCTGCAGCTACTCTAGCAGAGGTGCTGGAAAGCACGTCAGATTGCATCATAGCGCTTGATCGCGAATGGCGGTTCACGTTTTTGAATAAGCGGGCCGCGGCTGAGCTTCTTCCTGAAGTAAATTTGCTGGGCCGCAACATACTCGAAGTTTTTCCGCAGCTGGTCGAAACGCCTTTCTGGGCGGCCTATCAGCAGGTCATGGCTGACCGCGAGGCTAAGCGGGTTGAAGGATACATACCAAAGCTCGGCTGGTACGAAGTCTACGCAGCGCCGATCGACGACGGGATTACCATCTTCTTTCGAAACGTTGACAGCCGCAAGCGAGCCGAAGAGGCGCTCAAGGGGCGCGAGGCGCTGTTCAGGAAGACCTTGGATCACATACCGCAGATGGTGTGGTCCACCCTCCCGGACGGCTTTAACGACTACGCCAATCGCCTGTGGTACGAGTTCACCGGTGTTCAAGAAGGCGCCACCGATGGCACCAACGATGGCGAAGCCTGGAACGACGTGCTTCATCCGGACGACCAAGAGCGTGCATGGGCGATGTGGGGTCATTCGCTAGGGACCGGCAAGCCGTACGAAATCGAGTATCGGCTGCGACATCATTCAGGTGAGTATCGCTGGGTACTGGGCCGCGCCTGGCCGGAGCGGAACGCCGACGGCAAAATCGTCCGTTGGTATGGCACTTGCACCGATATCCATGACCGGGTTTGCGCGCAGCAGGCGCTGCAAGAAACCTCCAAGCACGCTAAGTGGGCCAGTGAACATGATGCACTCACGTTGCTCCCCAATCGACGTGCGTTTCAGGCGCATCTGCAGGCTGCGACCTTCCGATCCATGCAACAGAGCGGTGCTGTGTTAGGCGTCCTGCTGATCGACCTTGACCACTTCAAGCACGTGAACGACACTCTTGGTCATCCTGCGGGCGATCATGTGCTTAAAGCCTTTGCCCGCCGTCTGAAGCGCGCGATGCGCGCAGACGACTTCGTCGCACGACTGGGCGGTGACGAATTCGCGATTGTCTCAGAGCAAATTGGCGATGAGAAGAATCTCGTCCGACTGGGAGCATCGATCATAGCTCGATTGCAGACGCCGGTGAAGTTTGACGGTAGAGTGATCTGCGGGAGTGCAAGCATTGGCGGGGTCCTTTTCCCGCGCGACGGCTCGACGGCCAACGAGCTGCTGAAAAACGCCGACACCGCATTGTATGCACTCAAGGCGTCCGGTCGCGGTGGGACAAAGATGTTCCATGGCTACATGCGCCAGGAGTCTCAACGCACCGCCTCTCAATTGAACTTCGCGCGAGTGACGGTGAATAAAGGGTCCGTCGTCCCCTATTACCAGCCGAAGGTTGACCTCAAGACCGGCAGTATCGTTGGCTTTGAAGCCCTTCTACGGTGGCAGCATCCCACTCAAGGATTGCAGGAGCCGGACAGCATCGCCGCAGCATTCAAGGACTTCGAACTCGCGTCGAAACTTGGCGAGCAGATGCAGAAGAAAATTCTTGACGACATTGTCAGCTGGGAGCGGAGAGGGATCGAGTTCGGCAATATCTCCTTCAATGCCGCTCCCGTGGAGTTCTTGCGGGATGATTATGCTGAGCGGCTACTGTCGCAACTGGAGGGGCGGGGGCTACCCGCCAGCCTGGTTGAGGTGGAAGTGACCGAGCAGGTGTTCTTGGAGCGGGGGTCCGAGTTGGTAAGACGAGCACTTTTTAAGCTCAGCGAGGCGGGAGTCCGCATCTCCCTCGACGACTTCGGCACCGGCCATTCTTCCTTATCGCATTTGCGCGACTTCCCGGTGGACGTCGTGAAGATCGATCGCTCATTCGTCGCACAAATGGCTGATGATGAAGAGATCGCCTCAATCGTCCGATCCGTCATCAACCTGGCGCACAGCCTTTCCATCGATGTTGTCGCAGAGGGTATCGAAACAAATGCACAATGGGACTTATTGAAGGTCGCCGGCTGCAACTTCGGACAGGGTTGGCTTTTCGGTAAACCAGTCAGTTCCGACAAGATCGTGACCCCGTTTAGCAGGGCTGCGTAAGCAACATCCTGAGCCTCGCGCCCACTCGCGTCGCAGTTGATCCTATATCACGTAAGTGGCAGCCGGCGTTGCCAACCCGCATTCACGCAGGGAGCCGCTAGACGGCCGTTAGCGCATTCTCGAAGTCGGCGATCAGATCGTCCGGGTCCTCGACGCCGATCGAAATCCTCACCAGATTGTCGCTGATGCCGAGCGCCTTCTTGCGCTCGTCAGGCACGGACAAGTGGGTCATCGCCGCCGGCGCGCTGGCAAGCGTTTCGGTACCGCCGAGGCTGACCGCGAGATGGGCGATCTTTAACGCATCGAGGAAGGCGAAAGCCTCCTTCTCGCCGCCCTTGAGGTAGAGCGAGAAGGTCGAGCCGGCGCCGGTGCAGTGGCGGGCGTAGATATCGGCCTGTCGCGAACCCTGCTCGAGGAAGCCGAGATAGCCGACATGCTCGACCTTGGCATGGCCGCGTAGATATTCGCATACCTTGGCCGCATTCTCGCCGGCCCGGTTCATCCGCAACTCCAGGGTCTCGAGGCTGCGCAGCAGCATCCAGGCGGTGTTCGGGTCGCAGATGGTGCCGATCGTGTTGCGCATCGTCCGCACCTGGTCGATCAGGCCTTTCCGGCCAACCAGTCCGCCGGCGACAAGATCGCTGTGACCGCCGGCATATTTGGTCAGGCTGTAGATGGTGAGGTCGGCTCCCTGGGCCAGCGGCTTCGCCCACAGCGGCCCGAGGAAGGTGTTGTCGATGGCGATCGGTGGCCGCTTGCCATCGGCGAAAGCGGCATTGCGCGCGGCGGTCACCGCCTCGACGTCGACCAATATGTTGGTCGGGTTGGCCGGGCTTTCGAGATAGATCAGCGCGACCCGGCCCTTCTGCTTCGCTCGGGCAAGGATGTCGTCGATCTCCTCGCGCGTCGCGCCGGCCGGGAAGTCGAGGTAGGAGACTCCGAGCCGCCCGAGAATCTTGGCGATCAGAGTCTCGGTCGCCGCATAGAGCGGCCCGGAATGGACGACGACGTCGCCGGGCTCGACGAAGGTCAGGAACAGGGTGGCGATCGCCGACATGCCGCTGGAAAAGGCGAGTGCGTCGTCGGCGTCCTCCCAGATACCAAGCCGATCCTCGAGGATTTCCTGGTTGGGTCCGTTGAAGCGCGAGTAGATCAACCCTTCGGCGCCGCCCGGCCGCTTGCCTGTGACGCCTTCGAAAAAGCGCTTTCCCGCCGCCGCATTCTCGAACACGAAGGTCGAAGTGAGGAATACCGGCGGCTTCAGGCTGCCTTCGCTGAGCGCGGGATCGAAGCCATAGCCCATCATCAGTGTCGCCGGGCTGAGCTTGTGGTTGCCGATGCTGGTCGGCGACGGCTTGGGGCGGCGTTGCGGAGTGCCGCTGATTTCGGATTCGTCGGGCTTTGTCATGGCCCCCCCTAGCCCAACAGGGCCGTCATCATCCAGACCGTCCCGACCATCAGCGGAATTCCGGCAATGTCGAGCAACAGCCCGGCCTTCAGCATGCGCGGCAGAGCGATGTGGCCGGTGGCCCAGGCGATCGCGTTGGGGCCGGTGCCCGACGGCAGCATGAAGCCCCAGCTCGCCGCCATCGCCGCCGGAAGCGCCAGCAGCATCGGGTCGATCCCGGTGGCGAGGACGAGCCCGCCGACAACCGGGATCATGCCGCTCGCGGTAGCCACGTTGGACGCGAATTCGGTCACCAGTATGACCAGCGCCACCAGGACGACCGCAATCACCAGCGGGTGCACGGCGCGCAACGGCTCGAGCGCGCCGCCGAGCCAGACGGCGAGGCCCGATTCGCCGATACCGGCGGCCAGCGCGAGGCCGCCGCCGAACATCATGATCACGCCCCACGGCGCGCGGTTGGCCTCGTCCCAGACCAAAATCGCCCGGCCAGTGCCGTCGGGGATGACGAACAATAGCAGCGCGCCGAAGATCGCGATCGTCCCGTCGGTCAGCGAATCCTGCGGCAGCAACGGCGTCAGGATCGGCAGCGCCACCCAGGCGGCAACGACCGCAGCTACCAGCGGGACGACCCGCTTTTCTGCCGTCGACCAGGTGCCGGCGGTACCGATCGCCGCCGTCGCCGCGACCGAGTCGAACTGCTCCGGCCCGACCTTCTGCACCCGCATCAGGATCAGCCAGCACAAAGGAATCGACAGCACCACCAGCGGCAGGCCGTAGATCGCCCAGGTCAGGAAGGTGACTTCGACGCCGGTGATCCGGTCGATAATCCCGGCGGCGATGGCGTTGGTCGGCGATCCGACCAAAGTCCCGATCCCGCCGATCGAGGCGGCGAAGGCGATCCCCATTACCAGTGCGCCAGCAAAGCCGTCGGTATGTTTTTCCAAAACGCCGGCGGCGCGAAGCACCGCCAGCGCGATCGGGATCATAATCAGCGTCGTCGCGGTGTTGGAGACGATCATCGACAGGATCGCCGTCGCCATCATGAAGGCGAGCAGCATCGCGCCTGGAGTTGCGCCGCCGCGGCTGACGATCGCCAGTGCCAGCCTGCGGTGGAGCCCAGTGCGCTCGATCGCCAGAGCAATGATCGCGCCGCCCAGCACCAGGAACAGGATCGGCGAGTAATAGGCCGCGGCAGCGTCGCTCGCACCCATGATCCCGAACAAGGGGAAGGCGATGAACGGCAATAGCGCGGTCGCGGTCAGCAGCAGCGCCTGCGTCATCCACCACGCCGCCATCAGTACGACCAGCGCCGTCGTCCGCCATGCCTCGACCGGCATCCCTGCCGGCGCCGGCAGCGCCAGCATGATCAGAAAGGCGGCAAGCCCGCCCCAGAGCCCCCAGCGTGCGGCCATCAAATCCCCCTGCCGGCGAGTGATGCCAGAGCGAAGGTGCGGCGGCTAGAGTAGTTGTGTCGCCCATTGCAGACATCCGTCCCGCGGCTAGTATCCTGCCGCTTGTTTCCCAATGCCAAGTGCAAACGAGAGGACCGACCCTTGAAGCTCACGCTGCCTTTTACCGCCCTACTTTGCGCCACCACCGCCTGCACGACCGCGACGCAGGCGCCTCCGCCTTCGCCTGCGCTCGCTCCCGCGGTCGCTCGGGCTCCGGCCGTCGATCCAGCTGCCGAGGACCAGCGGCTCATGGTCTTTCTCGACGCCGCGTTCGAAGAGCAGCTTGCCCGCTCGCCGCAGTCGCTGACCGCACTCGGCCGGAAGGACCAGTACGACCGGCTGAACATCCACACCGACGCCTATCGCCGCCAGAGCCTCGCGCTTGCCCAGCGCCAGCTTGCCCAGTTGCGCGCGCAGTTCGATCCTGCGCGGCTCGGCCCGGCGGGGCGCCTCAGCTATCGCCTGTTCGAGGAGGAGATCGAGCGCGACGTCGACAGCTTCCCCTGGCGCCGGCACGGCTTTCCGGCGAGCACCAACGGCAGCCCGGCTGGCTCCATCCCGGCATTCCTGATCAACCAGCACCGCATCGACAGCGTCGTCGACGCCGAAGCCTATATCGCCCGGCTGCGCGAGGTCGAGCGCGTGATGAACGAGATCACTGCCAACATGGCTCAGCAGGCGCAGATGGGAATCGTCCCCTCGCGCTTCAATTTCGAGCCAGTCCGCGCCGACGCCCGGCGGGTGCTGGCCGGCGCACCCTTCGTGGCCGGCGAAGACACGCCGGTGCTCGCCGACTTCAAGGCGAAGGTCGCCAAGCTCGACGGTCCTGAGGCGGAAAAAACGCGGTTGATCGCCGAGGCGCAAGAGGCGCTGACGGGACCGTTCCACAACGGCTATCGGACGTTCCTTTCCACCTGGGACGCTCTCGAGGCGCAATCCGCCGGCAACCGAGGCGCCTGGAGCCTGCCCGAGGGCGAGGCATTCTACGCCCACCGTCTCAGCCTATCGACGACCACCGACCTCAGCGCCGACCGGATTCACCAGATCGGGCTCGATCAGGTCGCGCGCATCCATGGCGAGATGGAGCGGATCAAGACCCAGGTCGGGTTCACCGGCACGCTCCAGCAGTTCTTCGCGCAGGTCATCGCCGGTGATGAATATAAATACGCCAACAGCGACGCGGGCCGGCAGCAATATCTCGCCGACGCCCGGCGATATAGTGACCAGGTAATGCAGGTGGCGCCGACATGGTTTGGCCGCCTGCCCAAGGCGGAGCTGGAAGTTCGCGCGGTCGAGGAATGGCGGCAAGAGACGGCGCCGGTCGCCTTCTACAACCGGCCGTCGGAGGACGGCTCGCGCCCGGGCATCTATTACGTCAACCTGGCCGACATGACCCAGGTGCTGAAACCCCAGATCGAGGCGATCAGCTATCATGAGGGCGCGCCCGGTCATCACTTCCAAATCGCGCTGGCCCAGGAGCTCCCGAACGTGCCGATGTTCCGCCGGTTCGGCGGCTATGGCGCCTATACCGAAGGCTGGGGCCTCTATGCCGAGGGGCTGGGCAAGGAGATGGGGTTCTACGAAGACCCGATGTCCGAGTTCGGAATGTATTCGACTCAGCTGTGGCGCGCGGTCCGGCTGGTGGTCGACACCGGCATCCATGACAAGCGCTGGACCCGCGAACAGGCGATCCAATATTTCGTCGACAATGCGCTGTTGTCGAAGCGCGACGCGACCAAGGAAGTGGAGCGCTATTTCAACTGGCCGGGGCAGGCGACCAGCTACATGATCGGCCAGCTCAAAATTCTCGAATTGCGCGACCGCGCGCGACAGGCGCTCGGGGAGCGATTCGACATCCGCGAGTTCCACGCGGTCGTGCTGGAGAACGGCTCGGTTCCGCTCGACGTGCTCGAGGATCTGGTCGACGCCTATATCGCCGAGCGGAGTAGCTGACTGTCAGCCGCTAAGGCCGATGAGGCTGATTTGCCGGCCGTAGCCCGGTTCGCCGCGGTGGGTGGCTCGGCGGTAGCTGAAGAAGCGGTCGGGATCGGCATAGGTATCGTGGCCGAGCGCTTCGACCTCGCCGATGCCGGCGCCGACCAAGCGGTGGATGACATAGGCCGGCAGGTCGAAGTGGGGCTTGCCGGCTTCGCCAGGGGAGAAGAAACGCTCATTCTCGGCGTTCTCGGAGAAGAAGCGCGCGCGGAAAGGCTCGTCGACCTCATAGGAGGCTTGTGCGATGCACGGGCCGACAGCCGCCGCGATCCTATCGCGCCGCGCGCCGAGCGTCTCCATGGCGGCGATCGTTGCGTCGGTGACTCCGGCAAGCGCGCCGCGCCAGCCGGCGTGGGCGGCGCCGATTACGCCGGCCGCCACGTCGGCCAGGAGCACAGGCGCGCAGTCGGCGGTGAGGATGCCGAGCAGCAGGTCGGGCCGGTTCGCGACCATCGCGTCGGCGTGCGGACGCTTATCCTCGGGCCAGGGCCGTTCGACATGAACCGCGCTTGCCGAATGGATCTGGTGGACGGTCGCAAGCTCGGCATCGGCAAGCACCGCGGCGATTGCGCGGCGGCGGTTCTCGGCGATAGCCAGGCGATCATCGCCGCTGCCAAAGCCGGTGTTGAGGCTTGCCATCGCGCCCTCGGAGACTCCACCGCGCCGGCCAAAAAAGCCGTGCGGCACGCCGCCAAGACCGTCGGCGCGGATCGGCTCGACGCTCACAATGCCCTCCGCATCACGATATCCTCGTCGGCATGGTCGCCGACCATGAAATCGTAGCGCCCGACTGGCTCGAAGCCATGGCGTTCATAGAAGCGCCGAGCCCGGTGGTTGTCGACGAACACCGAAAGATAGAGCTCGTCGGCCGCGCGGCGCGCCGCTTCGTCGAACACCCACTGCATCAGCTCGGCCGCAGCGCCGGTGCCCTGCCAATCCTTGAGCAGATAGAATTGACGAAGCTCGATCGGCTTGCCTTTGGGCTCGAACGGCAGGCTCGGCGGGCCGAGCTTGGCATAGGCGACCGCCTCGCCGTCGGCCTCGCCGATCCGGATCGCGAAAGCAGGGTCGGTCAGCTCGTCGCCCCAGCGGGCTTGGGAATGATTGGTGAGGAAGACGCGCAAATTCTCGGGCGAATAGAGATGGCCGAAGGTTTCGGTGAAGCTGGCCTCTCCGAGCCTTGCCAGGGCGGCGGCGTCGTCCGGCCCAGCATCGCGAAAGCGCAGCGTCATGCGGCGAACCCGGCCGGCGCGGGCCATTCGGGCGAGTGGATTGCGATAGCCTTGAACAGCGCGCCCATCTGGTCGGCATCGCACAGGCGCCGCCGTGCCGCTTCGAACTCCCCCGACCGCTCCGGATGCGCCTTGGCGAGCGCGGCCGCGCGGGCGGCGATGCCGAGCCGTTCCAACCATTCGCCTTGGGTGACGACCGGAGTCACCGACGCTCCGGCCCCTGACGCGGCGCGGGCGACGGCTTCGAAATCGACATGGGCGGTCAGGTCCTGCTCGCCCGGCCGGTCGAGCACTGCGGCGAAGCGATGTCCGCGCACCGCCTGTAGCGTATCGCCCGGCGCGCTGCGCTGATGTCCATAGTCGACAATCAGCGCCGCCCCGCCGCGCATATCGAGTTGGGCTGAGATGTCCCTCGCAATCGAATCGCGCGCCGGGGAATCTTCGCGGATCGCGCCGTCGATCGTGAACATCAGCCAATCATCATTAAGGGTTACGCACCGTTCTTCGTCGCCAACCCACTGCTGTACCGGCAAAGCGTCGAAGAATTCATTGGCGACGATCAGAAGCGGCCGACCTTCGGGGATGGTCTCGAGCGTCTCGTGCCATTCCGCGTCCGGATGCCGCTGCAACTGGACCTCGCGCAGCACCGGGCTGGCTTCGATGAAATGAACTTCTGGCTCCAGTCCCGCCTGTTTCAGAAGGCGCAGCGTATCGGCGGCGAGCGTTCCGCGCCCCGGTCCGAGTTCGACATAGATCGCATCGGCGGGCCTGCCGGCACGTTTCCAGCAGTCGGCGAGCGCGGCGCCGATAAGCTCGCCGAACATCTGGCTGATTTCCGGCGCGGTGGTGAAGTCGCCGTCCTGCCCAAGCGGATCGCGGGTCGCGTAATAATGCGTGTTGCAGGCTTCCATCCAGGCTTCGACGCTGATCGGGCCATCGGCCCTGATCCGGGCTCGGAGCCGCTCGGCAAATTCGCCCCTCCCGCGAGGCGGGAGGGGGATATCAGGCGTCGCTTTCATTGCCGGCAATGGGCTCGACCCGCACCCGCCGGCCTTTGGCCGTCAGCATCAGATATAGCCCCCCCACGATCATCGGCAGCGACAGCCACTGGCCCATCTGCAGTCCGCTCGTCTCGATAAAGGTGCCTGCAAATTGCGCGTCCGGCTCGCGGACGAATTCGATCAGGAAGCGGAACAGGCCGTAGAAGAAAAGGAAGGCGCCGACGAGCTTGCCCGGCTGGTATCGCGCCTGCGTTTTCCAGAACATCACCGCGAGAATCGCGAATAGCACCAGGCCTTCGAGCAGCGCCTCGTACAGCTGGCTCGGGTGCCGCGGCGGGCCGAGCACGGCGAGGCCGTTCGCCACTTCGGGAAAGCGCACCGCCCAAGGGACATCGGTCGGAGCGCCCCACAGCTCGGCATTGACGAAATTGGACAGCCTGCCGAAAAACAGGCCAAACGGGACGCAGCAGGCGACATAATCGTGGATGCGCAGCCAGGGCAGGCTATTCTTCCAGGCGAGGTAGAGAATTCCGACCGTCGTCCCGAGGACTCCGCCGTGGAACGACATGCCGCCGTCCCAAAGTCTCAAAATGTCGAGCGGGTTCTCAAGATAATAGCCGAGGTTGTAGAACAATACGTAGCCCAGGCGTCCGCCGAGAATGATTCCCAGCGCCGCGTAGAAAACGAGGTCGTCGGCGTGGCGGCGGGCCATCGGCGCCCCGGGCTGCTTGAGCAGCTTGAGCAGATACCAATAGCCGATGAAAATGCCGGCCAGATAGGCGAGGCTGTACCAGCGAAGCTCGAAGATACCGAGATCGAGTGCGACCGGCGACAGTCCCAAATCGTTCCAGACAATGGCATTGGCGCGCGTCAAGGGCTTCCCCGTCGAAGTTCAGCGCCTCATAAGGTCGGCGACGCGAAAGGCAAAGGAGCAACAATGCCGACCGAACTCGATCGGAAATTTGACGCGGTGCTGAGCGCCGTAACCGGTCCCGGCGGGCGGCTGGTGATCGAGCGCGACGACCAGGGGCGGGCGATCGTCGGCAACTTCCCGCCGACCATGCCGTCCTTCTTCCGCACCTTTTGTGCGCTCAATGGCGAAGCGGAGGCGGTGGTCGCTGGCGACGAGCGGCTGACCTTCGCCGAACTCGATCGATGGTCGGAGCGGCTGGCGCTGGCATTGGCGTCGCGCGGCATCGCCAAGGGCGACCGGGTTGCGCTGGCGATGCGTAACTGTCCGGCGTGGATCGTCACCTATATGGCGATTCTCAAGGCGGGCGCGGTCGCGGTGCTGATCAACGGCTGGTGGCAAAGCGACGAGCTTGGCCATGCGCTCCGGCTGAGCGCGCCCGGGCTGGTGATCGCCGACGCTCCCCGGGCAAAGCGGATCCAGGGGCTGGGCCAGGATATCGAGCTGGTGGCGCTGGAGGTCGACAGTCCGCTCGACGCGGCGCTCGAGCCGTTGCTGTCCGGAGCCGACGAAGGCCTGACGCTGCCCGAGATCGCGCCGGACGACGACGCGACGATATTGTTCACCTCCGGATCGACAGGCGACTCGAAGGGGGCACTGTCGACTCACCGGGCGGTCACTACCGGCGTCTATGCTTATGCCACTGGCCTGATGGTCCTGCTCGGCATCATGACCCAGGAAAAGCGCGCCCCGGCCACGCCGCCGCGCAGCCTGCTCAACGTGCCACTGTTCCATGTCACCGGCGAGGTGCCGGTGATGCTCAACAGCTTCGTCATCGCCCGCTGCATGGTGATCATGTCCAAATGGGATGCGGGCGAGGCGCTACGGCTGATCGAGAAGGAGAAGATCAGCTATTTCGTCGGCGTTCCGACGATGAGTCTCGAGCTGATGACCCACCCCGACCGCGACAAATACGACCTGTCGACGCTGACCGATATCGCTGCCGGCGGCGCGCCGCGCCCGGTTAGTCATGTGGAGCGGCTCCAAAAGCAGTTCCCGACCGCGCAACCGGCGCTGGGTTATGGCCTGACCGAGACCAACGCCGTCGGCTGCGGCAATTTCTGGAGCAATTATGCGAACAAGCCGGCGTCGACCGGGCGGCCGCAGCGGCCATTCGTCGAGCTTGCCATCCTCGGCGCCGACGGCGAGCATCTTCCGCCCGGCGAGCGCGGCGAAATCGCCATCCGCTCAGCTGCCAATATTAAGGGTTATTGGCGCGACCCGGCAGCGACCAAGGCGGCGTTCACCGCCGACGGCTTCCTGCGCACCGGCGACATTGGCTATCTCGACGACGACAACTTTCTGTTCATCGTCGACCGCAAGAAGGACATCATCATCCGCGGCGGCGAGAATATCTCCAGCCAGGAGGTCGAGGCGGCCTGCTACGCCTGCCCGGCGGTGGCCGAGGTCTCGGTTTTCGGAACGGCCGACGAGCGGCTTGGCGAAGTGCCGGTGGCGGTCGTCCATGCGCAACCCGACAGCGATCTCGACGAGGAGGAGCTTCGCCGCTTCCTCGACGGCCGGCTCGCTGTCTACAAGATCCCGGCGCGGTTCGTCTTTTCGCCCGATCCGCTGCCGAGGCTCGGCACCGGCAAGATCGACAAGCTGGCGTTGCGCGCCCAGTATGGCGGCGATGACCCGGCCTGACGAGCATCCGCCGGTCGGCGATGGCCGGATCGGTGTGCTGCTGATCAATCTCGGCACGCCCGATGCGCCGGAGCCCGGCGCGGTCCGCCGCTACCTCGCCGAATTCCTCAGCGACCGCCGGGTGATTGAAATCCCGCGCCTCGCCTGGCTGCCGATCCTGCACGGAGTGATATTGCGCACAAGGCCGCGCAAGTCGGCGCACGCCTACTCTCAAATCTGGTCCGACGCAGGTTCGCCTCTTCAATACCTTACGCGGGAGCAAGCCGACGATTTAGCCGGACGTCTCGGCGATGACGTCATCGTTCGATACGCGATGCGCTATGGCAAACCCAACATCCGTCAAACGATCCTGGCGATGCAGCGCGAAGGGGCCACCCGAATACTCGTTGCGCCACTCTACCCCCAGTATTCGGCTGCAACGACAGCGACGGCCGTCGACGCCGTCGGTTCGGCACTCGCCAAGATGCGCTGGCAACCGACGATCCGATATCTGCCGCCATATTACGATGACCCGATCCATATTGCCGCTCTGAAGGCAGACATCGAGGCGCAACTGAGCCAACTCGATTTCACGCCTGACAAGCTGTTGCTCAGCTTCCATGGCATGCCCGAGCGCACGCTCAAGCTCGGCGATCCCTATTATTGTCATTGCCAAAAAACTGGCCGCCTGCTCGGGGAGGTGCTCGGTCTGCCAGTCGAGATCGCATTTCAATCGCGCTTCGGGCGCGCAAAATGGCTCGAACCTTCGACTGAGGATCGGCTCCGCACCTTGGCCGGTGAAGGTGTAAAGAAGCTGGCGATTGCTTCGCCCGGCTTTTCGGTCGACTGCCTCGAGACGATCGAGGAACTGGGTATTCGCGGACGTGAGACTTTTTTGGCGGCAGGTGGGACAGATTTCGCGC
This sequence comes from uncultured Sphingomonas sp., assembly GCA_964448315.1. GTDB lineage: Bacteria > Pseudomonadota > Alphaproteobacteria > Sphingomonadales > Sphingomonadaceae > Sphingomicrobium. The sequence goes on along the minus strand of CAYUWJ010000044.1, from coordinate 81,213 downwards.
GACTGGAATGCCTCAATTCCGACGATGCGGGCATGATCATGCTCGAGAGCCTGATCCGCCGCGAACTTGCCGGATGGCTGGCGCCGACCTAAGCGCAGTCCGCTTTTTGAAAGACAGGGAGACCAAGATGACCAGGGTTGCGATCGTCACCGGCGGAACGCGCGGCATCGGCGAGGCGATCAGCATCGCCCTTAGCGACCTCGGGCTGAAGGTAGCCGCCACCTATGCCGGCAATGAGGAGCGTGCGCTCGCCTTCACCGACCGCACCGGAATCGCTGCCTATAAATGGGATGTTTCCGATTTCGAAGCCTGCTGCCAGGGCGTGAGCCAGATCGAAGCCGACCTCGGCCCGGTCGACGTGCTGGTCAACAATGCCGGCATCACCCGCGACGCGACGATGAAGCGGATGGACCATGCCAAGTGGCAGGAGGTGATCGACACCAACCTCGGCGGCTGCTTCAACATGGCCAAGGCGGTGTTCGAGGGCATGGTCGGCCGCAAATATGGGCGAATCGTCAACATCGGCTCGATCAACGGCCAGGCGGGGCAGTACGGCCAGGTCAACTATGCCGCTGCCAAGTCCGGAATCCACGGCTTTACCAAGGCGCTGGCCCAGGAAGGCGCACGCAGCGGAGTGACGGTCAATGCGATCGCGCCCGGCTACATCGACACCGACATGGTCGCCGCGGTCCCCGAAGATGTGCTTGCCAAGATCGTCTCCCGAATTCCGGTCAACCGCCTCGGCCGGGCCGAAGAAATCGCCCGCGGAGTGGTCTTCCTGGTCGACGAGAACGCCGGTTTCGTCACCGGATCGACGCTGTCGATCAACGGCGGTCAGCATATGTACTGATGGCCGGCACGCAGGATCTCGGCACGCCCGTCAAGCGGTCGGTGACGATCGCCGGGCACGAGACGTCGATCAGTCTCGAGCCGGTCTTTTGGGTTTCACTCGAGCGGATCGCGGCGGATCGCGGCGAGCCGGTCAACGCGCTGATCGCCCGGATCGACGCGGCCCGGATCGGTTTGCGACCGGCGCCGAACCTGACCTCGGCCTTGCGCCAGTGGCTATTTCGTCGCGCGCTCGGCGGCGCCAACGATTGATCGCCAGGACTCCGGAAAGTCCCGCGCTGGGACTTGGAAGGCGCGCCGCACCTCGCTAACGGGCGAGCAGAATTCGGGCCTGCCCGGCGATCTGCGCCAGCATCGGCGCGCTGACCGCGCCCTGGCTTCGGGCGCGCTCGATGAGATCGCGAAACTGCTCGAGCCGCGGCCCCTGGCTCTGGACCCAGTCGTTGACGGCTTCGTCCGGTTGCTTGGTCCTGATCCGCGACAGGAAATCGATCCGCAACTGTTCGAAATCACGCGACAGGCCGGCGGTCAGCAGCCGTTCCCAGTGATCGGCGGGCACATAGCGCGCCACCTGCTGCTGGGCCCAGTCAATGCCGAGCGCCTCGCCGAGCGTGGTATAGGCCCGAGTCAGTGCCAGCTCGTCCATGTCGCGGCGAGCGGCGAGGGCCGCCAGTCCGAAAACCCCGTCGAGCTCGAACAATCGCACGAGCCCGCGGACGATATCCTCGCTGGCGCCCATCGAGATCAGCCGCTCGCGCCGCGCCGCGGCCTCGTTGCGGACTTCGGTGCGAATGAGTTTGGTTGCTGCTGCCGCGATCTTGCGCACGCCCGGCTCAAGCAGCTTGCACAATGCGCTAACCCGAGTCTCGCCGCCGGTGCAGCGAAGGATATCCGACAAATGCGCGCGGATGCTGATGGCAGCGATTGCGAACAGTTCGACCCGCACCATTTCCGGCAGCGGCGCGGTCTCAATTTCCGTCCACAGCTTCGGCAGATCGAGAATCTGCTCGGTGACGAGAAATGCCGCGACGACATTGGCAAGCGACGCCCCTTCCTCCTCGGTCATGTCGAGCGCGACGCCGGGCCCGAGCCGGTTGACCAGCCGGTTGGCGACGCGAGTAGCGAGAATTTCGTTGCACAGACGGTGCGCCCGGATGGCGTCGCCATGGGCCTTGCGCATCGGCTTGGGAAAGGCTTCCACCAGCTCGCGGGAAACGATTTGGTCCGCCTCGAGATTGAGTCGCTCGGCCGCGTCCTGGAGCGCCAGCTTCGACATCGACAGCACGACCGCAAGCTCGGGGCGGGTGAGGCCGCGGTTCTCCTGGCCCCGCCGCAACAGCTCCTCGCTGGACATCAGCCCTTCCACCTTGCGGTCGAGCTGGCCGGACGATTCGAGCAGTTCGATTGTCCGCACATGGCCGGGTAGCGCCCGGGTGCCGCGGCTCTGCGCGATCGAGATGGCAAGGGTCTGCAGTCGGTTGTCCTCGAGGACCATTTCAGCGACCTCTTCGGTCATCTTGACCAGCAGCGCGTTGCGTTTGGCCAGCGTCAGTTTGCCCTCGCTCATCTCACGGTTGAGCGGGATCTTGATATTCACTTCCTTGTCGGAGCAGTCGACGCCGGCGCTGTTGTCGATGAAGTCGGTGTTGATCCGCCCGCCGTTCTCCGCGAACTCGATCCGTCCGGCCTGGGTGATCGCCAGGTTCGCGCCTTCGCCGATCGCCTTTGCCCGAAGCTCGGTCGCGTCGGCGCGGACCAAATCATTGGTCGGGTCGCCGACCTCGGCATGAGTCTGCTCCGACGCCTTGATGTAGGTACCGATGCCGCCGAACCAGAGCAGATCGACGGGGCTCTTGATTAGGGCGTTGATCAGCGCGTTGGGATCGATGCTCGCGGCCTCGATGCCCAGCGCCCTTTGCGCCTCCTTGCTTAGTTCGATCGCCTTTTGGGTTCGGGGGAAGACAGCCCCGCCCTCGGACAATAGGGACCGGTCGTAATCGTCCCAGGACGAGCGCGGCAGATCGAACAATCGCTTGCGCTCGGCCCAGCTCACCTTCGGGTCGGGATCGGGATCGATGAAGATATGGCGATGGTCGAAGGCAGCAACTAGCAGAATCGCTTTCGACAGCAGCATGCCGTTGCCGAACACGTCCCCTGACATGTCACCGCATCCGGCGATCTTGATCGGGTCGGTCTGGACGTCGATGCCGATCTCGAGGAAGTGCCGCTGAACCGCGATCCACGCGCCGCGCGCGGTGATCCCCATTTCCTTGTGATCATAACCGTTCGATCCGCCGCTGGCGAAGGCGTCGCCGAGCCAGAAACCGCGGTCGAGGGCGATCGCGTTGGCATCGTCGGAGAAGGCCGCGGTGCCCTTGTCGGCGGCGACGACGAAATAGGGATCCTCGCCGTCGTGGACGACCACGCTATCCGGATGGACAACTTCGTCGTCGACAATGTTGTCGGTGATCGACAGCAGCGAGCGAATGAAGATTCGGTAGCTTTCCGTCCCTTCGGCAAGCCAGGAATCGCGATCGACCGATGGCGGCAGCCGCTTGGGATAGAAACCACCCTTGGCGCCGGTCGGAACGATAACCGCGTTCTTGACCAATTGCGCCTTCATCAGCCCGAGGATTTCGGTGCGGAAATCGTCGCGTCGGTCGGACCAGCGAATGCCGCCCCGGGCGACCTTGCCGCCGCGCAAGTGGATTCCCTCGACGCGCGGCGAGTAAACCCAGATTTCCCGCCACGGCACCGGTGCCGGAAGGCCCGGCACCAGGCTCGAATTGATCTTGAACGCGATCGCTTCGTCGGCCGCCGGCGCGAAGGCATTGGTCCGCACGACCGCGTCGACCAGCGCCCTCAGCCGCCGCAATATGCGATCGTCGTCGATTGATCGAACGTGCGACAAAGCATCGTCGAAGTCCGATTGCAGGCGCGCCATCCCGGCTTGCCGGCCGCGTTCCAGCGACGGGTCGTGAGTGGCGATGAACATCTGCACCAGCGCCTTGGTCGCGTCCGGCGCGCGCCGCAGCGCCTCGACCACCGTCAGCAGGCCGAACGAGCTTCCGGTCTGCCTCAGGTAGCGGAACCAGGCCCGCAGCCAGACGACCGGCTTGGTCTCGAGTCCGGCGAACAGGACAAGCTGGTTGAATTCGTCATTCTCGGCGGCACCACTAAGGACGCAGCTGAGCGCGAACTCTATCCGGTCGGCGCGGGCAATGATGGCATCGAAATCGACTTCGCCGTTCAGCTCAAGCCGAAAGTCGTGAATATAGCCGATTCCGTCACCAACTGCGGTCGGGATTTCCTCAAGCACCCGGAAGCCGAAATTCTCCAGCACCGGGACCGCTTCCGAAAGCGGGATCAGCCCGCCGCGGCGATAGGTCTTGAGGTGAAGCTGGCCCGGCTTGTCGGTTTCCGACCGCGACAGCCGGACACCGCGGGCGGCTGTGTTATGCAGCTCGGAGAGGCGCAGTATGTCCGCCGCGCCTTCTTCCGGACTGGTGCGGGCCCGATAACCTTCGGGCAGGCCCGGCAGCAGGGTGAGCGCGAGGCGGGTGGCGCGCGGCGCACCGACCGCGACGATCAGTTCCGCCTCGACTGCCGGCACCCAGCCGCGGACCATCTCGACCAGCGCCGCATCAAGCTCGTCGACGTCCGGGAGCTCGGCCGCCGGGTCCATCGGCAGCGTGAAGCGAATAAGCGCCAGCTCGCCTTCGCCAAGTTCGACCGACCAGCTGCTGATCTGCGCATCGAGTTCCGATTCGAGCATCATCGCAATCGCCTTGCGGCGCGAGGTCGTCAGCTCGTCGCGCGGCAGCCAGACGAAGCTGTAGAGATGCCGCCGGAGCGCGCCGTACAACAGCAACAACTTCGGTCGCGGGCGGTCGGCGAGGCTCATAGCAGTCAGTGCGGCCGTCCTGACTTCCGGCTCGCCGAAGGAAATCAAAAGGTCGTGCGGAAGCGTAGAAATGACATGGGCGAGGGCCTTGCCGCCGTGGCTTGACGGAGCGAAGCCCAGTTCGCGGTCGAGCTTCGCCAGTCGTTGCCGCAGCAAAGGCACCTGCTCGGCCGGAGAGCGCAGCGCCGAGCTGGTCCACAACCCGGTATGAAGCGACAGGCTGCCGTCGGGCCGGCGAACCATGATCACGTCGAGCGGCACCCGGCGGTGGACTGGAGATATGCGGTCGGCCTTGAGGAACAGGACTGCGCGAGTCTCGTCCGACAGATGCTCGACCGCGGCGCGGGCCGCCGCCTCGTCCCACAGCGCGACGTCGTTGCGCAAAATCCCCAGTGCGTCGGTGATACCACCATCGGTCGAGACCGTCGCGTGGCCGAGCAGCGTGAACTTGTCGTCGGCCAGCCAGCGCAGCAGCTCGGCGCTTTCCGGATCCCGCCGGTCGAGGCAATCGGCGTCGGCCTTCATCTGCGTCAGCATCTGCTTCCAGTCGCCGACCGCGGCGCGAACATCGGCCAGCACGCGGTGCAGTTCCCCGACCAGCGCCTGCCGGCCGCGCGCGTCGGCCCGGTCGAGCTCGACGTAGATGATCGATTCGGACTCGCCCTCGCCGACCTTTTGCAGCTGTCCTTCGCCGTCGCGCGTGACCTTAATGATCGGATGCAGAAGTCGGTGGATGGCAAGCCCGCGCGCGGCGATCGCGCCGGCGACGCTGTCGACCAGGAAGGGCATGTCGCGGTTGACGACCACCAGCCGCATCCGCCGCCTGCCGGCTTCGCCGCCGGTCGACTCGAGACGGATCGAGGTCGTGCGGTCGGCGCGCAGAAGCGCCGCTTCGGCGATGAACTCGGCTGCTCTGACCTGCTCTTCGCGGCTGAAGCCTTCGGTTTCGCCGGGCAACGCGCTGGCCGTCAGCGCCGAGCGGAGCGACTCCAGCAGCAACTTCGGAAGTCGCGAAGGGGCCGTCATACTATTATTCGCTCCGCCATGCTGCTGGCGGCGGCCTATAGCCGTGCGTCCCTCACCGCGACAAGCACGACCTTGGGAAGTCGCTCGCTGGGCCGGGAAAATTCAGGTTGCTGCGCGGCGGATCGCGCGTTCGACCATCGCCTCGTCGTCGATGACTGCGACCGCCTCGACCGAGCCGTCGGCCCGGCGCCGTGCCAGCACCAAAGCGAACTCGGCGTCGCCGGCGATCGCGTCGAGCGACAGGGGAGCCGCAGCGCGCAACCGCGCGCGCGCCTGCTCGCCGCGCCGGTCCGGTTTGGGTTCCGGGCGGCGGGCTTGCCGCTCGGCGGCGACCAGCGCCTTCAGGCCTCCGGCCTGGCCGTCGATGAACGCCTGGAATCCGCCGAGACCGACCGCGTTGCGCTGCGCATAAGAGAGAGCAGCCGCGAACTCGGTCAGTCGGGTCTTGTCATAGTCGATTCCGAAAACCAGCTTGACCACCGGCGTCATCGGCGCCCGGGCCTGGGCCTTGACGCCCGATTCATCGAGCAGCTCGCCATAATCCTGCGGGTTTTCCGACGCGGCGATCGAGAAATCATAGGCCATCGCCAGCGCCCGATAGAGTGCCGCCCGGCTGCGGCAGTCGGCGGCCTTCAATGCGTCGACGGATTCGCGCGCCGCCCACAGACGATCGGCGAGCCCGGCATCGTCATCGACGACGATCTCGCTGAGCGGCGCCTCGTCGGAAGAATCCGCCAGCGGGCCGTCTTCCCAAGAGAAATGCGTCGGCGCCGGCGGAGCCGGAGACGGGGTTTCGTCGCGTTCCGGTGCAGCTTCCTCCTCGGCATCCCATTCCGGCGCGTCCGCGCTCGCCGGCAGCACGATCTCCGCAGTCGCCGCCTCGGCCTCGGACTTCTTCCAGTTGATGACGCCGTAGATGAAGTCGATCGTGTCGCCGTCGGACGAGAAGGGCATCAATATGCCGCGATAGCAGATCGATTCGCCGCGCTGGTTGACGAACTCGGCCTCGAACCCGACCGGCGCCTGGTTGGCGATGATCTGCATATAATGGTCGGTCAGCCGCGACAGCAGCGACCGGCTCGGCACGTCGGCGATCGACCGGATCCCGTCGCCCAACCCGCATTCTTCGCGGACCGCGGCGCCGATGTAGGGAGTCGCCGGATTGTCGCGCCCGGCGGTGAAATCGAGAAGCACGCTGTGCGGGCCGAAATCCTCGATACTGCCCGGCTCGAGATCCTCGATCGAGGGGTAGTCGCGCCCGGCCAGCAGCGACACCCAGTAATTATAGGCGCGGACATGCATCCGCCGCTCGTCCGAGCCGATTGCAGCGGTATCAACTTCCGCCGGAGCGGCATTGGCCGCCGGCAGGTCGAAATCGCTCGGATGATCGCGATAGCTGTCCATTCAGCGGTCCCCACTTACCCACTTGCCGGACAAGATCGCCGCTTAGCCTAAACAAAGCGTTAAGCATGATGATTCAGGCCGCGGTCCGGAGGCCGGGCCTTGCCCGTCGCGGGACGCGCTGATAGTGGGTGCGCCGCCTCGAACCCGTTCATCGGATGGGCTCGAACCGTTCCAGGCGCGCCGCTTTAGCTCAGCTGGTAGAGCACATCATTCGTAATGATGGGGTCAGGTGTTCGAGTCACCTAAGCGGCACCACTCCAATTTATCCTTCTAATACAATGACTTAGCTCAGATTGCAGAAGTGCGAATTGTCGCGCTTTGTCCGCGACATGTCGACCCCGCCACCATCAGCTACCTGGACCAAGAGAGCACATTGGCCGGCTGATCTGAGCCAGAAGCGGCGGAGTTTCTCTGAAGGCTATTTTTGCTGCCACCAGTTGCAGTGCCGGTTTGATGCAGCAGCGTTGGTTGCATCCAGTAAGGGCTGCACGGGGGATGACGCCGCACGCCGCCCAGTCAGAGCATACCTTCGGCGACGCCATATATCCACTGGAAGTTGCCGGCGCAGGCCGCAGCTCTGAACACCCCAATGTCTCGAATGGGTGGGAAGCAGACATCGGCCGCGCCGCCGCCCCATCTAATTAGAACGCGACCTGCATGTTCCACAGCACGATCGCGCCCTGCAGGGCCACGCTGAACTTGGCCGTACGCAACGCGGCCTTCGGGTTCCGATGGTTTAGCTCCCTGAACAGCAGATAGTGCGCCACGCCAAGGCCGGTCTTGAAGAGGATTACCTCGCCGGGGCTAGGGCGTTTCCCCAGCAGCGGGTTGACCTCAGTGCACTTTCCCCGTTCCAGACACTCGATTGTCACCGCCGCGTCGACCGCGCTCAGCACAAGATAGGCGACCTCCCATTTATGAGCCCTCGACTGCATGGCGTACCAGTCTCGCCACTTCTGTTTTGTCGACTCTGGCATGTCCGGCGGCAGCGGCGGCGGCGCGGCGGCTGCCGCTGCTGCATCAACATGAGAACTCAGCGAGAATGAGATCGGCAGCAATTGCGGTGATGATTCCACAGACTCGGACGAGGCTGCAGCGTCCGCAGGTGCATTCGAAAGCGACTGTGCTGTGGCCCTGCCGGGCACCGCCAATGTTATCGCAATTAAAGCGCCGATGGCTGCAGAGTTTCGATAAGTCATGCTTATCTCCTCGGTTGGAATCCGAGGTATCCTGCCCATCATACTGTCGAATTGCTTCTCCTATCGCTTCCAGAATGGAAACGCGGCAAGTCATCGCCGGATCAGTTCAGAACGGACAAATCCATATCGGAAACGGAATGACTTGCGCCAGCTGCGCCACCCGAATACCTGTGGACATGCTCGGTACTTCACAAGACTGCAGCTGTAGCTGCTGGAGAACCGCGCGTGGGACGGGAAGAAAAGACTAAAGCACCAGCGATCGAGACTAAGAGCGCGGCATTCTGGCCCGACGGTATTCAGTTCCAGGTAGATGTAAGACTGGGAATCGACGAGGTGGCCCGGGCCGAGGCTGAGCGATTGCTCGCCCAGTCCAGACGGTTACCGACACGCCGCGAGCTCTGCAGGTTGGCGTGCCGGATATACGACGCACGAAGGGCCCGGGATCGGATGCTCGACCAGCAGCTCTTTGGAGAGCCGGCGTGGGACATATTGCTGGCGGTCTACTGCCTGCCGGCACGAGGTGAGATGCTAAGTGTGACAGCAGTAGCCCACGCTGCCAACGTCCCAATAACCACCGGTCACCGCTGGCAGCGAATTTTGATGGAGAAGGGGCTGATCGAGCGAGGCCCGAAGGAATTAGACGCGCGATGCCAGCTTGTGAGGCTTACCCAGTCTGGCAGGGCAATGCTTGAACAATATCTGACGCGACTGTTTTACTGTGTCACCCCGGCTCCTCCGTTTCCTGAGGATGCGGGCGGGTAGCTTTTGTGTTTTTGTCGGTCAACGGCTACCGCACCCTGAGCGCTGGAGTGCCAGTATCATGGCGAGTAACAACGAGCGACGGACGCAAGCTATTCGTCGAGCAATCCAATTAGTCACAGAGGCGATTGACCTGGTGGACGCGCATGGAGGTCCTGCGGACGTGGCAGCGCACCTCGATCTGGCACTTCACAGGCTGCGAGAAGATCTTCAGAGAACGAGCTAAGCGGAGGATGACTTCCCAGTCTAGTGGCAGGTGGATGGTGATGTCGCAATTGGTCGATGTTAGTGTGGCCGAAACGGGTCGAAAGCAGACCTAATCTGCTGATGTCCCCAATGTGTGGAAAGCGGACATTCTGTCGCTAAGGTCCGGGAGGAGATCGCGGCACTCTGCATCCGGAGCATCCATCAGTCGGCGACTCGCCTGTAGCTCACCGCTAAATCGCCGGATGGGGAAATGCTGATCAGGACATTGTCGCATCCACCGGGCTTGTTGTCATTGTCGGGGCCGATCTTCTCCGGATTGCGGCCGCAGGCAGCATCATCGAGATCGGTGCGCCAGACGGAGCCGCGCCGCTCAAGTTCCTCGACGACTTCGCGATCGGGGAGAGTCACCGACCCGTAGCGGGTTGGCCCCGCCGAGATCAGGAAGATCCGCGCTCCCACCGCATCGAGAAACTGAACGCGTGAGGATGTTTTGCTGCCATGATGCCCGACTAACAACACACCGGATCGTAGGGCAGAGAAGCAGCAAGTGAGAAGCCGTCCTTCGATTGAGTTGGGATGCGGCGGAAGTGATGGATCCTGCCGGCCTCCTGCTTCGGCATCGCCCATCAGAAGTACTCGCTCGCTGCCAAGATCGAGTCTCACAACGAGGCTGTTCTCATTTGGACTGCTGTGGTGTTCGGCGTCAGCATGCAGGAATGTCATGGCTGCGTTCGTTCCAAGAACAATTCTTGCTCCTGCCCGGATTGGCTCCGAGTGCGGAATCACAATGCTTTCGGCTGGAACGGCCTGTCCGTAGCAGGTCGAGCCGGCAAAGCTGGCGATATGGGGACCGGTGACCTGATGCGCATCATGATATTTGACTCCGGCCTCGGCCTGCACACGGGTGAGAAAGGCGCGATAGCCGCAGATCGGGTGCAGCCTCCCCGAGTCCCAAACATCGCGAATTTCGTACTGGTCGAATACGTCCGGCAGTAGCTCGACGTGATCACGGTGTGGGTGACTTAGGATTAAATGATCAATGATCCTAAGGTCGGGACGCGCGTGGCGCAGATAGGCGAGCAGCCGGTTGCGTGTACCGCGGGCCCGGTCGTCATTGCTGCCGCCATCATACAGCAGGGTGAAGTCCGGTGCTTCAACAAAGATTGCAAGGCCGGTGCCCAGGTCGATGGCATGGACTCGATAGAGAGCCGCGGCGGCTGCTGCCGCCTCGAGCAGATCCGTCCATGCCTTGCTGACATAGCCTGCTCTGCCGTCCTCGAGGCGCACGCGATACCAGAATGGCACCTCACCTAAGTACTCAAGGTTTTCGCCAGGGCGCAGCCGGTCAAGTACAGCCGACGACGTGGTCGGCTCGGCGCGGACATTGACCGCGCTTTGCACGCGCTCCGAGGGATGAACCTGGTTGTTCTGAGCTAACGCCGCGGTTGCTAGCGATACGGTGAGGATTGCCCAGAGGGTGATCATGCGCAGCAATCTGGTGGAATGCTCGATAAGTTTTGAACACGGCATCGGCGCGCGCTCCGCTACTGGCGATCTACCGCCCTAAGTGTCACCAAGCGGAAGGAGAGTAGCACGCCTGGTTCGGACGCGCGAGCGACATGATCGCTTCATATTGAATACCGCAGAGTCCGATGAGTTCGGCGGGTTCGTTCGCTTCGAGTGCGGTGCCCGAGGACCGACGCTCTCTACGAGCAAGAATTGAGGACGATTGGGCGGGTGGGCGCGCGCAAGACGCTTGATCGCATTCATGCCGGACTGAGCGACATTCTAAAAAAGGAAGAGCGCCGGCGTGAAAAGGCGGCCAACGATCGATGGGCCTGGGACCTGCCGAAATTCGATGGTCCGCTGGACAGGCGCAGACTGCGCATCCTCAGTGCCATCTTCATGGCCCTGAGCAAACGCGCACATTGGGGTGAGGCGTACGAACGTGACGGCGAGATTCATGCGACAGCGATTATCGGAGACACCCGCATTGGCATCGATGTTGAAGTTGCCGGGCCGCACAAAACTGTCATGCGTCACGGCCGCCAGCGTCCTTCTCCTGATCTCCTGGCCAAAACTCCCCTGGCCGTGCCAGTGCGACACGGCTGGGACGGCAAGGTGGTCGACGAATGGAAGGACGATAAGAGCGGAACGCTGGAAACGAGGATCGGCGAGGTTGCGGCCGGCCTGATCGTCGCCGGCGAGCGACAATTCAGGATCGGCCTTCGTCAGGCGGAAGAATTTCAGGAACAGCAGCGCCTGCGCGAAAAAACGCGGAGGCGCGAAGAGCGGGAAGCGCGCAATCGCGAGAGACTGGCGAACCTGCACCACAGTGGAGAGTTGCTTCGCCAGGCGAACGATCTCCGAGCACTTGTGACACAGGTGCGAGAAGCAGTCGCTTCCGGCACAACGGCAATCGAAGCTGCGACATTGGCCGATTGGGAAATCTGGGCACTGGCAGAGGCCGATCGAACGGACCCCATAAAATCAGGTCAGGTGCATTCTCACATCAACGGGTCAACTGACGAATAACTGGGTGAGGATTTGCGTGGTGGCCTCGGGCTCTCGCCCTTGCAAAGGTCCGGCTGAATTGCGGCGCCGGCTAGGCTACCCGCTCGCCAGACAGAGACCAATCTGGCACGCGCGTGCTAAAATTCTAGCACGATTTCAGTGAGTTGTGCAGATGCAACAAAATGGGGTCACGAACTCGAGTCCTTTGCGTGGCACCACTCCAAAATAATTCCTTCGGATACAATGATTTAGCAGAAGTAGGGACGGCGGGAATTGTCCCGCATAGTGCGCGACATGTGCACCCCACCACCATCAGCTACTGCGTCCAAGAGAGCACTTTGGCCCCTTGCGTGGAGCGATATTCGGCGGAGTTTCTCCTGGGGGCGGTTTCGCTGGCACCAGTTGCAGTGCGCGTTTGATGCAGCAACGTTCGTTGCATCGAGAAGTGGCCCGGGCGGGCTGTCAGCGGCCAGCTCCAAGCATAGCATACCTCTGGAACCGCATTATCTCCACTGAAAGTCGCAGAAGGCGCCATTAACGCGAAGATCCGCTTGGGGTTGGAAGCAGACCTGAGCGGCTAATGTCGTGAATGGGTGAAAGCGGACGTTTGCACATTGGGGCGGGGATCGGCAGTTCACGCGAATTGAAATCGTAGCGCTGGTGATATCCGGCGCGGCGAATAGCTGCGCTTAAGGTTTGATCGACGTCGCGACCAGCGCTCCAGCCGAGGCAAGGGCGCATCCGCCGGCTCCGATCAAAATTATGAACGATAAGGTACTCTGGAGATTGACGCTCACCTGCGACGGACGCGTCCAAACCAAGTCCTTGTCACCTTGCGCGTCCTCGAACAGCCGTTGCTCCGTAAACCCGCGCTCGGAATGGATCTTCGCGGCCTCAGGAGTGAGCTTACTACCTCCTAACACGCGGTTTTCTTCAACCCGTATGGCCGGATAGTAGAAAGAACGCCTGATGTTCACAGAGATGGCGACCAAGACGGCGAGTAGTGTGGCGGCAAACAGGCAAGCGCTGACGATAGCCAGTGCACCTGACTGCATCTTAGAAGCAAAAACATAGAGGAAGGCGATGCCAATTGCTGTCATCAAGGCCGCAATGCGCGAAACGGCCGCCGAAACAGCCTCCTCCGGGGGCTGCCACTTTGAGCGCTTGGTGAATGCGAGTGTAATTGCCGCGCCCGCGGCAACAAGGGACGTGACTGTTGCAACGAGATTCGCGAATTCCCCGTAGTCAGTCACGGCAATTCTAGTCTAACCGATCCGGGGCAATCCCAAACCACACCGTCGAACCTTTCTCCCCCACTGTCCATGATGCCGAAAGTATACCTCCCGCCGGGGATCGAATTCACTGCAGGATTGGAAACGCCAAAAGCAGCGGCAGTGCTGAAGAAAAAGCCTTTGCGATAAAGGACGGTATCGCCGGCCCGGTTCGTGGTGACCTTCGTCGTATTATCGAACTGCTCAGGAAGGTTACCTCTGACAGCCAGGAACTCCGCCAAACGATCAGCGAAAATCGATTGTCCTTGCTCGGCCGTGACACACTCGATCGGAATGTTCGACCGGTCCAATATCTTAATCAAATCGTCCCGGGAGCGAGTGATGTCGGCCTCGTCGGGCACGAGCAGCATGGGAAGCGGACTACCGTCAGCGTCCTGAAATTCGGCTGCAGTATGTTCGAGTCCTGCCCGCGAAAGCTCTTCATCGATTGTCTGGTATCGAACGATGTCGGGAATTATTGACTGCAGCAAAACATCGTACTGGCCCATGGTTGAGACCAAAGGCGTCCGAAGCATCGCCGTTACTTCGGATCTCAGCGCAGCGGGAGCGCGAAGTTTCGTCAGCGGCTCGTCTTCCATCATGATGTGCACCTGACTGTCATCCCTTGCGAGTTCGCAAAGTGTGATGCGTCAGCAAAGATTTGAGATGTTAGAGATTCGCTCATAGATCGCGCCCCTGTGACTTGCCCGAGCAATTACTAGATTAGACCTAAATAGCGGCAAGGGGAACTGTCGTTGTGAAACGACAGGCCAAACCTAGTGACTGCAATGGGTCGAAAACGGACACTAGCGCGTCATCCAGGTTGCGTGGAAAGCGGGCGCTTTCGGCCAATCCTAGGCGCCCGGCTAGAGCCTGGGGTAATACAGGTGATATCCAGAGCTCGGCATTGGACGGGCAAGCGTTTACTGCGCTCTCAGCGGCTAATCGATCCTCACCACAGCTACTACGTGCTTGCTTCAGCGAGTCCGTCGCACCATCCTTCGTGCAGAGATCTGCTTCTATCGAGTTCTTCAACGAAGGAGGCTCAAATTCTGTCGCGATTTTTTAGGGGTCGTTCAAAACAGCCATTAGCGAGGCCGCCACAGCACGTCTTCACAGAGTACAACGTCGGCGACACGATCGCGGGCAAGTATCTGGTGCACAACGTGTTCGAGGGAGGTCTCGGCCGGGTTTTCGTTGTCTCCGAGGGCGGCGACGCCCCCTTCATCTTGAAAACCTGCAAGCCAGAGGCGAACGCCCGCGAGTTCATAGAGGAAGCACGCACGTGGGTAGGCTTAGGGCGGCACCCTTACATTGTTCCTGCATTCTGGGCTGATTACGTGGCAGGCATGCCCTGCGTAGCGGCGGAGTACATCAGTCCCGACTCGGTGGGGCGTACTAGTTTACGAGATCATCTCCGCGTGAGCCGCCCGACGCTCAACCAAATCCTGCGGTGGGCTGCGCAGTTTTGCGACGCGATGCAGTATGCCAGCGGAAAGGGACTTCGGGCTCACAGGGACGTCAAGCCGGAGAATCTCCTGACGACGGCCGAAGGGGATTTGCAGCTCACTGATTTTGGAATCTCTGCTGCACAAGGTGAAAATGGCGCCGATGCAGCGATAGTCTCCGGCACTCCGGCTTACATGGCTCCTGAACAGTGGCTCGGCGAGCCACAGGACTTCCGCACTGACGTGTATTCGTTCGGAATTGTTTTGCACGAGCTCTGTGTTGGACGATTGCCGTGGCGCGCCACTTCATTGCCTGATCTAAGGAGAGAGTGCCTCACCGCAGCAATAGCTGCCAACCTCCCCCTCGGGCACCCCCTGGGGTTCGTTGTCGGGCCGATGACCATGCGTGATCCCTCGGTTCGCTTCCCCTCACCTGCTGTTCTTCGCACTGCAGTACAGATGGCTTCAGCGGCAGCAGGAGTTGCCCTCGCGGAGCCGCCGCCGCCGCTGAATCAAGAGCGCGAGGAGTTGCTGGCGGAAGCATCTCTATCTGCAATGGACCAAAGTGACAGGGCATTCGCAGCGGCAAAGAAGCTGACGGAAAGATGGCCCAGTTTCGCTTCAGGCTGGACGCAGCTTGGCAGACTTTACTTGGAGCGCGGCAACTTGCGTGACGCAGGCCTCGCCACTCAGCGTGCAATAGACCTTGACGGTAGTCGCTCGGCTCCCTGGACCAACATGGGCATCATTTTCCATCGCGCTGGGTACCACCGCCACGCTGTAGAGCTACTCGAAAAAGCTTTGGACCGTGACCCCGCAAATACTGGTGCGATGATCAACTTGGCTGGCCCGCTCACGGAACTTGGCCACTCCTCCAAAGCGATCGCATACTTGGAGAAAGCAACTGCCCTCGCGCCAGACAAAGTGGCTGCCTGGATCAATCTTGGATCGCTTGTGAATGCTTCCGGAGATGCTTCCCGTGCTGATTATTGCTTCAGGCGGGGGGTTGAATGCGTCGCTGACAATGATCGATCAGCAGTCATCGCGCAAATCCGGCGAGTAGCTCCAAGCTTCGGCGTTTGACGTTCGGCAGCGCATGGCCGCCGCCGAACATCTCGTGACTAAAGTCGAAGCCGCCGCTGACCCAGAGCCGGAAGTGAGACCACCGAAGCTGGCCCTTCGAAATCGTCACCACTGGCTATTTCAGACGGGAGCGTCGGCTGATCAGGCCAGCCCTAGTGTCCGTAATGGGTGGAAAGCGGACTCTAGCGATGGCTAAGTGAGAAGGCCTAAATCCACGGGCTTTCGGGGCTGGATGGTCCAGTCGGTGGGCATTTGGTAGGCGGCGGCGCTGGGGAGGAAGCTGCCGTCGGTCAATGCATATTCAATTGACCCACACCATGGTCTGGAAGGATGCCTGTCCTGGAAAGTCGCGGCAATTAGCCCAGACTGGACCTGCCGTCACTCTCCTTCGGGTGGCATCCGAGACTCTTCAGCCAATTGCCTGGGCAACAACAACAGGAGCAGCGTGGCCAAAGTCAGCATGCCGATCGTCAGGATACTGCTTTCCGGTCCAGCGTGGCCACCGGTCAGAAAGTCCGGGCCCGACGGCGTCAGTTGCACAAGCAAGGCCGGCAGTTGCAGATCGAGCCCGGTGATCGGCACGGCAAAGCCGACGCCTGTCAACCAGTTCCAGCCTGCATGCCAGCCCATGACACCCCAGATGCTGCCTGCACGCCAGGCCCAGGCGCAAGCGAACAGGCCGAACGTGAACGCCATGACCATTTCGCGAACCGGCTGGTGCGGCGAGAAGTGAAGAAATGTGAAGGCGAGCGAACTCGCGATGAACCCCGCCGTCAGATTCCAGCGGCGCGTCGCCGTCGAGAGCAACCAGCCGCGGAAAATGAACTCCTCCATGCCCGCTTGAACAACGAAGCAGGCCAGCAGGATTGCTATCCAGAATAACGATGCCGGCGAGGAAAAGGCGGGAAGGATATCTTTGCTGACATAGCCCCCGGCGAGCCAGATCGAAATGACCGCCAAGGCCATCATTCCAACCCCTATCGCCAGTCCTGCCAAATATCTGCGCAGCCGATACGCGCCAGTCAGACCCAGAGAAGCCAGGCTGCGGTGCTCGACGAACCGGGACCAGGCCCAGACGGCGGCTCCCATCGCCACGAACGGTACCACCAGGAACAGGCAAAATCCGAACGTGGACAGTGGCTGTCCCTTGGCATCGACAAAGCCCAACCATTCAAGGCCATAATCGAGAGGGACGCTGGAGAAACCGACCAGCAAGATGCAGACGATAGGCGAAAGCCAAAACCACGGCAGCCAGCCGCGATGCGGCTCGGATGAAAAGATCGCTTGTGCCATTCTGGTAATGTGGCCCTGAGCCGGGCCGGGTTATAGAATGATTGTGCGATGCTGCTCGGCTCGGTGCCAGGCCAATGGGGTGATCCCAAAAGCCCCCTTAAAGGTTCGGCCAAAGTGGCTCTGATCCGCAAATCCGGCCTCATGGGCAGCGGCGGCCAAGCCACGCCCGCTGCGCAGCAGCTCTCTGGTGCGCTCAAGCCTGCGGCATTGCAGATAGCGATAGGGACTTGTCCCTATCAGCGAGCGAAAGTCCCGTGAAAGTTGCCATCGGTTATAACCTGCGATCCTTTCCAGCTGCTCCAGGCTCGTGCCGGGTTCTGGAACGGTGTCGAGGAATTCGCGGACCCGCATGACAGCCTCGTGATTGACAGTTCGCTTGGTCGGCGCGCCGCCATCGCAGCGCTGCATAGCGGACACGAGCTGGTGGAGTGCGTCCTCGTAGCCGAACGGCTCATGCTCGGCAGAACAAATTTCAATCAGGCGAAGCGCCGAACCGACCAGATCGGCGTCGGCCGAAACGACTTCGCTCAGAAATGGCAGCGCGGCTCCGCCGATCACGGTCTGGACATGGACAGGCGGCAAATAGGCTGCCCGATACGAAAAACCGGTTTGGTCGCAACAGTAACCGTCGTGCACTTCGTCCGGATGCAAGATCATCGCCTGCCCCGGCAGCGACCGCCACCGATCGCCGCGATAATTGAACGACTGCACCCCTATAGTGGTCACCGCGACGGTATAGGTATCGTGGCGATGCGGCGAATACGCACCAACGCGAAGCTGCGCTTCGATCAGCTCAACCTTGGAACTGGACGGACCGATATCCTGATCTTCCGAACCGGACTGCATACAATAGATGATGCGCCGTAACCGAGCGTTAGCAAGAACCCTGACGATCCACCACCGCCGCCTGGCTCTCAAAGCTGGCGCACACCTCTAAACCGCATCGACGATAAGCGCCTCACGTTTCGGGGAATGGTATGCCGAATCTCGGTCCGCTTTGTTTCGTTCTCTGCTCTGAAAGCGGACAGTCCAAATTGTCCGGCATTCTCGCCATTCGAACTTCAGCAAACCGATGTCCGCTTTCGGGCCACCGGCAAATGGTTCGGAACGACTGTGATGGGCGCTTAGCCGCCGCAGCTCCAATGTCCGGAATGGGTCGAAAACGGACACTAGCGCGTCATTCAGGTTGGGTGGAAAGCGGGCGCAGCCGTTTGCGAAGGTCTTGCGCGACTTGGATGTGTGTTCATCGTAGATCCCTCCGGATTGTCGCGGCAGAGGTCATATGGAAACTACAGAGCGAATAGTCGAAGCGTACGTCCGCTACGTCAAAGGATGGGCGACAATACCGAACCTGCGCTGCAACGCGCAGAAGGAAATCGACCTCTTTGCGATCGATCCGGTCACTGACGAGCGCTGGCACATCGAAACGAGCGTTTCCATTTCGTCCGGCTTCAGTGCGCTTACGAATGAGCCCTTCATGCCCGGCGAACACAAGCAGCGGGTGAAGGCAGCGAGTGCACGAAGGAAGTTGGGCTTTTTTCTCGTCGAGAAGTTCGAGCCGAAGGCGGTTGAGGAGAGGCTTGCCTGCTTCGGGTGCGCACCGGGGAGGCTGAGGCGGGCCATTGTCACTTGGGATTGGAAGGATGGTGTCGTCGAAGCTGCAGCGGCCGCGGGGGTAGAGGTCTGGGCACTGCCTGACATGATGCAGCAGATTGCCGAGAAGTCCCGCCTGGGTCGAGGGTATCTTAGCGACGATATATTGAGAACTATCGACCTCTTCGCGCGCGGGCTGGTCGCACAGCAGAAAAAGGAGCGGAAGGAGGCTGAGGAGGTCGCCATTATCGCTGCAGCGCCGCAAGGCGCCAGTGCGGGCGCGGGTGAATTCTACGTCTATGAGAACTGGACCAACAAGCGCGCCCGCTTGCACCGGGCAGAGTGTTCCTTCTGCAATGGCGGACGCGGCAGCCAAGGCACAAGTGGCGACAAGAACGGCGAGTGGCACGGTCCTTTCGCGAGCGTCGAGCAGGCGCGAGCAAAAGTCGCAACCCTCGAATATGCGGACAAAGGCGAGTGCGGCACGTGTCTCTAGCTGTGCAACCAGACGTTGAGGGGGCTCAGCCGCGTCTGAGCTCAAAGATTCCCCCGCTACGCTGACTGATTGTGGATGCTGATCTTCGCCTGTGGCGCCAAACAGAACCTCCGTCGTCTGGTCTCTGGCGCCGAGGCGTGCAAATTAGCGGGCGATTTCCGGCACTTGTTGCCAAGCAACAAATCGGGGTCAGTTGTTCGTCTGTTTGAGTGGGCACCACCCTTTCCCGTAGACCCGAGACTGGCACCGTCAGAGCCGTCGGTCGGCCCAATTCAGCCCGCAATTTCCGTGACATACGAAGCTGCGGCTCGCGCTTCATGCCTACAGAGACCATTCTGGCGCGGCGAATAGCCGGGCAACGGGCGCCTTTCTCTGCTGGCCGCTTTTGCAGCCACCAGATGCAGATGCCGTTCTGATCCTAGCTGAACCCAAGAACGCGCCGCTGCCCGGCCCAGTCGAGCGGCAGGTCAGTGACCCGCAGCAGCCGGCGACCTGTCAGTGAGGGCGGCTGACGCCCTTCAACGATGGCGGTAACGATATCCGGAGCCAGGAAGCTGATCCGGAGAAGCTGCCAAAGGTGCCGCTTGCTGTAGTGGGAGGTCAGCTGATCGGCTTTGCTGGAGAAGAGCGACTTTCGCGCGCTGATCGCCAATGCGACCAGTTTGAGAAGCACGGGGTCCGGAGCTCGCTGAGGGTCGCCGCTCTCCAGAACCACTTTCAGCTCAGTTCCACGACGGACCATCCGGACGGGCAAGCTGATCACACGATGAGCCTCGTCACCGATCCGGATGTACAGCTCCGTCTTTCCGAGTTGCACCTTCATTGCAAGTTCGATCAGGACCTTGCGCTGCCCAGGGACTGAGAAGTCGGGGAGTTCGTTGGCAAGCTCGCGGTCAGACATGAGCTGCCCAGGTTCGCAGGGACGTTCATGCGACCTCAGCCAGTCGCAAACTGCAGACATCACTGCTCTGTCGAGCTCGCCTGCCGGCACTCGCCAGGCAAGTTCGTTGTCCTCACCTGCCTTCAACCTCGTGACATAATAGCGATGCCGTCGGCTGCCCTTATGCGTGGACGCGGGTGTCATCGGCCGTCCGTCAGGATCGCTGATCATTCCGGTCAGCAGACTTGGGTATCGCGTCTGCTTGCCAAGCTTTCGGTCATGGCGATTTGCAGCGAGGATGCGCTGGACCTCGGCCCAGTCATCTGGACCGATTATGGCTTCATGTTCTCCCTCGTACAGCTCGCCACGATAGCTCACCTTCCCGATGTAGATCGGATTCTGCAGCAGCTGAGACAATGAGCCACGCTGGAAGTGCACACCGCCGGCGGTGCGACCGTTGCTGTACTGCCGAACCTTGGTCCTGACGTTCTGTTGCGCGAGCTCTTCGACGAGCTTGGTCACTGATCGCAGCTCTGTGTACCGCCGGAAGATTGAGCGGACGATCTCCGCCTCATCGTCGTCCATGAGCAGCTTGCGGTCGCCCAGCCTGTATCCGAGCGGCACCGGGCCGCCCATCCATATGCCCTTCTTCTTCGAGGCAGCGACCTTGTCCCGGATGCGTTCGCTTGTGACCTCCCGCTCGAACTGCGCGAAGGAAAGCAGCACGTTCAGCGTCAGCCTGCCCATGCTGTTCGTCGTATTGAACGCCTGGGTTACGCTCACGAACGAGGCGCCGGCTTTATCGAGAGTGTCCACGATGCGGGCGAAGTCAGCCAGGGTGCGGGTCAGCCTGTCCACCTTGTAGACGACGATCACATCGACCTTGCCGGCGGCCACATCCGCAAGCAGCTGTTTTAGCCCCGGCCGGTCCATGTTGCCGCCGGACCAGCCGCCATCGTCATAGTGCTCGTGGATCTGTTCCCAGCCCTCATGAGCCTGGCTGAGGATGTAGGCCGCACAGGCTTCGCGCTGTGCGTCGAGGCTGTTGAACGCCTGCTCCAGCCCTTCTTCGGTCGACTTGCGTGTGTAAATGGCGCAGCGCTTCGGCGTCATGGCTTCCGCGGCGCCCTCCGCGTTTTGAGATCGAAGAAGCGCGGTCCCGACCAGTGGGCACCCGTTATGGCCGAAGCGACCTGAGTGAGACTGCTGTAGTGCCGGGCCTCATGCTCGTACCCGCGTTCAAGCACTACCACCTGGTGCATCGTACCGCGCCATTCGCGCACCAGCCTGGTTCCGGGCCTAAGTGAGATACGCTCGTCGTTAATGGGAGACTTGCCGGCACTCACGCGAGTGAGAACAGCCTCGATCTCCCGCCGGACATGGGGCGGGAGGTCTCCGTGAATGCGGGACTGTCTCTTCCATGCGATTCCTCGACGCAGCAGGTCGGGACCAATCTCCGGTGCCGGTTTACGCCAGCAGTCTCTCCACTCGGCCCGAAGCTGGGCGGGCGTCATGCCACCAAGTTCCGCCAGCTTCCGCTCGAAACTACTCACTGGCCGAATCCGGGGCGGGCTTCTGAACAATCCGATAGCTGGTTGCCCCATCGGGGCGTTCCTGCCGCAGCACGCGCGCTTTCTTACGTATGCCGGTGAGAAAGGCGCGACAGCTGTGCGGTTTCCACTCGGTCGCCTTCGCAATTTCGTCGAGCGTTGCGCCCTTCTCGCGTGAGAGGAGGCGGGTGACCGTCGCTGACTTCGTTCGAGGCTTTGTTGAGGCTGCCATAGTGGGTCTCCTAGCTACCGGTGCGGAACTGCGCCGGCTTGCACTGACCCAAGCCGCTGGACCTCAGGTCGAGCGGCCGCATTCACTATTACGGCCACAGCAATGCTCGCATTGCGGCACCAGTCCAGTCGAAAAGAAGCGCTGGCCGAAAGCTGCGTCTGGACTTGCGTCACTGACATGAGCGCATTGCGCGGCATGGCCGAGATTTACGATTTGGATGAGGACACACGAGCGCTTATCGAGCAGCTCTGCACACGCGTCGGAATGCTGATGGAGGACGCAAGTGTGCAGGCGCTTGTCCGAGCCGCTTCTCTCGACGACCTTCACTCAAAAGTAGAGCGCTCCAGGTTCGCGGTTCGCCACATGGCTCGACTTCTGAGCGCTGCTGACGCCCTTCTCCATCCTTTGGCATAGCTAAATTTAGGTCCGCCTTTGCGGATGACTACGCAGGCGGAAGAAGGGTCTGCTTTGCGCCCGTCACGGCCGTTGCCGGCTTCCCGGCTTCCTTCCGAAAGCCGTCGTTCGTTCAGATTTGAGGTTGATAATTGTAATGCGCCCAGTCCCGACGGCACCTGCATTTTTCATGACTTGGTCAGCATGGACCGGCCGCCATAACGGAAGCCGCGCGCTAACATGCGAGCATAAGGACGCTTCGTCTCTTTAATGTCGTTGGTTATGGTGACGATGGGTAAGCAATGCTCCCGTCGATTTATCATTAAGCGGGGTATTCCTTCCCATCCTTTAGCTTGCAGATTTCCTGCGAGCGCTCGGCGGGTCGCGTTTGTAACAATGTCCACGAGTTCCAGCCCCGGCTCCGGATCGGACGAGAAGCGAAATGACTCTTTTAGGAGCAACCAGAGATCCATCGCGGTGTCTGGCCCCGGCATCTTCTCCTTATGCCAATCATTTCGTTCCTTCATGAACTTCGAGTCAAAAGCGGCGTAATCGACACCCTCAAGGCGTGGCATTGGGTCACGATAAGAGCGCGACTGGATTAGCCCCAGCATCGTGGTCGACCACCAATCCTCCGCGTTGGTGGCGCGCCCAACGTCCTTCCCGTCGATGACCCAATGGTAGTTTAGGATCTCACGCGGAACTCGCTGTCCCCAGTAGACCGGCATCATTTTCAGGATTTCCCAGATAAGGTGCACCGTCAGGACAGATTGCGCGTAAAGGCTGAGCGGCATCGCTTCCAAGCGAGCCCGAAGAGCCTTTACCGCTGCGACCATCTCAGGTCGGTGGTCGTCGGTGAGTTCATCGGTGAGTCCGTGAGCTTGGCCCGTTCGGTGCCTCTCAAGGCCCTCTTCGGTTTCAAGCCCCATGTCGATTACGACACCTTCGTAGATGCAGCTGTTCTTCCGCAGAAGCTCCAGCACGCGGGACACCTGATGCTCATTGAGCAGCCGCCCCTTCACCTCGCCCTTTTCTTTGGGCAGCGAAGGTCGAAGCTTCGCATACTTCTTCAGGAGTTGATTGGATTGCCACTCGGGAACAATCAGCGCACCAATCGCCGATAAACTATGGGTGGGGGCCTTGTGGGTGGCGAAGCTGCCCGATTCGTCGATGAAAATGTTCACCGAACGTCAGAACCCCATTGCCTTCTTTCCGGCTTCCACGGCGATATTCGTCAGCAAGTCCTGCAGAGCGCCTTTCGCCGGACCTTTGATGCGAGCCACGATCGCCGAAATTTTGAAGCCGGCTGGCCCAGTGCGCGGCGTTTCTTGAATAACGTGCGGCATCAACTCAGCAAGCTGCTCCCGCTCGAAATCGGTCAGCTCTTCAATAGCCTCGGCCAGCTCCTGGACTGCGTCCAACTTAGCCTGCGTCCAAGGCAGTGGCTTGCCGCACTTGTCGCAATGGTCCGACGGACTCCAGCCCGCGAGAGAAATGATCCCGGGGGACTCATAGTACCCCTTCAGGGGAGCCGAACATGACGGACATTGCGTTATCGCGGTTGCCCCGCAGGTGCTGCAAAAAGCCGTCGCAAACTCGGAATGAGCGTTGCCGGTAATCGGGTGGCCGTTGAGGCAGGCCTGTCCAACGCGATAGGTTCCCATCGGTTGACCTCACTCAGCAGGCATATCGAACGCCAGCACCGTAAGCGTCAGCTTCCGGCCGGGGTCGTCGCGATGATGGAAGGTGTATTGGAACTCGGTCTCTCCCCTTTTGCCGTCAGCAAACACAAAGTTCGGATGCGCCCGGACGGTGGGGTCAATTTGGTCGAGGACTGCGCTGAAGCCCTTATTCCGATTGAAGATCATCAACGAGGTCTTGGTGTCGCGCCAGCTCAAGTAGCCGAGCAGCTGGTCAATGGCTTCCGTCAGCGCCGAAGCGCCCTTCCAAATCTTGCACTCGGCAATGAAGATGTTCTTCCCCTTGTATGTGATGAGGATGTCGGTCTTGCCGCCGTAGTTGAACACCTCGCCCCGCGCCTCACCTTCGAAGCGCGCATTTAGTGGCACGAGGAATTGGAACCTCAGCGTTTCCTTATCCATGCCAGCGTAAGCATGGGGGCTCCGCTCCATCACCTCCGACATCTGTTGAAGGGTGTCCAAGATGTCCCGGTAAGCCTCAGGCGTCAGCACCGGCTCTGGCGTTGCGCCCGGCTTGGGAGGCGGCAGGACAGGGGCAATTCTCTTCGGGGTAACCGGAGCTGAAAACGTCGCCGCGGCATCGCGCCGGTATTTCATTGCGAACTTCAGACCCGACGCAACGCTAGTTGTCTTTTCGAGGCGGCTCCTGCGTTCCGAAATATGGTCGCGGACCAACCCTTTCAATCTGCTATTCCAACCTTCTACCGTCGGCTTCTGCCAGCCCAGATGCTGCTTCACGTTCGTTAGAAAGCGATCAAACTCGTGGTTCAGCTTGTCGCTGGACGGGTCGCGCTCCACCACGGTGTAGCTGAGAAGGCCGTCCCGTACGGTACCGTAAGGCGGATTCGAACTCCATGTATTCGCGCGGCTGAGAAAAAGGGCCTTGTCGCCGGTAAACGGCACCTCCAGCGTAAAGCGCTCCGCGTCGACTTCCACGCTGCCGTGCCCATAGTCGAAGCCGCCATAGCGGCCGACAGTCATTTTCGTCCGAGCATTGTCGACGCGCGGCTCGCCTAGCTCAGGGAAGTCCAACGAGAACTTGTTGAAACAATAGTCTTCCAGACCTGCGATGTCGGTATTCAGCAGACGGTCGTCTGCCATGCGGTCCAGCTCCGATAGCATCGAAGAGCGATGGTTCTCTACCACCCGATCGAGTTCGAATTTGTTGAAGAGAATTTCGTCCGCCACGCCTCACTCCTGCCTCACAGGCACGCCCCTGTTTGGGCGCGGTTTACTTCAATGCACAGCCGGTACCCCACCCTGAACATCAAGAGAACAACGTAGGAAAAGCAGTTCGCCTTTCAAGCACATCAAGTGCCATCGACAGGACGATTTGAGCCTGTCAGGAATTGAACAATAGCCCGAATAGGTGTGGATCGCCGATATGGCGACAGCCTTCTTCCGGCCTCATGGAACGCAGTTGAGCAGCGGCCATGTAGTGTACTCAGCGACATCGACCGGTCACTTCGAACGGACATGTTGACCCAGCGGATCGGCAGAGCCGAGCGCGGTCTGTCCTTCAACATGTCCGGCTTCAAGCGAGCCCGGTATCAACGATTACTCTCGCGCTTGCACCCGTTGCGCTCGGCGTGCGCCCGAAGGTGCGCGTGAACTTCGAAGATTGAAGGAGCGGCGTTTTGTCCACCGCTCGTCACGAAGGCTGCTATCGCGGGAGGTGGTGCGCGATCATGAATGCTACGGCCACTGTTACGCCTTTCGAAGGCGGCTTTGATCGAAAGGAGCGGTAGCGTGAGGTCACCCGGCCGGCAGCACTCTCCATACCGCCGATCCGTGCCACAGCTGCAAAGTTCGGCTGGCTCGAACTGGAGCAATCGGTAATAGGGATCGGAGCGGCCAGCGTCGTCGGGCATCGCATACTGCCGACCCGGCCAGCGGTCGAGGACTGCCAAGTGTAGGTGTCGGAGCGCCCAAACGCTGTAAATATCCAGCAGCGTGCGAAGATCGTCTCCGGGGGACCATGCGTTGTCGAGTTTCGGATGGTAGGCGCACACCGAACCATCAGTGAAGTTGGTGTGTCGCGGGCCAATCCATTCGATCTGCCCGTCTTGGGCCCAAAATGCCCATCCGCGCGGATCAACGTCCGGCGTGTTTGGCAGCGCGATGAGAAATATGGCTTCTCGCGCTAGGCCGTCCAAGATGCGGCTGCGCGCGAGAAGCCATACCCCGTGCTCATCGGGGAGGAAGGTTGCGTCGGGATATGCCCCGTGCACATCTTCTAATTGCCGGGCGTAGTTGCCGGCGAGGCCGACGACCCGTGGTTGGGCACCGGACGACCGGGATCGACCGGACGACCCTTGTCGTCGGGCGGACCCTTGCAGTGACCGGGCTGCGGATCCTCGCGCTCTTTGTCGTTGCTCATTGTTTTGCTCCTGGACGGTTGTTGAGGCAGGCTGCGGATCGAGGATAACGACACCCCCACCTTTCACCCTGACGAGCTGGCGCGCGTCCAAACCATCGCCAATTCGCTGCAACTCAGTCCGCGCATCGCTGCTCAACAACACTTCCAATTTGCCTGTCGATGTGCGAATCTGTGTCACTAGCACGAGGATGCATGCCCAACGGGGCGTGTCAATGCGTGCGTATCGCACGCTCGGGGGAAAATGGAAGAGTTCGATACAAAACTCGTAAGCGCAGTCAGGGAGAAGCGTTCCGAAAAGGGCCTGAGTATACGAGCCTTGTCGGCGAAAATTGGCGTAAGTTTCTCGACACTGGCTCGTATCGAGCGTGGGGAAGGCTCACCGGACAATAACTCGAAGATTCGGCTCCTAGAGTGGCTGGGAAGTAGGGCCGACGACGCGGGGCTCGGCTTTGAGAATGTCGCGCTCGTTCACTTTCGCGCCGGAAAGAACGCTCAATCGCGGACAATCAAAGCTCTCCTCCATGCGGCCGAATGCCTCAAGCGAGAATATCCGGATGAAGTGGAGGCAGCCAGGCCGACCGTAACTGGCGAGCCGACGGCAGGGGGCTCGTCAAAGGAAGAGCTTGAACTCACTGCGCAACGATTCCGACATGATCTGGGTCTGAACTTATCAGATCCTCTCGACCCGCTACGTCTTGTAGTCGATGGCGTAAGGATTGAGCGCATCACCGCTTCGAAGTGCTTGGATCCCGACGCCAAACGAAGGCTTGTAGGCGAGGCCTGTTCGCAGTGGTCAGCCATGAGTGTCCCGCTGACCGCTGCATTCGACAAGTGGGCGGTGTTACTAAACGATTGTCATACCATTGAAAGGCAACGTGTCACGCTTCTGGAGGAATACTGGCACATTCTGTCGGGGCATAAGCTAACTAAGATATCGAAAGTCGCGGATGCGTACGGCAGGACGTACGACTCTGCCGAAGAGCACGACGCCTATTATTTAGCGTCGGCCACCCTCTTACCGCGAACAGCAATGATCAAGGCAGTTGAGCAAAAGAGGAGTACACAGGAGATAGCTGAGCAGTTTGGCACTTCGACGGAGCTGGTCGACTACCGTATAAAGCGTCTGGGACTTTGGAGCACACACCTCGGTAGGCGCGTGAGGCTCACATAGCCGCTCTGCGACTGATCAAGATTCAAGAATGGCAGATAACTTCGTCCGCGGTCCGAATGCCGCCATTCCGCTTTCGGCCAGTGTCAGACAATTCGAGCGTCGCTAATCCGAGTGACGGCTTCTGGCCGGCAGCGGACCGTCTTCTTTGGCAGGAATTCGTGTGGATTCTGCCGCTCCCCGTCTCGGCAGCGGCCTTCGAACAGCTCACCATAATTTACGGCGTCCCCAAACCCGCACGGCACCGGCGCCCAAGCAAGCTCGTCGCCGGCCTTTGCACCGAGCTCCCACACGTTCCCGACCGAACAACGTAATAGGCTCTCCAGCCCTTTATTGTATGGGGTAAGCTTGACGTACCTCCACCCCGTCGCGACCGTTGCCCTCCATTTCGAGAACCCTCAGCGGTGGCGTCCCCTCGTCCGAAGCGTCGATCGGACTGACGGCAGCAAACTTCTCGATCATATGCCGCGCCAGCGTCCGGCTCGAAGTCGTGATCACTAGGTTGAGTGCTGGATGGTGCTCGAGCACAAACGCCCTGAAAATATCCAGCAAACCAACCCGGTTGAGGTCGTCGAGGTGGAGGATCGGTTCGTCGAGGAAGAATGTGCCACCCAGTCCGCGAGCGCGAGCCAGGAACAGCGCAAGCGCTAGATCCTGCCGTTGCCCCTGACTGAAGTGTTTGCTTGGATCCAGTTTCTCGTCCCCCGCATTGGCGAGCCAATGGAGGAAGTCGGTGTCCTGGCCGAGGCTGATGCGGTCAAACACTCGGTTCGCGTGCATCCTGGCAAATAATGGGTTCACGACCCGGCTGAGGCCGTCGACCTGATTACGGCTAATCGTTGTGCAGGCATGATTGAACACCGCCATCGTCCGCTGTGCGATCTGCAAGCGCTGTTGAAGCCGGCCGCGCTGCTTGACTTCGGGATCAACGGATAGCCGCAGCTGTTGGAGCCGAGAGCGCCTCGATTCCCGGCTCCAGGCTGACCTTGCCGCCTCAATATGCGCAGCAGCCTTAGATAGTCGCTCGCGCTCGCTTTGCAGGAAGGAGCGAATTTTCGCGAGCGTTGCGTTGGATGGCGGTTGGTCGGATGACAACTGCGCCCACTTCGAATGGAACGCCGTGAGCTGCTCTGATTGTTCGGCTAGTCTGAGGCGCAATTCGGTGAGCTGCTGCGTCAATGACGCATGCTCCGATGCAAGTTTGTCCCTGGTGGCCGAAGCCTCTTCGATCGATTTAGTTAAAGTCGCCAGGTTGAACTGGATATCCTGTTCACGGCGGCTCGCTTTGCCGTCAAGGGTCTGGATTACATTGCCGATAACGGTGTCCGCAAATCGTTCGTCTGGGTCGGTGAGGAGGGATGAATGCTCGGCCCAAGCCTGCATGAATGCCGCTAGCGCATCCGCCGCGGCCAACTTAGCCCTCTCTATCGGCAGCGTCTTCGTTGGTTGGTCCGATGCGCCACCAACCCGCGCCAGTTGAATCGAAGTCCACGCTACTCGCTGCTGGAGTTGAGCGCTTTCAGTTCGGAGTGCGGTCAGCTTCTCGCGAAACGCCCTCGCGTTCGTGAGTCGTGTTTTCAGGTCCGCCGCCAGCTGGTTTGCTTGGGTCGACGCTTCACGGGCCGTTGCAGCCAGTTCCGGAGTCCCCCGGAGCACCTGTTCGATCGCCGCTCTCAATCGATCGACGGACTTCCAATCCGCCGCGCACAAAGGGCAATACTGCGTATCAAAGCCATGGTCATGGGCTAGTAGCTCCTTCGCCGCGGCCTGAATCCGGTCGACGGGTTGAAGCAGGGCGTCGAGCGCCGCCTGCGCGGACCGGGCTTGGGCTTCGGCGTTTTGAACGGACGTTTCTAGCTGCGCGTAATCCGCGTCGCTCAACGCCTTTTCGGACAAGTCCAAGATTTGCCTGTTCACTTGGTCCGCGCGAGGAGCTTCCGTCTCGACGAAGCTCAACTGCGTTTCAAGCGTCGAAAGTTCGCTCTCGCGATTCCTTCGCTCCGCGTCAGGCCACCGCGCTTCCGGCAGCAACTCCGACAGCTTGGCCAGACTTGTTTGATATTCTCCCGCCATCAAGGGGTTCTGGACGGCTTCGAGCAACGTTACAGCCCGCTTCGAGAGAAGATCCCGTGCCGCGGCCAAGCGGTTCAATTCACTCAGCCGAGCATCCCGCTGCTGGACATTCTCCGCAATAACACCTGCCGCCGCTCGGCCAGCCGTATCGACCTCTGCCAGCCGAGAGGCTAGTTTGGCTTCCGTTTCGCGACCCTCGGCGACCGCTACTTCCAGTTGAGCGCGAGTGGACCATTGCGCCTCGATCTCGTTTAGGAGACCTGCGCGTTCCGAAAGCTCATGCTGACGGCGGCCATGAACCACCGTCAGACTCTCCAATAGGACGTCCATCGATGATGTATTGTTTGAGGGACCAGCCGGGATCGTTTCCGGACCCAAGATGTCTTGTGCGGCGTCGACTTCGGACCGAGCCGACGCAGCGTTCGGCCGCTGCTCCTCCATCCCAGCTAGCGACTGTTCGAGGTCTTTGACCTCCCTCTCCTGCTGATCGATCGACGTGTTGAGCGCGTTGATCAGCGTTTTCAGCTCGCCCGCGTATTTGCCAGCAAGGCGCTCAGCATCGAGCAAATGTCGGATGCCCAAGACGTCAGCGAAGATTTGCCTGCGGCGGTCGACGGTTTCGGGATCGGTGTCGACCAAGGCAGCCAGCGCGTCGGAACTCAGGAACCGAGTTCCCTTTACCCATCGCTGACGCAAGTTGATCGCCGTTAAGTGATGCGCTTCGTCGGCCGCCGCAGCGGGCGCAAGGAGCGATAGGAACTCGTGCGGCTTGCAAGCCTTGGCAGTCTCGGGGGTTTCGCCGAATAGCGTCCGGATGTCGTGATCCTTCGCAGCTCGATCTAAGTATTTCTCATCTGCGCCGACACGAAGCGCGGCGGAAACATTTGGAGTTTGGAGATCAAGGTAGAACTTTGACCTGAGCTCCGCCGGGTCGAAATCCTTCCCTTCCTTCAGCCGCTCGATCTGGCCCGTGAGGAGCCACTCGGCGGCCTCGCACATGGTCGTTTTGCCCGTGCCATTGGGAGCGAACACGAGGGTCAGGGGCGAACTCAGATCAAACTCTACCGGGCAGGCGATGCCACGGAACGCAGAAACCATCATCCGGTGTAGGCGGATTCCCCTCATTGGCCCGCCCGGTCCTTGATCACCAAGCCCTGCACGCCCAGCCTTTGCAGTTCATCGAGCTGCGCTTTTGCATCCTCGTCCAGTATGGGCCAGTGAAGATCGCCCGTAGCCGGGACCTCGACCTCCGGCAGCCCAACCACGGTCACGTCAGCAACGCGCCGCCACAGCC
The DNA here is from genome assembly GCA_964448315.1 of uncultured Sphingomonas sp. Taxonomy (GTDB): domain Bacteria; phylum Pseudomonadota; class Alphaproteobacteria; order Sphingomonadales; family Sphingomonadaceae; genus Sphingomicrobium. The sequence continues at coordinate 50,497 of CAYUWJ010000044.1, read as the reverse complement.
CTTGCTCGTGGTCGTTTTCGTCGGGTGTCGAGGGCCAGATCAAATGCTTCCGGCAGATCAGCGAAGAAAGCTCGAGCCTGCGGACATCGTCCCGTGCCTCTGCCGAGGGTGCTTGGGATAGTGCCAGCACCAAATAGCCGTCCACCACGCGGCCTGCCCGTTTCGCCTCTTCGGCGCAAAGCACCAGGTCGAACCAGCTTTGCCCGCGCTCAACCGCACCTACAATGTCGTCAAGGCAATTCGCTTGGCAGGGCCAGAGCAAAACGATGGCATAAGACGACTGCCATAAAGTCGCACCCTCCGGGGGAGCATCGACATTATCGACCAAGGGAAGCTTTGCTACCTGCCTCAGGCCTACGGCTTCGCACAGGTCGCCGAGCTGCATGCGAGCCCCCTCTACGTTCGGGACTGATTCGGTCATTGGAATGCCCCGTCTATCGCAGCGAGTAATGCGTCGACTTTCGCCTTGTCCTCCGCCGCGTCATATTCAGCATAGAGGGCGGCGGCCTGCGACAGGGGCAACCCGGCCACGCGCCGAACAACGCGAGTCGCAGTGAAGTCATCATTGCTGGCTTGGAGCGTGCCGGCCGCCTCAAGGTCCGCACTCGATTTCGGCGCGGTCGTGAAATCATCGCGGCGATCGTCGTTGATCTCTCCCTGCGGCAGCTCCGTATCCGGGCCCCTGCCGAACACTACCAGCTTTGGATGAATCTGTGGCGTCAGCTTCCAGACCGACAGCCGTCTTCGCATTGTCTTTCCGCTTTCACCGGGTGACCGCCACACTAGCACATTCATGCCCGATTCCGTCACCAACTGACCCGTCTGCGACGCATTAGCCTCCCAGCCGATGGACTCGATCGACTTCAGCGTCGCCAGAGCGTTCAATCCTGCCTTGAGGGCCTGTTGCACGGCGGGCGGGTGGAGGCAGTCAGGATCGACACGCTCGCCAATCGTCCCTTGCAACACCGTATTGATCACGACTTCGGCTGACGGGCGCTGCCCGCTCTCCACTCTCTCGGCCAGCTGCTGCACACCGTCGTTCAGCCTTGGCGCGAACCCTGGATCTGGCGGGAAACGATCAAGAAAGCGGAGAAGCTCGGTCGCCGCGATTGCCGCCGGCGCTTTGAGTGGCAAGGCCAGGCCCGTGGCGCCAATCCGGGCATTCATCTTACCCTGCCAGACGAAGTTCTCGTCCATGACGTTGAACGGCCGCCATCCAACGGGCCCTGAATGAACGCTCGCCGTGGTGACCCGGGCGACTGCGCCTGAGATTGCAGGAGCTTTGAGTGTACGGCAGACGGGTAGCGTTCGCTGGCCCCTGGATAGCTCAGACAGCCGCACATAAGCGCCGGTCAGGCTACGCCAGCGGTCGACCTCCTCATCACCCTCGGACTTGCTGATTGCGATGTTGCAAAGCGCGACAGCGCCCTTTCTGCCCGCTAGGCTGTGACTTACCGCTCGATCGATCGCAACCTCCCAATTGGGGTTATACTGCGGCTGGAGCAGCGATCCGAGGATCAGCGCAGGACGTTCCGGATCGTCTTCGTCTGCAATGGATCGCCGCACCCGGGCCTGGGCCGACGCGTCATTATCCTCGGGCAGGCGAAGCATGTCGGAACAGATGAGGGGAAATAAGTCGACGTCGTCGAACTGCAGGTGAAGGATCGTCTTGCCTTGCTGCACATGGGCAAATTCGACGGCTTCGATGCTTTGCTCTTGGCTGTTCTTCAAGGTGACGACGCAGTGCGTTTGCTCCCCGGGAAAATGCACCCAGCACCAGGCGCCGTTGACCAGCATCACGCTGCTTGGATCGTCGCCCTCCTCCCAGCCAACGTGACGCACGGTCCCCTCGTCCGGCTGCGCCGCTTTCCAGTCGAGGACTCTCTTTCCCGGTGAAAAGCCGAACCCTGCAATCAGGACGAGTGGCCGGTCTGTGGCGCGAACAAGGGCGTCGACGGCATCCCAGTCCGGTGAGCCCAACGCCAGCTCCGGAAGCAGCATGACGGCCATTACGTTGCCAGGGTTCATCTCCCGGAGAGCCGGGATCGGCTGGGCCTCGTTGCCAACGAGTAGGTCACGGATCACGGCTACGGCGTTCGCGCGCGATTTATCGCCCGCAATCACAGGGGTTGGTGGCTTGTCCAGCTGAACGAGGCATAGCTGAAGCTTGCCCAAAGCCAAGATGGCTTTCGAAATGCTGGCCCGCGCTACTGTGCCGTCACAAGGGAAAGTTAGCTGGAACACGCATTCCCTGCATCACTATCGATCGGCACAGAGCTGGTTAAGCGCAGGCACCATGAAATGACAAGCGCAGTTGCCATCGCACGGGCGGGGAAATCGCGTGCGGCGCAGAGGCTAAACTGAACGTCCGCTTTGCTCGGCATTCCGAAACGCATCGAAGCGTCTGAGTTGGGCGCAAAGCGGACTAAAGCGCCACGCGCCTCACGTTCGAGTAAAGCTTCCCCATCGTGCGCTCGAGATTGGCCGACGACATCCGCCACTGCGGTCGGACCTTTTGAGTTCCGTTGGCATATACGCTGTCCGCGGGATCGTAATAAACCAGACCGGTGTGGATTGCCCTCAGAAGACGGAACACGTCCGTGCCTTCGCCAATGAGTGCCTCACAGGCATAGCGATACTGGACTTCTCCGCCAGCATCTTGCGCCTGAGCGAAGAGGTAGAGGGCGGAGGCGTGCTTAGCATTCCATGAGTTTGCGAGCCGCTCGAGTGACCAGGAGGCGACGATTTCACCGGTGGCAGGGACAATCATTTCAACTGCGATGCCGCGATCGGCGTCGAAGCTGTCAGATGTCGCATCATAGCCACTCACGCGGAGCTCAAACCCGGTGGAACTGCAGACCTTCCCAACGCGATGGAGACCAGTGAAGCGACGGCTTCCGTCGCCCTTGATTGCCTGCCGACCATAGCGCGCCATGAACTCGCGAAAACTGCGCTCGCCCTGAAATCCCCCGTCGGGGACCGGGGTCATCAGACTGATGCGACTGCCGCGGTAGCTCTTGATCTCATAGCCGTGGGCATCGGGCGCCTTGGTGGCGTTGGCAGGAACGCCGAGCAGCGCTTCGAGCGTGTAGCCGGCGCCCTGATTGCCACGGAAGGGAACCGGCCCCGCTGCGCCTCTCTTCAGGATGACAGACGGGTGCCATCCGGCCGCAACGATCGCGCGCAGTTCACCAAGCAGCAGGTCGAGTGGTGCGACGCCGGCTGCAGCTGTTGTCGACAATACCCGGAATACCGGCACCGCGGCGAGCACAGGCAGTTCGGGGAAGTTGCCGACCAGCGGATCGTCACGCTGGGTCAGGACCATGCCGACAACGGTGCCGGATGGCGCCGTTCCGAGAACCAGTATCCGCTTGCCGTACTTGGCCAGCGAGGTGCGGCGCAGAGCATCGGGCGCGGTGTCGCACCCGGTCAGAAATCCTGAGAGACGGGCTTCCGGATACTGGAAGTAGTCGATGATACGCGCGCCCGGGACGCGCTCCAGAGGACCGTTGTGGCTCATCCAGGCGAGATCGATCAGTGCTTCAAGTTTCGGTTTGCCGCTGCTCGACCGGGCCTTGGCGACGCTCTCACTCGCTGAACGTTCGACGATCCTTGCCGGGAACAGATTGAGGATGCCGTCGAGACCTTTGCCCAGATAGATCTGGTTCTTGTCGTTATCCTGGTTCTGCGCGAGATGTTTGACGTAGAGCGTCCGGACTTCCTGGCTGGCGAACAGACGCTGCAGCTCTGAGATGGTACTGACGGGCATGGCACGCAGGATGGCGCGCCATCATCTTCGCCGCAATCCTGCGCTCAGTCGCTCCCGCGTATCTCGTTGCTGCGGTCCGTCCCGTGAAGCCAGTCGGAAATGCGGGAAAGCAGGTCGCCCTGATCAAGCCGGGTTTTCCCGGTAACGGCGCACTGCCAGATAACGAGCCGCCGCCATCCCCGTGCTGCCGCAGCTTCGGCGTTCCTCCGGTCCCTGGCGGCGTTTGCACTCAGCTTGCTGGACCAGAACTCAGCGTTGTCGCCAGGCGGCTTTCTGACGAGATGGCAGTCATGCGCGTGGAAGAAACAGCCATGCACCTCAATGAGGGCGTTCCACTTTGCCAAGGTCAGATCCGGGGTGCCCGGAAGATCCCTGCGGTGCAGGCGGTAACGGAAGCCAGCCGCATGCAGCAGTCTCCGGACGATCAGTTCGGGTCGGGTATTGGCGGACCGGATCGCCGCCATGTTGCGGCTCCGGGCCGGAGTGGGCTTACGCAACCTTTCGCCGCTTCGTCCCACTCCGCTCCTTTCGATCGATGTCGAGCATCTTCTTCAGCGACGGCTCCATGTAGCGCGCGATCGCTTCAACGACGGGAACCACCACGGCGTTGCCAAACTGGCGGTATGCCTGGGTGTCGGAGACCGCGCTGGTATTCCACGCGCGCTCCCCATGCTCAAACCCCATCAGCCGCGCGCACTCGGTGGGCGTGAGGCGGCGGGGGCGGGCGTCCTTCTGTTCAATCAGTATCTCCGACCCGTCTTTGTGGTAACGGGCTGAAAGGGTGCGGGTGACCCCGTCCTTTCCGAAAAGACTGTATCCGAACCCGTTGCCGGCTTTCTCATGCTTGGCGCGGTAGGCCTGAAGGTACTCCCAGAGCTTTGGGGTCAATGTGTATTTTGAATCGACCTCATTGTGGCTCTGAAGGATCGAGCCGAGCCGCGGCCAGTTTTTCTCTTCCGGAATGACAGCGTCAAACCCATCGAAACAGAAGCCCACGTCCTGACGGAAGCCGACGATGAAGATGCGCTCACGGTTCTGTGGCACCCACGGTGCGGAACTGATGATTCGGTAATCAATTGCGTAGCCCAGGTCGTCTTCAAGCGTTCGGCGGATCACCTCGAAGGTATTGCCTTTGTCGTGCCGAGTGAGGTGCTTCACATTCTCGAGCAGGAAAGCGGGCGGCCGGTGATGCCTCAGGATCCGTTCGATCTCGAAGAACAGGTTGCCCTGCTTTTCGTCCTCGAAGCCGTGCAGCCGGCCGAGCGAGTTCTTCTTGGACACACCTGCCAGCGAGAACGGCTGACACGGAAAGCCCGCGAGCAGAACGTCGAACTCGGGAATCTTTGATGGGGCGGCGCCGTAAGGTCGGATGTCGCCCGTCATAACGTGGTCGTCATCATCAGCGAAATTCCGGAGATAGGTCTTCTGAGCGAACCGGTCCCATTCACTGGTGAAGACGCAGCGGCCGCCGATGCCTTCGAACCCCAGCCGCAGCCCGCCGATGCCGGCAAACAGATCTATGAATCGAAATGCGGACTCCGGCCGATCGGCACTGCGGGCACCTGCGATCTCGCGGACCTTTTCATCGACCAGCTTAGGCGGCGGGCATTCACCGGACAGGTAGCGGTGGATCTGTCGCTCCGACACCCCCAGCCGCTGTTCCGCCTCGGGCATCGACATCCCGGATCGAGCGAAGGCGGCGGAGAAGGGCAAGTGGCGGTCGGGCACAGGAGAAGCTCCGCTGGGACTCTTCCTGACACGATGGCGCAGAGACTCCCGCCGTTCAAGCGGTGCCAGAGGTTATCCACGGTTATTGTGACGGGGTTCGCTTCAGGGGGCACACCGTCAGGAACGCGGGCCGTCAAGTAGCTCGCCGGCAGGCACCCTGAGTGCGAGAATGGCCTGCCGGACGCTTGGCTAACTGCGCCGCAGATCAGGTCCCATAAATTCAGTCGGACACATCGTAGCCGAAGAAGCGGAGTGCCTTGATCGTCCGGCCGTTGATCGGCGGGCGCTTCGGGTCCATCCACCCAATGAGTTCCATTACGCAGGACTCTCCGAACCTGCCCAGCTTGTACTTTTCGCTGAAGATGCAGTCGTAGGCACGTTCCAGCGAGGTACCTTGCCCGTGCAGCAGATGCACGAGCGTGTTCTGGATGCGGCTGAGTGAGTTGCGCTCGGCAAAGTCCTTGCGAAGACCGCTCAGCCCGCCGCTGACGAACCGGAGCAGCTCAAGAAATGCATGACAGGAGGTCAGCGTGTCGAAAAGATCGTCGTAACCGAGCGCGCGGATCCCTTCAGCCGTGCTGAAAGTGGAGCGCAGCCGCTCGATCTTCTCCACCTCGCTGTCCTCGTCAACCATGTCTCCGGCGCCGACGGTCGCGGCTGAATGCCAGCCATCGATCATGGCCTGAACTCTCAGAGCGCGCGCATCGCCGTCAGTCAGCGGTGTCTGCTTCCAGCTGTCACCAGGTGCATGCACCAGCCGACTCCACCCGAGAAAGCGGTTGATTTCAATTTCCGGGTCCCCGGCGCCATATTCGGCTCGGCGCCTGCCATCAGCCGTGAACTGAGTTCGGACCTCATCATAAGCGGGCAGCAGCTGCTCGTCATATTTCCGGCGCAGGCTCTGGAGAAACGACCGCTTCGCTGACACAATGTCGCTGCCGACCTTCGCGCTGGGCGGTGCGACGAGCGGCACATGCCGGCCCAGCTCCTTCTCAAACTGTGCCTCCTCGGTCGGCCTGCCGATGGAGCGGAACGCGAGGGTATACGCCTGGAGAACTTCCTCGTTTAGTACGTCGGCGTAGTCCCAGAACCAGTTGAACAGTCCGGGGAGTTCCTCAAAGCAGGCATCCCGCTCGCGATTGAGGACGACTGAGACCTCGCGGTTGGTGTTAAGCCCCGAGACGGTGAGGTTGGCGGAGCCGATCAGCGCATTGTCATCAACGATATAGAGCTTGGCGTGGAACTCCCGGCTGGTGAAATAGCGGATGGTCACCAGACGATCACTGAGCGCTTCCCTGAGGACCGGCGGCGGTGTGATCGAGCAGAGCCTGACGAGCAGCCGGACCTCGCAGCCCCGTTCGGTCAAATTCCGGACGGGCTCATAAGTTGAGAAGAAGGGACAGGCCAAAAAGGCGTTTTTAGCTCCAGGTGCGTTCAGCGTGAAAAAATCGATCGTGTAACCGGTCTGGGCCGAGTTGCCGTAAACATCGCGGAACTTTGCCATGCGCGTTTCCTACCGCTTGATCGCGGCGAGGAGCGCCTCGCTGTCGAATGAAATCTTCTGTCCGCGCCTCTCATATTCGAGCAGCTGAATTCTCATCCCCGGAAGTACCTTTCTCAGCGCTTCGGATGCCCCGGACGGGACGACCAGAACCTTTCCGAACTGACGCCCCATCAACTTTTCATAGACATGGAGCTGTCCGATTCCCCCGAACAGATCGCAGGCTCTGGCATCCGACTTGATTTCGAACAGAACCATCGGTGGCTGGACCGTATAAAGGTCCGGTCCATACTGCCCAACCCGTGCGTTGGACACTTGGAGTCCGCGCGCTTTGAGTTCCGCGACCAGCTTCTTCCAAACCCGTCCATGACGGTGCTCCGCCTTAGAGGCGGATCGGGCTTTAACATCATAGTCACCGGTGCGTTCGGGGCTCAGCAGGGCTTCCCATCTGAGTGCATCGGCGACCGCCCTGCGTGCCGGAGCCGAGGAGCGGCTCGCCTCACGCACTTCCGCACAGATGGCCACAAAGCGGGCAACCGCAGCCTGGACTGCCCGGGCCGGCTGCTCGAGATCGGCGACGGGATGAAAGAGGCGGGACGAGCCGTCCCGGAACCTCACGCGGACTGGGCGGAGGCCCGACTGCGTCCGGAAATCCTGCTGCGTAATGCGTTTTCCCGAAATGCTCATCCGGCCCTGATGCAACAGCCAGCGATGGCCCGACTTGTCCCGGGCGAACGCTCCCTGGAGATCAAGATCCTGGCCGGAGATCGGCGTATTAATCTCCACAACGATGTGACTGCGGAAATTGGCAGGTAATTGTCCGAAGGGGCTCCATATGCGCTCCGTGCCATCAGTCCGGAGCGCTCGGCCGAAATGGCCCCAGATCCCGAGATCCTCATGCCAGAACGCCGTCCCGCGCATCCCCCGCAGCTCTTCGGCGCCGTCGGTGAATAGCTTCTCAAAGTCTGCTCTCGCCTTCGTGCACTCCTTCGATGTTTCGAGCGCCGCCATCTCGGACGACGCCGTTTGAATATTGACGCCTTTTTGCTGCAGCACCTTTCCAGAGACCAGCGCAGCAGCGAGCGATCGTTCGCCATGTGATCGGGCAAGACGGAAACGGAGCAGGACACGCCTGTTGCGATTTCCGGCACCCTTCGCGCCCGGCTGCCGCCCGATCGCGCCCTGCATCCGCGACAGTCTGATACGAAGCTCGTCAAGGTCATCGACCAGTGCAAGGTCGACCGGGAATTTCACACCCTGTGGCGAAAGCTGCCGGTCAGTCGCGGGAAGATGTGTAGTCTCACTGCTGACTACCCATGCGCCCGCAAGACTGGAACCGAGCGCCTCAGCCCGCTCGAGAATAAGGGTGAACAATCTCTCGTAATCCTGATTCCGCGGCTTGCCTTTGCCGTGCTTCGCACCGCTTCTGGATTCCAGAATGACGTCAAACCCACTGTGAGTGCGGTCAACGCTGAACGTTGCGTCGAGTGGCGCTCCGGCGGCACTGATCGCGTGCAGATTGTTTCTCAACAATTGGCTCCAGCTTAAGGCCCAAACCGAGATGTATCGCGGCTAACTGCTGCGAACTAGCACTCGGGCAGGCTGAGCAGATTATTGGGCGGGAAGCCGTCATTCTCTGTTGCGAGGTAAAGCCTACCCGACGTCGAGTGCTGCTTGACGACGACCCAGACGCTTTGACCCTGGGCGACGGTCCAGAAGCGATGCGTGCCACCCTGGATCCATGCGATGACCTGATCAATGGCATACAGCCGGCCGCCAAAGCCCACTGCATCGATGCGCCGGTCCGCATCGCTGCTGTCTCGCCGGATGCAGGTGCTATGATAGTCCGCCATTGTTCGCTCCCGTTCTGCGGGTCGATCCGGCACTCAAACCTTACCTTTTGATCGAAAAGATCATCGCCCGCTACGGAGGGGCGAAATCGAGAAAGACTAAGCAGCCAGACCACGTGCGACCATGTACTCGTTCGTGAATAGCGTACGATCAGCAGCATTCGGGAGTAGCTGGTGCCGCGCGGCAATCCAGGCGTCGTAATCGGCGCCAAACCGTGTCTTCACACGCTGTAGCGTGTAGCCGTTGGTCTTGCCCCAGTGCTGCGTGAACTGGATACCGCGCGCATCCATCGCAGCGGGGATGGCGCGCAGGAAACTGAGTGAGGAACGGTTGTGAATGCCGTCAATACTGACCACCGCTGTCACGTCCCAGCGATTCATCGCAAGCAGAGCCTGCGATTTCCGCACGTAGCGCACCCCGAAGACGAGTGGCACCGGTCCCATCTGTGCATTAAGGTGAATCAGCACGTCCAGTGCATCGAGTATTCTGTCGAGTGGTACGGCGACGGACCCCGATGCGACCTTGGTGCGCGGCGACTTGAAGCCGAACAGCTCACCCCAGCTTCCGGTCTTGTCACCGGGTGTGAAAAGCTGCGCGCGTGCGATCTGCGCGAACATCGCGACACCGGGCTTGAACACATCCAGCAGGCGGCCGACGACGGAAAGAAAATCGTAACCCGGACCGAACTTCGACGCCGCCATCCGGTAGTCAGGGACGTAACCGGGTTGCCACGGTCTCTCGTACATCAGCATCACGACTACCTTCGGCGGATGCGAAGTTGGATCGATAATCGGCTGGAAAAAACAGGGTGGCCCCAGACCGGCGGGACTTCGCAGCAGCGGATGCGCATCGAAGTCGAGCGTCCTGATTACCTGACGCATCGGCCCGTCCAGTTCGAGCAGCCGCCCGTTCTGGTCACGATCGATGCTTCGCGCAAAGAGCAGCATCCGAGGACGAGTCTGGAGAACGACATTGGCGATGATGCCGAACGCGCCGAGTCCGAGAACGACTGCATTGAAAAGTCGGTCGTCGCGGATCACGGTCGCGCCGAGGGAAGCGGCAAGGCCGGGCTTTAGCACAGGCCAGGACGCACGCTCGATCCAGAACTGCGCCTGCGGGCCGGCGAGCAGATGAATCGCAACAATCTGGTCATGCAGAGCGCCCGTCGTGAGGACAGATCCGTGAGTGCCGGTCGCGGTCGCGCCGACGATCGTCTGCCCATTGGCAGCGCCGCTCGTGATCATGGAGCGGCCGAACGAGTTACCTTCAATAATGCGGTTGATCTCAGATATATAGGCGCCGCCCTGAATGAGCCACAGGGCCGCAGGATCTTTTGATCCGGGATAGGCGGCATCGAGCTGGTCTGCTCGCAGCGGCTTCATCGAATTCAGTCGGCTGATGTCGACCATTGCGCCAGTCGTGGCCGGCGCTTCCGAGAGTGACCAGCCATGGCCGATGGCCCGCATCGGCATGCTCTTCCGCCTGGCCTCGGCGATTGCCCGCTGGATCTGCCGCGTGCAGCGATTGATCGTCGCGGCGCCGTACTGCGGCATGTCCGGCGGATACCAGACGTTATAGACTCCTTTGATATCAGCGCTGACAGTCTGGTGCCAGTTTTTCCAGGGGACTGCCTGCGGCACCCAATCGAGCATTCGGCTGTCGTCAGGCACGGCCCCGGCCTACAGTTCGTCGGGCGCCGGGCAGTCGCACGGCGGCGGCGGCTGCGGCTTCTCGCAATAGTAGTAGATCGTGGTCGGCGAGATCAGGCCAAGGGTGAGCAGAGTCACAAGTGTTTGCCCGAAGTTTCGGCGATATTCGACCTTGGCAAGATCCGCGCTTCTGCACGTGTCGCGCGTCACATAGCCGACGCCCTCCGACGTGAATCCCGTCGATCCTCCTACATATGAGGTCGACTGGTGCCTGAAGGGCTGACCGGCTATGCCGACATCCTCCGCCTCGGCCGACATTATGAGGTGACTGGCGCAGCCACTCATCACGAGGAGCGCAGCTACGGTGCAGAGACGCAGACTCTTTGCCAAGCGGGCCTTTGCGGCAGAAGAGCGTCGATCGCCGCACACCCGCCCACCCCGGCGTGTCAGAATTCCCGTCCCGGGTCGCTGCCGTCGTTGCTTTGATGAATCTGCCCAGTCAGGAGACTTGACCATCAGTGGCCTCCGCAAAAAGTCCGAGCGAGTCGGACTTACGCCTACTTGTCCGGCCGATCAACGACGTTTGACAAACTCGAGTGCCTCCGCGGAGCACGCGAAGGCACGCTCCATTTGCGTCGAGATCTAACTGTTACAGCGCACTGTCACTCGAACCGCTGCTTTACATAACATCACGTTGCCGAGCGGACCTGTGCTGCGCGCCGCGCGGCACCTTCTTGACTCAGTCGTCAGTTCGGCAGCAGTGTTCTGAGGCTCGGTTGTCCGTGCCGAATTTTCCGCCGGTCCACCTTCTAGTCGTCGCTCGCGAGCTTCTTCACTGCAGCAACAACCTTTTCAGCGTTGTCCGCTGAAGGCGATGCGGCCATGATTAAGATGGCAACTCCGAGATCCAGCACCTTTCCAATTTGTGTTAGAAGTTCCGAGACTTCGGCAATCTTCTTGATCTTGGCTTCGGCCTCTTTTGTAATTGTCGTCAGCGTGTCCAGATCCCCCTGAAGGCTGCTCAACCCTTGGAGAACTGAAGCCGCTGCAAGCTTGGGGGCAAGTTCAGTCAGGCTCAGTATTTGCCCTCTTAGCCTCGTGTTCTTTTGATCCCATAGCGCGGCCTCGGCAGGGGCAGCAGGGCGTGCGCCGAGCGCGAGCTGCGCTTTAAGTGCGGTTGCCGCGCTGGCGTTGCACAGCTGGGATGCGCTGCGAAGGAGCTTACTGGCGTCCATGTGCTATTCTCCTCCAAAGGCGCTGCGGACCTCACGCACCTGCTCATCGAGCTCAGCGCCAATCGCGTAGAGCTGCCGGGCCATCTGTTCCGAACTGAGGCGCGCCTTGGACGACTGAAGCGCGCGCAGCGCGTCTTCAGACGTTGCTACCGATGTGCGGTAGTTGGCTATCGCCTTCTCCTTCTCGGCAATCGACAGCTGCCGACGACAAAACTCGAGAGCCAGCAGATACTCTGCGCCGTTCGTAAACCGATTTGCGATCGGCCCGTCGTTGCACGCAGCTGCCGGGTCGCCCCCTATCTTGCTCCTGAAGTTCGGGATGTAGCCTTCGTCCGCAAACAACGAGGTCAGCCTGATCTTTTCGGAAAGCAGTACCGAAGCCAGATTGTCCGCGACTGTCGTGCGCATAAATTCCATTATCCGATGCGCGGGGGGAGCGCCTTCCGTGATGAGCGTTCGAAGGGTTCGCTCCCGGTAGCCGGCGAGTGCGAGACGAGCCAGCAGCGCTCCTAGGCCAGAGACAGCCTGCACTTGGTCTGAATTGACGCCGGGTACGCCCGCGACAGACGACGTGAGATTGTCCACACCTCCACTTACGCTCAAGTTCTGCTCGTTCGCCGTTGCCTCGATTGCCTTGAAGTAATTGTTCAGGATCTTGTTGGCGGCGAGCAGGCCGTCGGTTGCCTGCTTCTGGATTGTGCAGTCATCCTTGCCGCTACCGAGCTGACGGCTCCGAAGGCAGGACGCGTGAAATTCGCGGCTCGGATCGGCCCAGGTTGCAGTTGCCCCAGACAGCTTGCCGGAGAGGGACCGTACAGCCTCAAGATTGTAACAGCCGGCCAAGGCCGCAGCGCTGCTGATGATCGCTGTGAGCCGAAAGCCAATGTCGGAATGCCACGCGCAGCCCAGCATTCGCATCCTGTCGCGAGCAGCACCCCTGATCGGTGCCGCAACTTGCTGATCTTCGTTCATCATCGCGCTTCCCCTGAACCGACGTGGACCACAGCCCATCAGGACTGCAGTCGCGATCAGTCAGCGGGTTCGGCACGCTGGAAAGAGAAAGATGCGGCTCGCAGATTATTATGTCAACGGAAATTGAACGTGGGCTTCAATCTCAAGAAGCCGCAGGTCGCCGGCGGGATCTGAAACGCCGCTTCACATTACATCCCTTGTGGGACGATCGTCGAAAAGGGCATCGCACGACGTTGGCATCTCGACGCTCCCAGATACGTTCGAGAGAAACAGCGCCCGGTCTCGACACAGCTTGTCTCTCGTAATCGCTTCAGCCCTCAAGGCGGGCTTATATTCTCGCAACTCTATCAGCTCTAACAGTTCGCCGTTCAGCTGGAGCGCCGTTTCTACCCGCCGCTGCTCCCAAGCCAGCAGCTGTCGTGCATAGATTCCATGAACCTTCCTGATCCGGAAAACTCTTTCATCCACTTCCAATGCCGCGAATGCATCATCCCAGGTCGGATCTACAGCATGAGTGATTAGCTCGTCAGCCACTCTCTTGAATTCACCTATATCACGTGCGAGGCGCATCCGGGACTGCAAGTCGAGGATCGCGCGCTGTTGAGCGGCTGCAGTACATGTTTCCGCCTCCTTCAGATCCCTCGGCCTTACTGCATAGTGACTGTACAACTGCTGGGCCTCGGGTGAGAGGTCCAATCGACTTCGCGGGTCTAGGGCGAGCGAGCAGCTCGTATCAAAATACCGTTTGGCCAGCTTCCACATTTCCGGTGTAGGGCATCGCCCATTTACCAAGAGGTGCCTCGCCCTCATCATTCGAGCGACACGCTCGTCGATTGTTGACCGCTGATCGCTCCAGATGCTGTTCACGTCTGCGCGTGTACAGTCCTGGTAGCTGGCTCTGCGAACATGAAATGTCACGGCCTCCTGCGAAACCTTCGTCACAACTCTGACGGGAAAAGGCTCGTTGCCGTGCACAATGTTTAAGTCGTATGTGGCCCAGATCGATCGCTGATCGGGTTTCGCGACGTAGTAGCGATTCTCCTCCATAAACGGGCCGCCACCCTCAAATTTCACTAGATTGGGTTTATCCTCTCCGTACCAGCCAACGCGGATCCGATCAGGAGTCGACTGCTGACTCAAAGCTTCGCCGGCGATGAACAACAGACCAACTATCGCGATCGATCTGCCGATCAACATTATCACCCCCTCAGACGCTGAATCAGATTGGCAAGCGTCCCGCCTTCTTTCAAAGAGCTGATGCCGAGGATTGTAGCCGCGTATGCGCCAAACCATGAGATGAGACCATAGCAGAAACTGCTTACCCGATCTGACACATCTTCATTGGTTTGGCCGAAATCGCCGTAATAACGAATGTCGTTCGTTATTGACGCATCTGGGCCAGCAGCTCCGACAAGCATAAGGGCAGCGATAATCCCCGCTGCACAGACTACGACAAGAACAGAGATCTGCCATTTACTTCTATATGTCCTCGCAACAACCGCAATGCCAGCTGTAATGACAGTCAAAACAGTCGCAAAGGCAATTTTTCCGGCAGCACCCAATTTCATGATCGTGGCTGCGCTTTGCCAAAGCGAACTCAATACTACGTTTTCAGGGTCGGCCGCGTCGAGATACGACCCATTTCTCAGTTGAACCATCAAAGCTATCGTGAACGCAGCCGCCGCCAGCAAAACGGCAATTCCCAGCCAGCCTAGTATCGCCTTCTGGTCTTCGTTCACAACACCCCTCCAGAGTGAGCGGGTATCTCGAGCGCAGTGCGGATCCAGTATCCCGCAACTTCTATCATGGCACGATCTTCTTGCCGAGCGCCAGCAATGCCGCGCGCGCTGCGGCCTCGTCAGCAAAACCGGAGGGTTCACCCTGCACGAATGAAATCCGGTCACGCCCGAACAGTCCCTGAATCATGTGGAACCCCAGCGCCCGATACATTTCGAACTGTTCCTCGGAGAAGAACTGGTCGCTGGTGCTCTCGTGAGGGAAAGTCGGAAAACGTCTTGCGTAGTCGAGGATGTAATCCTTCTCGTCGCCCGAGAGCGATGATTTGATGTAGACGAGAAGTCCCTGCTGATCATGATCGTACAGAATTCTGCCGATCGCGCAGTGGGGACCGAACTCGCACGGTGCGCCGCCTGCCTGAATGCCTGCTGACGTCGCGCGCGACTGACGGGCAATCTCCTCCCATGGCAGCGTGATCCGTGCCCCGAGATCGATCCGCGCGTAACGCTCGAGGCGGAGAAGCGAACCGCAGGCGATCTCGGGATCGGCCTCCGCGTCAATCGCAAAGATCACCCCGCACCTGCGTCGCAGCAGCTCATAGATCCCGAGGTTCTCAACGTGTCCGCCGTCCGTCAGATAGATCGACCGGCGGCGCTCGGTGAGGCCATTGAACATTTCAATCAGCAGATAGAAGCGGTCGAAACCGCGCTGGAGTGCTGCTTTCGCACGAGCTCTGCCTGAATCAAGTTCACCGATGTAGCGCGGATTGAGCAGGTAATAGCCGAGCCGGACGTTCAGCAGGGACAGCGTTGGAGAAAGAAGCCTGACCGTGTTGCTGCCCATGTTTGCCGATGCCGCGGCTCCCGAAACCGCCATCGCGGTACCAAGATCGACCCGCCGGTCGAGCCTTTCCATGTCGCCGGTTCGGACATAGCCTGTAAGTTCGCTGCCTGTGTAAAACGGCGTGAAGCTGAAAAAGTCGGCATTGCGGCCCCGCTTGTTCGCCTCGAGCGAGCCCTGCAAGTTGAGAGCAGCATTGATGATCGGCAACGGCCCATTGCTGGGCGCGAGATCAGACAGTTTCATGGCGTCGAGATGAACGACCTTGTCCTGCTTCGTCCCGACGAGAAACGCGGCGCTGAGCCGGTCGCGATAGAACCAGTGCAGCGAATAATTGTTCGCCCGCAGCGCGAGGGTGATCAGCACGGTGACTGTCCAGATGACCACGAGAAGGTCGAAGCGCGTGTCCGGCCGGAACGGACCGCTGAAGCTGATCCGATAGGGCCCGCCCTCAAGCGACCATTGGTATAACCAGGCGTAGATCAGCCACAGGAGGGCGGGAAGCAGCAGTGCACCGAGAACCAGCAGAGACTTCGCTGCGCCACGAAGCAGGATTGTGCGAAGCCGCTCCGTACGGCTGCTGGATTCAAGGAAGTGGCCGAGGCGGCCGGCAAACGTGGCGAGGCCGACCATTGCGGTCGCAATGGTGAGCAGTGCGGGACCAATGTCCCAGCCCCGCAGCGCGGCAGCTGCCCGAAGAGCGAAGCCGATCAGAAGCGGCTGCAGATCGAGCAGCACAAAAACAAGCGACGCGGCCAGGAATGCAAATGCCAGTCTGAGAAGGAAGCTTCGGGTATCGTTTGTGACTGCATCCAGCGCCGGAAACGTGCGCAGCATTGCCCAGGCAGTCAGAACGATTGCGAGCAGAACTGCAAAAACGAGCGGGATGATCATCGGGACAGACTTGCCTGCGATCCCCGGGCCGGGCACCTGAAGGCCGCTCCCGAACAGGGAGGAAATTCCCCCGACCAGTCGCGGAAGGAAATTGGGATCGTGGAGGCTTTCGCGGCCCGGAAATGCGAGAACCGTCAGGATTACCGCGGGGACAAGAAACGCGGCCACGGCAATCGAATTAGCAAGAAGGCCCCTGAGAATGATCGCCGCGGCCTCAAGCCAGTTGCGGATCGCACTCCGATTCCTGGGCAGCAGGTAGTTCGAATAGTTGCGCAGGTGCGCGACGATCGCATTATCGCGGACATCGTCTCCGAAAGGATGCGTTCCTCCTCCGGTATCGCTCATGCCCACGCTCAGGCACGATCCGATGTATCCGCCGCCAGAAACGGTTGAGAGATAATCGAACCGCTGCAGCGCGTCATTGCTGTGCAGGCCCTGAAGTGCGCCGAGACACACCGCAGCCGACCTGATCCCACCACCGGACAGCGACAGCCCGGTGAGGACAGCGTCCTCGGTTACTCCGCGCTTTTGCCGACGCCGGCGGACTTCGTCTGCTTCGCCCCTGATCACTTCGCTGAAGTTAACCGGGGCTCCTGGTGTGTTGTGATCGGACCTACTTTTCATCCTGGCCTGCGGCTTTCAACGCGGTGAGTATGCGCGCGTCGTGAATGCTGTTTTTTATCCATAGCGTCGGCGTTTTCCGGTGCGCCAATCAGGCACGTTCGAATGCAGCGAATGGTGTGAAGCAGGCGTCGTTAGCCGGCGCGGGTCCGCCTTTGAGCTCACTGGCACCCCAGTTCCGAATCGAGTGGGGGAAGCGGTGCTGTGCGTGCAGGCTGGAGCACAAGCCTCGCACGCAGTTCAACATGATCGAGTGTGGCTCGGTAAGAGCAGTAGTTCGCATTGCGCGGCGTATCGTAATTCATGACAAAAGCGGTGGCGCGGCCATCTTCGGTCATCACCACCTTCCAGTATCCGGACGGCACCCTGTGCCGTTCATCGGCGCGCGGAAGAGCGGGCATAAGCTGCTCGAACAGGGGCCCGGTGAGGACGTAGACCGCTGCGCCGGTCTCTCTAGCCAATCTCGTTTCTCGGGCCTCCAGCCGCTGCCATGGTCCCTGGTTAAGTTCGGAGGGCTGCGGAGTAATGTTTGAGAGGTAGTTGGTGTGCGGCCAGAATGGCGTTCCTGAGAACGCCGCCAGTGGCGCCTGGTGGCCGCGGTCGACGCTAAGCGCCGCATTTGCTCCTTCATAGTCGTCCGGTTCAAGAGTCCTGTCGGGAGCAAGCGCCGGATCAGCCGCCCATCCGCGCGACTGCGACGGGCCGATCGTCTCGCGAGTGACTCGGTACGCGACCCACACGGACATTTTGGTCAGCGGGTCCGAAGCGAGCGTGTAGATTTCCCGGACGACAATGTCAGCGTTCCCGGGCGCACCGACGGGACACGATCGCATGCAGTGAAACGTGTACAGCCGCGCATCGTCAGCCCGCGCCGGTGTGGCAGGTATGATGAACGCCGAAGCGGCCGCGAGCAACAGGACTCGCTTCGAAGTTACCTTTTGCCTGAGCTTGAATTGCAGCCGCCACATATCGACCTCCCGCCAATGGGCTGCGTGCCGGTTGCACACAGCTTTCCGTCAGTCAGATTCGGCACGCTGTTGTTCTATTATCCGCCTGTTCGGCGAGATTGGCAATGAGACTGTCTGCCGCTCAGGACGTACTGCTCGTAATCGGCGGTGTTGACGGCGCCCTTGGTGGTCTTGCTCGGGAAATACCAGCGCTGGAGACGATCGTGGCCGTCATACTGGAACTGCGCCCTGTTGCTGTTGGCGTCAGTTACATACTGCTGCTTCCCGTTGGGCGTGTAGGTGTAGGTGGCGTAATCGGCCTGATCTGCGGTGAGAAACCTTTCTGGACCTTCGTCAGCTGACCAGCCGAATCATAGATGTTCTTCGTGATCCGGTCCGGCCCCTGAGTGGCCTGAGTGCCGAGCGAGCAGGCTCCTGTCGCACTTGCTGTCGGAAGCGGGCCGAGGTTCATCCCGAACCGTCGTGCAGTCATTGAGACCGCGATTGAGAAACGAGCGGTCGGTGACACTGTATTTGGTGGAGCCCAACTGTCTAAGCGCGTCCGCCTGATCGTCGTGACGCGCATTTGGGAACCCAAGAAGCTCCGTCAGAAACTCGCCCAGCCACGGTGCATCTTCCAGGAGCAGGAGCTGGCCGCCTTCGATCTGTCCGCTGACGCCAGCCATCCGCGAGTATTTGTCACCCTCGGGCCGCCGCGCATTCGGATGCGGGACCCCGTGGGGCTGCTCGCTTCGCAGTGTCTGAATGAGCTGGCTTCCTGACGACTGGTCCTCGACGAGGAGATCTGTGGCGCCATGATCTCGAGCGAGCCGTGCAATGATCAGAAGTGGCGCTGCAGTGCGATGGCAGCACTACTGGCAGGGTCACCGCTGCAGATGACTCCACCGTCTTAAACTACGCAACAAGCGCTTGAAGGAAGAGACTGGAGCTCGTGTAGAGTCTGCCACAGACTGGTCGATTTCAACGGGCTCAAGGGGCAAATCAGGATCTGAATAGGTCGCAGGCGCGCCTGAAGATGGTCTGGGGGGTGGGGCCAAAGGCGCCCGCGCCGGCCCGGCAGGGTGAGGTCTTTTTAAAGTTCCCGCAGTCCGGGCATCCCTTTGCTGTTTCTGTCGAACCGCACTCCAGAGTCGTGCGATATTGCGGTCAATTTCATCCATCACGGGCGCGCCGCCTCAGTAACCGTTGCAACCTGCTCGGTGGAACGACGCAGTCGAACTTCGATACGGCGCCGGCGCTGGTCACTTCCTTTCGCTGAGCCATCCGCCACCCGATCGACCGGAACGATCATCTGTGCGCCCGACAATGGGAGGATCGTGATTCCCTGAAGTCGCGGATCAGCTCGGAGGATACGCACGACTGCAACAGCGCGCGCGATCGCGAGGCCTGCATTGTCGGTTGAACGCAGTGCCTGAACCGGCAGCCGGCTTGCAGAAGCTTCGATCAGCGTCTGGTCGAGGTTGGATGAGCCGACCATAGGCACCTCGTCGGTATGCCCAATCACCTCGACCACATCGACTCCATAGTCATCTATGTTGCGCCTCAGGAGCGGAATGATTGTGGAACGGAGGTTGCGCTCAAATTCCGGTCGCAGCGTGGCTTTGCCGCTGTCAAAGTAATATCCGCCGGCCTCGCTCAGGCTGAAGAAGGGTGGCCACTCGCCCTTCTTTCCGGCTCCTGCGCGAGCAACCGCATTCTCGGCGAACTTCCATGGGTCTGCGGCGCCGGCATCCTGCGCTGCCTCACGCACTCGCTCACCCAGTTCTGCATCTTCGGTCAGATTCCTGCGAGCAGAGTTCAGGCCGACCTTTTCAACTGCCTTGCGTGCTTCGATCGCGCGAACCAGTTCCTTATAATAGTCGTCCGGCTTGTCTGTCTGTGGATATGCGGCCTGTATCGCCTCCACTAATCGGCTTCCGGTTCCGTCCTCCACGGCTTCGAGCCGCTTGTCGCGGTTTGACAGTGCTGCTGCCAGAGCCATCAGCAGCACGAAGATCAGGAGGATCATGACCTCAGCCATTGTGAGCCCCAGAACGAGGCCACGCCGATAGGTCTTGTCCTGCCTGATGTCGTAACGTTGCATCGGCTAGCGGCGCCCCTCTACCTGGGCGGCCAGCTCAGCCGTCATTCCGGAGAGATTGGAGTGTACTTTCTCAAGGAGTTCGCGCGAGCGCGAGAGCTCGCCTTCCATCGCCTGGTTGTGTCGTTTCGTGGTCTCGAGAGCGGCCGAAGCCTGGTTGGAAATTTCCGTCGTGACGTTCTGGTGAGCGGTCTGAAGTGCTTCCAGTTCGGCCCTGACAACAGCTGCGGCTTCTCCGAGCAGTCTCGTTGCGTTGGCAATCGCAGTTCCCGGAGCTGCTCTGACCTCGTCGAGCTGCCGGCTCAGTTCTCCGTGGAACGCCGTAACCCTTTCCTCAATGCTTCCCAGCATGACGGAGACTCGCTCAGCGGTGTTGTGCACATGTTCGCCGCCTTCGCGAAGGGCCCGCATACCTGCGGCAACATCCTCGGATTGCGTGGCGAAGCCAGCAACAGCGGTCTGCGCCTGGCTCGTCGAGTTGCTGAGACCGCTGGCAGTCTCGGCGATTGCCTCCTGGGTCTCCTGAAGACGGTCGAGACTATTGCCATGGCCTTCAATTGCCGTGACCAGGCGATCTGCAGCGCTCGAAAAGCGTTTCGACCGGGAGGCGAAATCCGTTGCCTCGTTCTTGATTGAATCCTTCGTCGTCTGAACAACTTCCTGCAGCCCGCCAATCGCGGTGCCTGTGAAATTGCTGATGTCGTTAACTGCGGCATCGCGTGTCTCTGCGATGGCCTGCTGAACCTGTCGGCTGAAGTCGTTCATGCCGAGAACGACCTGGCCGAGCTCTGTCTTCAGCTGCGCCGCGGCCTGGGTGAGTTCCAGCCTCGCGATCTCTTCGACATTTTCCAGATCCGGCCGTCCCTGATTGAAGAACACACGCAGGATCAAGCCCGCGATTGTCGTTGCCAGCGCAATCCCAAAACCCTGGACAATGGTCGTGGCCGTGTTTGCCGGATCGAAAAAGAAGATCGCATATGCGAGGCTGGAAAGGGTGTAAATCAGCCCGAGGTAGTAGCAATTGTCGCCAGCCTGATCCGAGCGGAGCCGACCGGTACCGGATCTTGCGATGATCGCCGCGTACAGCAGCATGACCGCAACGGCGCCGATCACCACCCACGTAGCAGAGACTTCCAGATATTTGGCTGCAACGATCGCGACACTGCCCGCAAATGCGAACAGGACAAACCCCCACTGATCGACGAATCCCCGATCCTGTAGTCGGTCAATCCAGCCGATCTTATGCTTCTCCATGGCTACCCACTCACTGTGTACAGGCGCCGCAATGTGCCGCCCTGGCGCTCAATGATGTGATCCCAGATGTCTGGAAGCTGGCGTGGCTGGGTCACTCGAGAGTCGTCGCGCTGCAGCATCCACAGCTCAACGTCCACGCCACCAAGGTCCGTGCGAACCCGGCTGAATGCCTGGCTGGTCGTGAGTTGGTTGGGGTGTGGAAGCCCGCGATAGAAACTGATCGCGTCGGTGTTCTGCAGAAGATCTGATGCGACTACAAGGCGCCTCGGCTTATCCAGTACATCCGGCGTCTGAAGCTCCGTCAGCGCTACCGACTGGATGGACTCCAGAATCGGTGAGCGGCCTGCGCCGGAGGCCGTAAGCAGAGACTCAAAAGCGCGATCCAGCGGCGCCTTGAATTGCTCCTCCCACAGTTTCTGCACAGCCTGCTTATTGCCGGTAAGTTCACTGACATCAGCCGAGGTGCCCGGATTGCAGCGGGTGATGACCGGGTCGAGCAGACGATCAGAAACCGGGTCCACCTTGGCCACGACGAGCTTGCCATAACGCGGAATTGAAGACCGAAGCTTTTCCAGCTGGTTCAGGAAGTCCTGCCGCTGCGGCAGGTTCATCGGGTCGGTCACGTCCACCAGAAGTACGGTCACGCTTGTCGGATCAGGCGGGCAAAGCGTTTCCTCGTCGAGTGACTGGTGGGCCAGCACGGCCCTGAAGTAGATAAAGCCGATCAGAAGCAGCGCCAGTCCGGCGATCGCAATATTGCGAACGGCCTTGCGGTTGTGGTCCTGCTTGCGCAGAGCCGCCGCGGTCCTACGCCTTGCCATGTTCGAGCGACCCTTTGATTTCGTCGAGTGCCTGGAAGTTGCGGATCGCGCCGTTGTGAGCGTTACTGATCGTCTCGATCGAGTGATCAAGGGCTCGCTGGGCCGCTGCCACGTCTGCCTCGATGCTGGGCTCTTCGGGAACCGGGGGCAGTGGAGCGCGGTGCAGCTTCCATTTTTGTCTGAAATGGCCCGGTGGCGGCGTTGAACGAGCCTGCCTGTTGGCTGCGCGATAATGTTCGAGGAGCGAATTGCCGACAGTGTCGAGATAATCCTGGTGTTGTTCGAAGCGGGCCAGAAGCGCTTTTCTCGCATCAATGATCTGATTGCGCTCACCGAACTGCATTCGCAGCTGGTCTCGCGTGGCACGCAGGATTCCAATCGCCGAATCCCGTATCGCTTTCAGCTCGCCAAGCGCCTGCTCAATCTCATCGGCATAGTCATCGCATCGCTCCTCGTGCCGGCGATAAATCGGCCCGTAGCCCGGATATGGGTCGTCCATCTTGAAGGCTGCGATTGCTGAAATAATTCCAAAGACGAGGCCCATCGCGAGAAGCCCGTATGAGTAGATGCTGGACAGCACGAACGTGTTGCTGGCCAGCAGCGACAGGGCCTGAACTTCGGGCGTTTCGAGTCCAAGCGACTTTGCGTCGCGGAAATGGGCAGCGAGCATGTTCCAGGTAATGAGCCCTGCTGCCCAGGCGGCGCTGGCAACCCACGCGGCCAGCCGGCGCCATAAGTCTCTGTGGAAGAGGTAAGGCCAGATTTTCCGACCAACAATTGCCGAGACGAATACGTTGATTGCGGCAATTATTGCTGCTGCGACGAACCCGCCGACCAGTCCATACTCGTCGCCGACACGGAGGAAGGCGGTGTTGGCAAATGATTCGATTACCCATGACGCGCCGATGACTGATCCGGTGTATAACAGTGGCGGAACATCGTGCGCCGGCCGGCGCAGTCCATGCTCAGCCTTGAAATCGGTCAGCTCCTGGTAGGAGTCTTTGATAGCGTCCCGCGCATTCGCCAGGCGATTTCTCCAGGCGATGATCGTCGCATCGTAATCGCCCAGAGCGGTTTCACTCGCCCCTGTGACTGTCGACAGTTCCCGTAGAAGCGCCAGCTCGCCCAGTCGTTGGCTGTAGACCCTGAGGTTATTATCAGCATCGATCTGCGCCCGGTTGAGGTGCTCGCTCATCTCCGCAAAGATCTCGGCCTCGACGGCGTCAGGCTCGGTACCATCGGTCGGCGGCTGCTCCCTCGCGCCCGCTTCTTCTCCGCGCTTTTCGAGCTTGAGAGTTTCAATGGCCTTTTGCCGGTCGATGACTATGAACGGCGAGTCCGGCAGCGCGACGGTGACGTCGGCCGGTTTGAAAAAGGCGCGCAGAGCTTCGAGGGGCTTCATGTCGTCACGCTACGAATACCGCCCCCGCTCCACGCTCTGGCTCGTTGGAAGCGTACGTCCATATGCACACGGGTTGGTGTGTAGCCTGAGCTGAAATCATTCGCAGCCGATCCCGTCGTTGTCGCGCCCCCGCCATGAGCGAGCGCGGGCGCTGGAATTGGCCCCCAGTCAAGCAGAACGGCAGCGCCGAGTACGAAAAAGATCGGAATTTTCATGCAGTTCCCCCCGGAACCGAGCAGGCCGCAGCTGGGGCAATTATCGCCAGTGAGTCAAGGGCCAGACGATCTCGCACCAGGCCAATGGCCGCGGACAGCCTCAGCTTCAATGCAGGACCTGAACAGCCGCATCACATGACGTCCGGCATGTGTCGGGCTGATCATATGGCCGACAGCAATACGAGCCGCCTCACAACACAGCCCCACTCAACACCGTGCACCAAATCCGCGGATTCGGCTGGTTGAGCTGGAGCATCCTGCGGGTTGGATAGCAGGAGCAGGTGCGAGGACACGTGAGCCGCTTCGGCGTAACTTCTGAACGCCATCGGGGTGGGGTGATTCGCAAGGACCCGCTCATGAACGCGACCACCCTCAGCATCACACCGATCGCTACAAAGAGATGCGCGATCTACACACGCAAAAGCAGCGAGCACGGGCTGGAGCAGGACTTCAATTCCTTGAAGGCGCAGCATGCCATCTGCTCGGCATATATCCAGAGCCAGCAGCACAAGGGCTGGACTGAGATCAACAAAGAGTATGAGGATGCAGCTCAGTCAGGCGGCTCCCTCGATCGGCCGGCAATGACGGACCTGCTGGCAGACATCGAGCGCGGCCGTGTCGATGTGGTGGTAGTCTACAAGCTCGACCGTCTGAGCAGGAGTCTCCTGGACTTCGTGCGGCTGATGGACGTCTTTCAGCGCTACGGCGTGTCGTTTGCATGCATCACACAGAACTTTGACACTGACGACAGCCTCGGCCGGCTGGTGATGAATGTCCTGCTCACCTTCGCGCAATTCGAGCGGGAGATGACGAGCGATCGCATTCGCGACAAGCGCCGTGCAATGACTCAGAAGGGACTCTGGAGCGGGGGCAGGCCGCCCCTCGGATACGATCTCATCAAAAAGAAGCTGGTCGTGAACCGGCAGGAATCGGAGATCGTGCGCTTCATCTTCGACTCCTATCTGGAGAGCGGCAACCTTACGGCTGTAGGGCGGGCGTGCAGGGCCCGTGGTTACAGATCCAAAACCTGGCGGCCGAGCACGGGCATTCTGCAATCGGGCGTCCCGTTACAAGCGGGCAACATCCGCAATATCCTGATGAACCCGATCTACGCAGGCTTTGTGATGACGGGCGGTCAGCCGTACCGAGGGATCCACGAGAGCATTGTCTCGACCGCCCAGTGGGAGCGTGTCGCGGACCTTCGAAAAAAGCAGATCGAGCAGAGGGCAACTACGGCGCCCCGAGAGGTTCTCGGTGGGCTGATGTACGACTGTTATGGTCGAAGCATGCCGGTCAACCGGCAGTTCAGGTCGGGCAAGTGGCGCGTGTACTACCGTTCAAACCAGAGTGCCTGGTGCCAGCAACATGGCGTCAAGAGGATGGGCGCTCGTTCAGTCGAGATTGAGCAGCTTGTAGTCTCAGCACTCCAGAACCTGCTTTGCGACCGCGAGCAGCTGAGATCGCTGCTTCTTGATCTGGGGCGACACGGGCCTGAGCTCGCCGACGCGTGTCATAAGGGGCCGATCGCCAGCCGGCGGCTGGAGGCCCTGACCAGGGACCAGCTCCGTAGCGTACTGCATGCGCTGATCGTTCGTATCGAAGTGGCGCGCGAGCGCATCAAGCTTGTGACCCGTGGGCTGGAATATGAGAATCTGCTCGAGTGGGATTCAGTCGGTCTGTTTCGCCGACGCACTGAAGACACGCCACGAGCTCCCACACATCTGATCGATATTCCCTGCGCCGGTGCGATCCGTCTCGAGCGCTACGTTCGCCTGCCGATCGTCGCGCGCAAGGCTCAGACCTATCGCATCAACAGGCGGCTGCGAGAGTTGGTCACCGAAGCCCGGGAGGCCTGGACGACGATCGAGCAGAACCGCGAGCTTGCGCCGGCCGAGATCGCTAAACGCAGAAACATGAGCCTCAGCCGTTTCATGCGGCTGCTTCGCCTGAACTATCTCGCTCCCGACATTGTCACGTCCATCATGGATGGGGCGCAGCCCAGGAGCCTGACGAGAAGGGCGCTCCTTGACGCAAACCTGCCTCTCGACTGGGCTCTGCAGCGGAAACTGTTCGGCTTCCCCGACCAGCCGCCACTGCGAACCGCCGAGGAGACATACTGAAAGCAAACATCGAGGTGCGGTGACAGGACTGGGCGGCTTGCTGTCCCGTCGCCTGGTGTGAATTCACTTCTGCTCGTGGGGGGTCAGATGGCTGGTGATGGCATCTGCACCGGCGAGGATGCCTCCTGACATCTCACCCTCCCTGAATCGGGGGAGAATATCCTCTTTGATGATCTGACCGGCCAACTCGTCTGTGAGCGTTTTCTCGAGCCCATAGCCAACGGTGATCCGTACCCTGCGCTCGTTCGGAGCAACCAGGAGAACGACCCCATCGTCATGATCCTGGCGGCCGATGCCCCACGTGTTTGCCAGGTCGGTCGTGTAATCTGCCACGTCTCTGCCGCTCAGCGAGTTCACGGTGACGATTACGAACTGGCGTCCCGTCCGCTTCTCCAGCACCTGCGATTTGCCCGCTAGCTCGAGTTCCTGAGCTGTTGTCAGCAGGTTCGCCTGATCAACGACTGTGCCTGTCAGCTCAGGAAACTCCTGAGCGGCTGCGGCGATCGGGGCGCTTTCGCTGAACTGCGGCTGATCGTCACAGGCTGCCAATGCCAGCAACAGTGAAGACAGAGCTGACAGCGATGATCGTCGCACAGCTAGCACCGATGATCGCCCCAGTAACGCGCCCAGCGAACAGCTCCGCCCGCTTTTACCGCGGCGCATGATAGATCGCCGAAGACAGGCGACCGGCACCATGCGGCTGTTCTGGAACCGCCGGCTGAGCCGTCCGACACGCAGGTCATCGCGGGCGCGCTCACTTTGATGTGTCCGGTCGGCAGCTTCCCCCTGGCGCCGCCGAAGAGCCGCACGATCCGGTCGCGGGCATCGGTGCCGCTGACGGGGGGGCAGGGCTGATTCGAGCGGCAGGCGCCGTCGATTTCTCGTGCAGCCACCCCGGAAATTCTGATCCTTGGCCCTTCTGCGCACCAGATCGGGCCGTCGCCATCCCAGACTGCGACCGGCGTACAGGTGAAGGTTCGGCCAGCCGATACGACCTGGCCATTGGCGTCATTGGCCGGCAGCAGGCCAAAGGCGAACAGGAACATGTAGAAGTAGAACAGGGCCTTCATTCGCACCCGACTCCATCATTGTCCCGGTCGAGGTGCGGACCGTAGCTTGGATCGCCGCGCCTCACCGGTGCCGCGCCAGCAGCCCTCGCCTCGGAACAGTTGCGGAATGCGCGGTTGCCCGAAAGGGTTTTGACCGTTCCTCGATTGGCAGAAGCCGATGCACGGTGGCAGTGATAGTCCCCGGTCTTCCAGTTATTGTGGCAGCCCTCGGAATTGAGGCCGCCCGGATGAGCGATCACAGCTTCAGGTGCAGCGGCCGCCAGTGAGGCGGTTACAAGCGAAATGACAATGCGCACAGGCTTCCCCTCTGAGAAGCGATTCGGCCAGGCAATCCTCCCCATCCACCTGATTATGTCAAACGCCTGAGGCGCCAGGAGCGTATATAGGGCGGCGAAGTTGGCTGTGACGAAACGGGGCGGGATTCGGCTACCGCCCCTGGCACGCTGATGATTCTGCTTATTCAAAGCCATGCAGCTGCGCAAGCGGGCGCCGCTCTCCGGCATGATGGAATTCTCGATGTCCGAATGCCCGCAGCTTTCCATCTCCTGGCTTTTGCGTTAGTTGTTTCTCCGCCGAATCGAGTCGTCCGCGCTTTGTCGCGGGAGGAGGTTTGGCGTGAACTCGAAACATCGCTGGCTTTTGGCACTTGGCGTAGCTGCCATCGCGGCAGCGGCCTATGCGGCCGAGACGATCACCTACCGCTACGACTCGCGCGGCCGGCTGGTTAAGGTCGAGCGCAGCGGTACGGTGAACGACAATGTCGTCACCAATTACACGATCGATAAAGCCGATAATCGGACGCTGAAGCAGACCACCGGCTCGCCCAATCCCCCGCCGCCCTGATCCCCGCTTCGGTCAGGGTTCGAACAGGGGGGATTTTTCATGCGTGCTTCCGTTTTTGTCCGCGCCGGCTTCGGCGCTCTTCTCGCCACCACCTCGCTCGCCACGCCGTCGCTGGCGCAGGAGGCCAGCATCGTTCCGTTCCCGGTCCGCCAGTTCACCGACGGGAACGGCGTCGATCTCCTGTCCGGCACGTTCACGGTGCTAAGCCCCTCCATCCGCATCGGCGGCAACATGGGTCTGAGCTACGTTCGCGAAGTCCGCGGCGGAACGTTCCGCGACACGATGATGTGGAACATCGGCGTCAGCGGCTCGACCTACACGGTAGCAATGGGGCCCCGATCCGAAGTCTTCACCCTTTCCAGCGGCGTGTTCACCCCGGTCGAGCAGACCGGTTCCACCCTTACATTATCGGGCGGCATCTATTCCTACACCAGCTCCGAGGGCACCGTCGCCACCTTCTACAGCGGGCCGACGATCTTCTTCGGCAATGCGCGCGGCATCGTCATATCGACTCTGGCCTATCCCAGCGGCCGGACGCTTGATTATCTTTACCATGAGGACAGCTACGTCTCGGAGCGCGGCCAGACCCGGTACGGCCGCCGGTTGCAAGCTGTCGTGACCAACGCCGGCTACATGATGAAGCTGAGCTATCCGATCAACACCGTCAGCGGCAGCGGCGATATCATGACCTGGTCGCATATCGAAACGGTGAAGGGGCTGAACAGTGCCGTCGATCCCTGCCCGACCTGGGCGTTCTCCTGCCCCGAAAGCGGCCGGCCAGTGCTCAACATGCCGCAGACGAGCTTTGGGCAACAGGATTATATCGACGCCGAAGGCCGCACCACGCGGTACACGCTGAGCGGAGGCAAGGTCACCGCAATTCAACTCCCGGGAAGCGCCACCAACAATGTGTCGGTCACCTACACCAGCGGCAGAGTGAGCTCGATCACCAATCGCGGCGTGACCACCGGCTACGGCTATGCCGACGCAAGCGGCATTCGCACCGTCACCGTCACCTATCCCGGCGGCGCGACCCGGGTCGTCACCTTCGACATCGCCAAAGCCTTGATGCTTTCGGACGAGAACGAGACAGACGACACGACGAGCTATCAGTACGACAGCAATAACCGCCCGACCCGCGTCACCAGACCCGAGGGCGACTACACGCAGATGACCTATGATTCGCGCGGCAATGTCACCGAAATACGCAACGTCGCCAAGTCCGGTTCCGGCCTCTCCGACATCATCGCGACCGCAAGCTACCCCGCCAGTTGCGCCAACCCCAAGACCTGCAACAATCCGTCCAGCACTACCGACGCGCGCGGCAACGTCACCGACCTCACCTATGACTCGGCCCACGGCGGTGTTCTCACCGTCACCGCTCCCGCACCGACCGGCGGGGCGGTCCGCCCGCAGAGCCGGTTCAGCTACACTCGGCTCGATGCGAACGGCGCGCCAAGCGCGTCCGGAATCATCGTTCCGACCGGAAGCTCGAATTGCCAGACCGGAACCGCGCCGTCATGCCTCGGCACCGCGAACGAAGTGAAGTCCAGCATTGCGTATGGATACGGATTGCAGCCCGCTTCGACCAGCAGCGGCGCCGGCGACAGCAGCCTCACCGCGACGCTCGCAATGACCTATGATGCCGTCGGCAATCTCCTCACCGTCGACGGGCCGCTGCCCGGCACGGCGGACATAACCCGCAATCGCTACAATCTGAACCGCGAGATGGTAGGGGTGGTCGGGCCGGACCCGGACGGCGCAGGCGCGCTGAAAAACCGGGCGCGGCGAGTCACCATCGACAATCGCGGCCTCGTCACCAGGATCGAGAGTGGCACGACCATTGGACAGTCGGACGCCGCATGGGCGGCATTCGCGCCACTCGAGGAATTGCAACAGGATTACGACTCGAACCGGCGTCCGAGCGCCAGCCGCCTCGTTGCGGGCAGCACGACCTACGCCGTGACTCAGAACAGCTATGACGCAAACGGGCGACTGCAGTGCATCGCCCAGCGCATGAACCCGGCGGTGTTCGGCTCGCTTCCGTCGACCGCCTGCAGCCTCGGGACCGAAGGCAGTCACGGCCCCGACCGGCTGACCCGGCTTTATTATGATGCGGTCGGCCGGCACACCAAGACCTTGGTCGGTTACCACACCGACGAAGAGACCTACGAGGTTCAGAAGAACCATTCGCCGAACGGCCGGCTGCGCTACCTGTTCGACGCCGCCGTTAATCGCACTACCTACCTCTATGACGGCCACGACCGGCTCGGTGAGGTTCGCTATCCCGTCAAGGTCAAGCCGCCGGGCGAAAACCCGAGCTCGACCACTGACAGGGAGCTGTTCGCCTATGACGCCAACGGCAATGTCACGACGTTCACCAACCGTGCCGGCCAGGCGACCTCCTTTACCTGGGATGCGCTCAACCGGCAGACGCTCAAAAACCTGCCCGGCACCGAGCCCGACGTGAGCTATGCCTACGACAATCTCGGCCGAATGACCTCGGCGAGCCAGACCGGCAACAGCCTGTCTTTTACCTACGATGCTCTCGGCCGGAATCTGACACAGGTGGGGCCGCTCGGAACAATCTGTTCTAATTGGGACCTTGCCGGCCGCCGAACGCGCCTTGTCTACGCCGGCGCCTGTGCCAGTCCTACCATGTTCATGGACTATGATTACCTCGTCACCGGCGAGATGACGAAGATTCGCGAGAATGGTGCTACGAGCGGCGTCGGTGTGCTTGCCACAATCGCCTATGACAATCTCGGCCGGCGCACGTCGCTGACCCGCGGCAACACGACGACCACGACCTACACCTTCGATCCTGTTTCGCGGCTCTCATCACTGACCCAGAACCTCGGCGGCACCGCCAACGACCTGACGATCGGCTCGATCGGCTACAATCCCGCCAGCCAGATCGTCTCGCAGAACCGGACGAACGATGCGTATTCATGGATGGGCCACGGCAACGGCTCGACCGATTATGTGCCGAACGGCCTCAACCAGATCGCAAGCATCTCGGCCGCCACTACCACGCACGACGCCAACGGCAACCTCACCAGCGATCCGCAGACCGGCAAGAATTACCTCTACTCGTCGCAGAATTTGCTGCGTGCTGCGTCAGGCGCCGGTGTCCCGGCGGTGACCCTCACCTACGACCCGCTGATGCGGCTGCACGATGTGATCGGCAACACGTCGGGCGCCGGAACGCGGTTCGCCTATGACGGCATAAACATGATCGCTGAATATGACGCGGGCAATGCGCTCCAGAATCGCTATGTGTTCGGTCCCGGCATCGACGAGCCTCTGGTCGAATATGCGGGCACCGGCACCAGCAACCGCCGCTTCCTCCACGCCGACGAGCGCGGCTCGATCGTCGCGGCGACCGACTCGTCGGGAAATCTGATTGCGGGCAGCATCAACACCTACGGCGAATACGGCACGCCGGGCGCTTCCAACGTCGGGCGGTTCCAATATACCGGCCAGGCGTGGCTGCCGGAACTCGCCACATATTATTACAAGGCGCGCGTCTATGCGCCGCACCTGGGGCGGTTCCTTCAGCCCGACCCGATCAGGTATGATGGTGGCATGAACCTCTATGCTTATGTCGGGAACGATCCGGTAAGCTTCGCCGATCCCCTTGGACTAAACGGTTGCGCGGTCGTCACCGGAAGCCGCATTTGCTTATCCGGAGGGGCGCTCATCGGCGCCTTGGCGGCAGTCGGAATCATCGCTGAATTTGTCCAGCCGGAGACAGGCCGAGACACGGATGACGAGCTGCACACTGGGCTATTTATGTTGGATCCAGCACTAGCCGAATGTGCGCAAGGGAATGCGAGTGCGTGCTTACTATCTGCCGTAGGTGGTCTTGTTTATGAAGCTGATATCAGGCGGGGTTACCTAGGTGGCGATGACTTTGCGGAGCCTTCGTGGTGGGAGGCTTACGGAATCATTGACCCTGGGCTCAACGCGCTTGAATCGAATCTTAATGCTATTCTATCAGGATTTCTCTCAAGCGATCGCGCAAGCGTTCCAGCAACTCAATACGGGCTCATTGGCGGCCGTTACGACTTCTATCAGCGCTACCAGCCTTATGACATTCCAAATAATGTAGAACTGGTGTTAAACGGACCAAGAATATTTTACGGTCCAACAACCGGTGCAATATACTTCGCGCCATTCCACGGCCGGCCTGGCCCAGGTGTCCCATCAGGTTTCATTTTATTGTTTCAGGAGTTACGGAGATAGGCTGCACATGACCAATGAAGAACGCGCAGGTGAGGTTTTTTGGGAAGGTGTTGTTCATTTAATTGATTCATTTGATATAGAAGGAAAGAGGTATTTTGAGCGATTCGCAGAGAAGAACTTCGACGACGTAATTTCTGTAAGAAGAGCGCCAATTGGATATGAAATTGAAGCTAGCCATCGTTTAAAGAGCGTGCAACGGGATAAAGTTGATTATGGATCTGTATTGGAGTTAATAGAAAAGAAAATTATAGACAGACGGCGAGTTATCCTATGCTTAAGTGATCTAGAAACAACGTGGTCACTTGATGATATAGATTTTATCTTCCTTTTTATTGATATGGCTCAACGGGTGTTGACTTCTCTCGTCTGTGAGACAAATCACCTAAAAGTCGTAGTATCCATTGCTACTTGTATCTCAGGAGAACCCAGATTACCTTTAGTTCACGGGGGAATTCCGAGGACATGAGAATTACGCAATTACGGTGACAGCGCACTAATTCGCCACGCCGCCGATTCCCCCTGTCCTACAGCCCGCCCGATATGCCACACCGCCGACTTGCTTTCTCCGATCGTCTGCCTTTTCCTCCTATCGCGATAGGGGCGCGTCGGCCGATCTGACAATCCAGATTCGTCTTGATGCGAGGGCTTCAAAGGGCCTCCCACGGATCGAGATCATAGCGCTCGTGGCAAGCTCGGCTGCTGTTGCCGCGTCCAAAGAGCTCTTCGTCGCCGGTGGTCCGAATTCGTCCATCCTCCTCCCAGAACAGGATGGGCCCCGCAACCGATTGAGCCTCCGCCGGTCCGAAAATCATCACCCAGTTCATTAACTGGGTCAGTGCGTCAGCCTGATCATCGTGACGTGCGTTGGGAAACCCGATCAGCTCAGTCAGAAACTCGCCGAGCCACGGCGCGTCTTCCGGCAGCAGGAGCTGGCCGCCCTCTATCTGCCCACTGACCCCGGCCATCCGCGAATATTTGTCACCCTCGGGTCGTCGCGCGATCGGGTGCGGGACGCCGCGGGGCTGCTCGCTTCGCAGCGTCTGGATGAGCTGGCTTCCCGAAGCCTGGTCCTCGATCAGGAGAGCTGTAGCGCCGTGGGCACGCGCAAGTCGGATTGCCGCGGCCTTAAGTTCCGGAAACAGCAGCCGCCGTCGGAAGACATCAAGAATGCGAATCTCGTTCCTTGAGACATGCGCCGTGATGCATACCGACCAGTCGTTCAGCACCCCATCCTTGGTGGCCGTATCCCACGACTGGACTATTTTGCCAGGCAGTGATCCGGGATCGAACCCGGCCGGGTACGTCTTCAGCCAGTCGGCCCTGACGATGTTGCCGGTCGCTGGGAGGGGCTGCTGCTGATACTGGGCCTCAAAGTCCATCGATCCCATCAGAGCCCTGATCTCATCAAGGACCCTGCGTGGCTCGCGCTCGGGATGAAGCACATCGCCCTCAGCCCGCAGGTGCTCCCGGCCGCCGGGAAGCGGGACGATTTCGTCCTGGAGTGCGATCGCTGGAAGCGCCAGCTGATCCCATCCGCCTCTCTCGAGCATCATGCCAGCCAGGTCGTGCTGATGGAGGCGCTGCATGACGGTAATGATCGCCCCGGTCTCCTTGTCGTTCAGGCGCGAGGCAAGCGTCGACTGGAACCAGTGGTTGACGAAGTTGCGGGTGGTTTCCGAGTGGGCCTCCTCGGGCTTGATCGGATCGTCGATTATGATGATGTCGCCGCCGCGGCCGGTCAGCGTCCCCGTGACCGAGGTCGCAAGACGTCCGCCGCCGCGCGTGGTCTCGAAGTCCCCAGAGGCCGAGCGCTTCGCCGAGATCAGCGTCCGGGGGAACAGCTCGCGATACCAAGACGACTGCACCACAGCGATACAGTCGCGTGCCAGCTTGGCAGACAGTTCGTTCGAATAGCTGACGCACACGAAGTTGCGCGCAGGATCGCGTCCGAGCATCCAGGCGACCCAGGCGACAGAGACAGTGATCGACTTCAGATTGCGCGGCGGCATGGTGACGAGGAGGCGTCGGGATTGCCCATCCGCTACCTGGTCAAGGGCGTGCGCGATTGCATCGAGATGCCAGTTCCAGCGGATCATCTCGCCACCGCGGATTGCCGGGTAAGCCTTGCGCAGAAACACCCTGAAGTCGCGCCGCATGAGCGCCAGAAGGAGCGCGTACGGATCATCGATGCGAGCAGGGATGACCATCGTCATGCTTCCTCGCCGGCGATTGGGGTAGCGTCCGGCGGCAGCTCCCCTGCTGCTTCGTTGTCGCCGGCGCCCTGCTCTGTGGACTCACATGTCCCCGCCAGTAGCTCGTCAAGAATGGCCTGATCCTGCCTCGACAGCTGCCGGCGATCATGGCCGCGGTCCTCTATGCCGAAGATCTGCATGATGAGCGGCAGCAGGAGCGCGCTTGCGCGAACGTCCCCGGCGGCTGCCCGGGTCGCCAGCGACTTCAGCATCAGCCGCTGCTTGGTCCCGCTGACCGGCTGCCTGTTGATGCTGATCGTCAGGACCGAGCTCAGCTCGGCATGAAGATCAGTCTTGATGCCGCGGGAACCCTTCTTGCGTCCTCCAGGGTTGCCGGACTGGCCTGGCGGGAAGCGATGCTCCTTGGGCGGTTTGCCGTACCCGACCTCGTAGGGTTTGCCCTTAGCCATGGAGCGCCCCCCGTACACCGAGGCGATCATTTGCTACCTCATCGAAGGAACGGCCATCGGCATGGATCGCGGCGAGCCCGGACGCGGAAGTCAGGCGGCGGATGGCGGTGTCGACATAGAGCGGGTCAATCTCAATCGCGGCTCCGCGGCGGCCGGTGTGGTGGGCGGCCAGGAGCGTGGTGCCTGAGCCTGCGAACGGATCGAGCACCAGATCGCCGCGGTTCGAGCAATCGAGCAACAGGTCCGCCACAAGCGCTGTCGATTTGATCGTGGCGTGATCGGCAAGGTCACGCGCGCGACCGCGATAGAAGCCGTTCGCCCCCGGGTAGTCTAGCACGTTGGTGCGGTAGCGGCCCGTCTCGCCGAGCCCGAAATTGTTGATGTGCTTTGCCCGGCCGCTCTTGAAGACCAACACCAGTTCATGCTGGCTGCGATAGAAGGCCCCCTGGCCGGCGTTGCGCTTATTCCAGACGAGCAGCTGTTTGAACTGGGTGTAAACACCGTCGGCCGCATCAAGGATCTCGCGAAGGTGACGCCAGTCCATGCATTGGTAATGGATAGAACCATCGGTCGAGTAACGGGCACACAGCCGGAACACGGCTCGCAGGAAATGAGTGAACTCGGCCGGCGTCATCTCGCCCGACGCCATCTCGAACTCGCGGTGATGCACCAGGCCGTTGCCGCTTACGTGGCCGTCAATCGGAACATTGTACGGAGCGTCCGCGAATACGAGGGTAGCCCGTTCGTCGCCGAGCAGTGTCTCGAAGCTCGCAACCTCCCGGCTGTCACCACAGAAAAGCCGGTGCCGAGACCCGATCAACCACAGATCGCCGGGGCGGCTGACCGCCACATTCGAGGAGTCGGGCAGCTCAACCATCTCCGGCTCGGACGCCGGCGGATCATCGACGATGGCGAAGTCGAGATCATTGGTGGTGAACCCCGTGATTTCGAGGTCGAAGCCGTCCTCAAACAGGAAGTTGAGCTCTTCGGCGAGGAGACTTTCGTCCCAGCCGCTGAGCTGGGCGATGCGGTTCTCGGCAAGTGCGAAGGCGCGACGGTCGGCGTCAGTAAGAAACTTCACCCGAATGATCGGAACCAGCTCCATCTTGAGCAACTCGGAAGCCAGCCAGCGGCCATGGCCGGCGGCAATCTGGTTTTTGTCATCGATTATGATCGGCACCAGGAAAGTGAAGCGCTTTATACTCGCCGCAATCTGCTGGATTTGCTTTTCGGTGTGAGTGCGGGCGTTTCTCGGGTTGGGAACCAGAGACGTCCGCGAGACGAGCTCGACGTGCGGATGTTCGGCGTAATGAGTCATTTGAAGCTCCCGAAGTATCGAACGGAAGCTCCTCAATGATGATGAATCGCGCTTTTGTGAAAACCAAAAAAAGAGGCGAAGCTAACCCTTTTAATCCCGCTGGCGGTTGGAGTGGAGGGAGCAGTCGAGCTCAAAATCAGGATCGGCCCGGAACAAGGCGTCGAGATGGTGTACGGCGGGCTTCGGCTGAACCGAAACCTTCTCGATCATGTTCACGATCGTGGTTTCGTTCAGCTGCTTATCCACGCCCTGGAGCAATTTGCCTATGGCAAGTGCCTCCGGCGATTTCAGTCTTGGACTGTCCCCGGAGTGCTTTCCCATGGCGTTTTTTGGAAATGCCCCGGTTAGTGGCTCTATCAAATCGATCAGATCCCTCACCGCGGTTTCAAGGGGGACGTTTGTTGGTTTACCGCGCCTGGGTTCGTAATTTTGATCGAACTCGTCGATCGCATTTTTGAGCGCGATCAAGTTTTTCTGCGTCTCCACAAAGAGCGACGTGTGTCCATCGGTGCCAGAGGTACGGTCCGAACGCTTCAACGCCACGGCATATTCGGGCGCAATTTCCCCCATGCGACATAGGGCACGAACGAGAGCATCGGCGAGCTTTCGTAAGGCAGCTCGCTGAGCCTTTGGAGTCCCGAAATATGGCTCGATCGACAGGTCAAGGAGGTAATTGTTGGCAATTTCCCGCATGCCGTCCGTTACGAGCGTCATAGTGGCCGGATCCGTCAGGCAGAGTTCATTGCAGGCCGTTTGAACGACGTCCTCGCTGACTGTTTGGATTGCATCCTCGATGAGTTCGGTCTCGCCGGAAGCCATGCGCTGTCGTCCCACTTCCCTGTAATTCGTTCTTTATTCCCTGTTCCGTCACCAAGGGAAAGCCAGAAGCGAATGGCGGTAACCAAGGGCGGAGATTCAGTTTCAGAATCCGTCTGGATTGATGAAATGGCCGAATTCCCTGTATTTTCGCTGCTAAACAGGGAAATGTCGCCAGAGAGCAGTTCTCGTGTGACTGGGTGGCGCACCAGCCCTTTTCACAGGGTAAGGCGCTACGCTCGAGGTGAGACATTTAAACGCCAGTCTCCCGCCTTCCATGCAAAGCAGACATTCATTTTGGCCGCGCTGTGGCCTCCTCCTGATCGGTTACCCGCTCGACAGCCGCGCCTGCCGTCAAACCGTGCACGACCGTTGAGATCAGGATTGCAAGGGCGATGGTGGCCCAAAGCTGGCCTTCGTTGACAAACTCGAAGTGGCTTGTGGCGAAGCCAAGATAATAGATCGAGCCGATCCCACGAACGCCATAAGCGGCGACCACCAGCCGCTCCCTGCCGAGCAGGTCGGTGCCTCCCAAGCTCACCCATCCTGCGACCGGGCGCACGATGAGGATCAGCGCCAGCGCAATAGCGGCATGCTGCCAGTCTAGCTCAGTCCAGAGCAACGGCAGCGTGCCCCCGATGAGCAGCAGCAGAACGGCGGTCAGCGTGTGCTCGATCGCCTCACTAAAGGCATGAAGGCGTCCATGAAACGGGTTTCCCTGCTCCACGCGGCGAAGCGTGAGGCCCGAAACAAAGGCTGCGATGAAACCATAGCCTTCCAGCAGCTCGGTCGCGCCGTAACATAACAGAACCATTGCCAGGGAGAGAACGCCCGAGGCGGTTCGCGCGAGCGCATTGTCCTTCGGCATGGAAAACAGGATCTTCCCCAGCAGCCAGCCAATAGCCGCGCCGGATGCTGCCCCAACAACGATCCTGTAGAGAACGTCGCGAAACAGCCATTCGGTCGCAAGTTGGCCCGGCGTGAACCCCTCCGCGGCGACGATAAGGCCGAGGTAAACGAACGGAAAGGCGAGCCCGTCGTTGAGACCCGCTTCCGTCGTCAGAGTGAAACGCACCGGGTGTTCGCCGCCCTCTGTAGGCGGGCCGACCTGCACGTCGCCAGCAAGGACCGGATCGGTCGGGGCGAGCACTGCACCCAGGAGAATCGCACCCGCGAGCGTCATGCCGGCAAGCCAGTAACCGAGTAGCGCGACGGCCACGATCGTCAGAGGCATCGCCACGACCAACAACCGGATCGTGGGCTGCCACCGGCGGTAGCTGGTCAAATTGTCGATTCTCAAACCCGTGCCGAAAAGGGCCACGATGACGGCAAGTTCGCTTACATATTCCCACGCGCGCGGAGCGCTGCGCGGATCGATCACCGCGGGCATCCCCGGAAGCAGCGTGAACGCCACCACGCCTATCAGAATAAGCAGGGCCGAGGCGGCCGGTTCGCGCCCGGAGAAAAAGCGGGGGATCCAGTACGCAAGGAGAATTCCCGCGCCGAGCGCCGTGAGCAGGACGTGGTACGGAGAAAGGCCAAAAAAAGGTTCAGCGGGCTGCAAGCTGTTCCGGCCTTATCTGCAAAAACGGAGGCATAAGAGAGCGGGGATATGAAGCTGCTTTCGACCAAATGCGGCAAGCTATGCCGGTGTTCCGTAGATCTGATTTGTTGACGCGGCGGCGGCCGCTCCTCATGCTATGCTCAGCGCAAAGGATGGAGGTGCATATGACTGGCATTCTCGACAAGTTCCACGTCGAACATGGCATCCACGGAGCGAGAGTGCTGGCGCGCTCGCATCAGCTTACCAACGACTGCGTCGTCGAGGGTGAAATCGATACCGCCATTCAGATGCTCAAGGATGATCTCGACGCATGTGCGAAAGAAATGAAGCGGCTCATCAACGTCAATTCTCGCGGTTCATTGTTCGCGGGCTGGCCGACGGATGCCTAAAGCTTTGATTCGGCGGGAAGCTACTTGCGCAGCTACTATGTTCCCGTAGGCGTAACTCACGAAGGAAGTGAATGAGCACCGGGTTGCATGAGGATCGGCTGGACGCCGTCTATTCCCGTTTGCTCGATTCCGGCGCTACAACGGTTCTCGATCTTGGCTGCGGGGATGGGCCTCTTTTCGCCCGTCTCGCATCGAATGATCGCTTCCGGCGGCTCGTTGGCGTTGATGTATCCATCGAGGCTTTGACGTCGCTGAAGCAGCGGCTTGTCGCCGCCGGTCTGCTGGACCGGAGTCGGATCAGCCTCCTGCAGACATGTTTTACGAAGCCGGACGAGCGCCTCTATGGTTTCGACGCCGCGATCCTGGTGGAGACTATCGAGCATGTCGCTCCGGACCGACTGTCGCTTGTCGAGCACGCTGTGTTCCGGCTTTACCGCCCTGCCGTGGTGGTCGTCACCACACCGAACATTGAATTCAACGATCTGCTTGGCGTCCCGCGGAGGCGCTTGCGTCACCCCGGCCATCGCTTCGAGTGGACCCGACGTCAGTTTCGCAACTGGTCCGACGGCGTGAGCGGTCGAAGCGGCTATCGAGCGAGCTTCCACGACGTGGGCGGCTCTCACCCATGGTTCGGCGGCGCAACGCAGATGGCGGTGTTCAACCGTCTCTGAGGCCCAGTCGCTGCCACAGGGAGGGCATCAGATGGTTTCGGACCATAAGCGCGAGCGTATCGAGGCGGGCATTTTTGCGCTCTCAGAGGATGCCGCGCGGATGAGCGCGTTGCTCCAAAGATTTGACGTCAGCGGATCAATGACACGAGAACGCAGCCACGGACTTTCCTTCGCCGGTAGGGGTAACACGATCTAATTGCGCGGTCTGCCGCCCCTGATCAGCGCAGTACTTTTCAGCTGCGAGCCGCGTCTTCTCAAGCTGGTCCGGGGCGATGCGATAGGTAACGTTCGACTCACTGGCAGACACAACCGTCGGCTCAAAAGTAGTGCAGGCACCCAGTGAAATCAGAGCTGCGGCAGAAAGGGCCGGAAGAAAAATACGCATCGTAAAATATCCTTTGACTGTAAGGATAATAACCAACTCAATACGCATGGAGTTCCTGTGTCAGGCTGTCGATAATCTGGCGCAAGCGGCCCAATCTTGCAGGTGCTTGGGTCCGCTCCCGCCCCCATTTTTGGCGCTGGGGGTCGGTCGGCAGCGCCGCTTCGAGAGAGCGATTTGTATCGCCGCGACCGTGTTTGTACTCTTCCCTCCATGGCGAGTGCTCAGGCTGGCCGGAAGGGGGGACACATGTTTCGGATTCTGAAAGCACTGCTTGTGCTGTTCATCGGACTGCACGCGTTGATCTATGCGCTGCAGAATATCGCGAACCTCAACGAAGCCCATGCTGCGCTGGGCTATGTACTTTCGGCCGCAGATCACGAAGTTTACCCGCGCACCCTGTTTTTCGATGTGAGCAGTCCTGCCGCGCACTGGGCGGCGCTTGCTCTGATCATCGTCGGCGAGTTCGCCATCGGGTTTTTCGGGATCAAGGGCGCCTGGGACATGTTCGCGGCGCGGGACGGCACTGCGGAGCAGTTTCACACCGCCAAGTCAGCCGGGTTGTGGGCGGCCGGACTCGCCCTTCTCGTTTGGTTCGGCTTTTTCATGACCTTCGGAGCCGCCTTCTTCCAAATGTGGCAGACAGAGGTCGGTAGTGGCTCGATGGAAGGCGCCTTTATGTATTCCATGGCGTCTGCCATCACGATGTTGTTCGTCTACTTGACCGACGACTAGCGGCTAATGTCCGCTCTCGGGCGTTTGGCGGCAAGCAATGCGACAGCAGGCGCCGTCAGACGATGCGCATATCGCGGCAGTGCTTGCGGCGGAACGCGAGGAGAGGTCGGCATCATGCGTGGCCGCCAAGGCCATGGCTGCGAAGTGCAAAGACATGTTACCCACTTCAGCTTTCGGCGACGATCCTGGCCCATTCATCCTCGCTGATCACGTGGATGCCGAGGTCTTGCGCTTTCTTGAGCTTCGAGCCCGCTCCCGGGCCGGCGACGACCAGGTCGGTCTTCGCCGACACCGATCCTGCGGTCCGCGCGCCGAGCCTTTCGGCTTGCGCCTTCGCTTCGTCGCGGCTCATCGTCTCTAGGGTGCCGGTGAACACGATGGTCTTGCCGGTCCATTCGGTTTCGCGCGCACTGGAAACGAATGCGGCTGGCCGCGCCAGCTCGAGCAATTCGCCGAGTTCTTCGCGGTTGTGCGGCTCGTGGAAGAAATCGACCAAAGCCTCCGCGACCACAGGGCCGACGCCTTCGACTCCCGACAGCTCGACCTGCGCTTCTGGACCGGTTGCGGCGTCACGCAACGCCTGGATGGTGCCGAAGCGTCTGAGCAGATCCTTGGCGGTGACGATGCCGACGTGGCGGATGCCGAGGCCGAACAGGAAGCGCGCCGGGTCGAAGCCGATGCGCGCGTCGATTGCCGCGAGTAGATTATCGACGCTTTTTGCCTGCCAGCCTTCACGGCCGACGAGCTGGTCGCGATAGCGCTTCAGGCGGAAGATGTCGGCGGGGCCGGTCAGCCAGCCGAGCTCGACGAATTCAACGATCGTTTTCTCGCCCAGCCCGTCGATGTCCATCGCGCCGCGGCCGACGAAATGCTTCAATCGCTCGATGCGCTGCGCCGGACAGACCAGGCCGCCGGTGCAACGAACGTCGACTTCGCCTTCCTCCGCCACCGCTTCGCTGCCGCACTCAGGGCAATGGTCGGGAAACGCATAGGCCTCGCGCGG
Organism: uncultured Sphingomonas sp.; assembly: GCA_964448315.1. GTDB lineage: Bacteria > Pseudomonadota > Alphaproteobacteria > Sphingomonadales > Sphingomonadaceae > Sphingomicrobium. Next base: position 9,139 of record CAYUWJ010000044.1, on the reverse strand, counting down.
TTCGTCGCGGGTGAGGTTCTCGACCACTTGCGGGATGACGTCGCCGGCGCGCTGGATGCGTACCCGGTCGCCGATGCGAAGCCCGAGCCGGGCGATCTCGTCGCGGTTGTGGAGGGTGACGTTGGCGACGATCACACCGCCGACGCCGACCGGGGTCAGCCGCCCGACCGGGGTCAGTTTGCCGGTCCGGCCGACCTGGATGGCGATCGCCTCCAGTGTCGTCTCCGCCTGCTCGGCCGGGAATTTGTGCGCCAGCCCCCAGCGCGGCGCCCGCGCCACCTGGCCGAGCCGCTGCTGCCAGTCGAGCCGGTCGACCTTGTAGACCACCCCGTCGATGTCGAACGGCAGGTCGGCGCGCGCCGTCTCGATCACCGCATAATGGGCGAGCATGTCCTCCACCGTTTTGCAGGGGACGATCAGCTCCGGGACGGGAAAGCCGAGCGCGGCGATCGCCTGCAACGATTCGAACTGCGTTTCGGCGAGCGGGGCCGACAGCTCGCCCCAGCCGTGCGCGAAAAAGCGCAGCGGCCGGGCAGCGGTGATGCTCGCGTCCTTCTGGCGAAGCGATCCGGCGGCGGCGTTGCGCGGATTGGCGAAAATCTTGGCCGATGCCGCCTCCTGTCGGAGGTTGAGCGCAGCGAAGTCGACCTTGGACATGTAGACCTCGCCGCGGACCTCGAGGACGGCCGGGGCGCCTTCAAGCTTTTGCGGGATGTCGCCAATCGTCCTTGCATTGGGCGTGACATCCTCGCCGACCGTCCCGTCGCCGCGGGTCGCGGCCAGCACCAGATCGCCGCCTTCGTAGCGCAGCGAGCAGGACAAGCCGTCGATCTTCGGCTCGGCGGTCATCGCCACCGGCGCGTCGGCCGGCAGCGCCAGGAAGCGCCGAACGCGGCCGACAAAATCCTGCACCTCTTCGGTCGAGAAACCATTTTCCAGACTGAGCATCGGCCGCGCATGCGCGACCTTGGCGAGCGGCGAGGTCGGCGCCGCGCCGAGCCGCTTCGAAGGCGAATCCGGCCGCACCAGACGCGGGAAGCGCGCTTCCAGCTCGGCATTTTCGCGGACCAGCGCGTCATAGTCGGCATCGCTGATCTCGGGCGAGTCCTCGCCGTGGTACAGCCGATCGTGGCGCGCAATCTCTCTCGCCAGCCGCATCAGCCGGTTGGCGGCGTCGGCTTCGGTCGGTTGCTTGGCCATGCTAGCCGAACAATTCCTCGAGGAAGTTGATGAACGCGGTCCAGCTCCGCTCCGCCGCCAGCGCGTTGTAGCGGACGCCGTCGATGCCGATCGCGTGCGCGTTGGGGTTGGTGAAGCCGTGGGCGACATGACCATAGGCGTGGATCTGCCAGTCGGCGCCAGCTTGCGTCAGTTCCTGCCCCAGCGCCACCACCGCCTCGGGCAGGACCATCGGGTCGTCCCACCCATGGAAGGCAAGGACTTTGGCCTTGACTGGCTGCGGATCGAGTTCGGGCGGGTCGAACAGACCGTGGAAGCTTGCCACGCCGGCAATGTCGGCGCCGCTGCGCGCCAGGTCGAGAGCGCATAGGCCGCCGAAGCAAAAACCGGCGGCGGCGATCTGGCCGCTCTCTACCTCGGGCAGGCCTCGCACCTGGTCGAGCACCGCCTGCACGCGCCGCCGAAGCGCCGCACGGTCGCCTTTCAGCCGCGCCATCTCGCCGAACATCGCGTCGCGCGAGCTGCCGCGGAACTTGCTGCCGAACAGATCGGCGACGAAGCCGGTGTAGCCGAGCTCGACCAGTTGCCGGGCGAAGCCGAGCTCGAGGTCCGTGACGCCCATTACCGATGGGAACAGGATCACCGCCGGCCGAATCGCATTGTCGCGCCGCGAGACGAGCACGCCCTCCAGCGCCTCGCCCTCGAATTCGAGTGGGAACGCACGTTCCTTGCTCATGCACTCTCCTCCGCCATCTCCGCGAGCTTAGCTACCGTGTTCATGTTGCGCGCGGTGCCGGTCGCCGCCGCGGGGATGCTAAGCTTTGAGCGCCCCTGGCCGTCGGGATAATGCACGTAGATCTCGCGCCTGCCGAGAGCGATCCGCTCGCCAGCGACATGCCTCGCCTCGCTTGCGACGCTTGCAGAAACCGCATCGTCGAGGAAGATGGCGACGACGCGGTTTCCCGGCTCATGGTCAAACGGATTGGCTTTCGCGACCTGCGCTATTTCCTTCGCCGTTCGGATCATAACTGCCACCGGCGCACCCATATGCGCCTCCAGCGCTTTCTCAAGCTCGCGCTTGAGCGCTTTTTCACCTTTGCTGCTCGCGAACAGAAGATTGCCGCTGGCAATGAAGGTGCGCGGGCTCACGAGCCCAAGCTCGGTTGCAATACGCTTGAGGTCATCCATGCGCAGGTGGCGCTTGCCGAGGTTCACGCCCCGAAGCAGCGCGACAAAGCTGGTCACGCCGCTTCCAGCAGCTTCGCTGCCTGCGCGCGCGCCTCGTCGGTGACCAGCGCGCCTGACAGCATGCGCGCGATCTCCTCGCGTCGCTCGGTCTGGTCGAGCCGCCGGACCGTGGTCCGGGTGCCCTCCGTGCCGTGCACCTTGTCGATCCGGTAATGATGAGCGGCGCGGGCTGCGACTTGCGGCGAATGGGTGACGACCAGCACCTGCGAGTCGCGCGCCAGCCGCTCCAGCCGCTCGCCGATGGCACTTGCGACGGCGCCGCCGACGCCGCGGTCGATCTCGTCGAATATCATCGTGCCGGCGCTACCGGCTTCCGCCAGGGCAACCTTCAGCGCGAGGATGAAGCGCGACAATTCGCCGCCGCTAGCAATCCGGGTCAGCGGCCCGAACGGTGCCTGCGGGTTGGTAGAAACCTCGAATTCGACCCGGTCGGTGCCGGACGGCCCGGCTTCCGCGGCCGCCAAAGCGGTCCGGAAGCGGGCGGCATCGAGCTTCAGCGGAGCAAGCTCGGCGGCAACTGCGGCATCAAGGCGCCTGGCCGCATCGCGCCTGGCGTCGCTCAGCTTGGCAGCGAGCCCGGCGTAGGCGGCGCGCGCCTCTTCCAGCTCCCGGTCCAATGCCGCGATTCGCTCGCAGCCGGCGTCGATTGCGGCGAGCTGCGCGCGCATATCCTGGCCGAGCTCGGCGAGCGCGTCCGCCTCGACCCGATGCTTGCGCGCCAGGCCGCGGATGTCGAACAATCGTGCCTCGACCGTGTCGAGCGTCGCCGGATCGAAAGCCAGCGCCTCGGCCGCGCGAGCGATCCGGTCCTCGCCCTCGCTTGCCTCGATCAGCGCCCGGTCGAGCGCTGCCAGCGCTTCGGCGAGCAGGGGATGATCGGCGGCGCCGCGCTCGATCCGGCGGGCGGCGAGCCTGAGCTGGGCAAGTACGCCATCCGAGCCGCCGAGCAATTCATCAAGCCCGGTCAGCGCTTCGCCGGCCCTGGCCCCCGCCTGCATCGCCGAGCGCTGTTCGGCCAGCCGAGTCTCCTCGCCCGGCTCGGGGCCGAGCGCCTCGATCTCGGCGCTGGCGTGGGCGAGCCATTCCCGGTCGCGCTCGGCCGACGCGGCTTGGGCGCGGGCCCGGGCAAGCTCTGCTTCGAGCCGCGATACGGTCGCCCAGGCGCTTCGAGCGGGCTGTGCGTCGATCCGTCCGAACAGGTCGAGCAGGTCGCGATGCCCCCTGGGATTGAGAAGTCCTCGGTCGTCGTGCTGGCCGTGGATTTCGACGAGCAGCGTGGCGACTTCGCGAAGCGCCGAGGCCGGGACCGAGGCGCCGCCGAGGAACGCCCGGCTGCCGCCATCGGCCTTTAACGTTCGCCGCAGTAGCAGCGGCTCGCCGCGGACCTGCTCGACCCCCTGCTCCTCGAGAAATCCGTGAATGGGATGCCCGTCCGGAAGCTGGAGCTCGGCTGAAACGCTGGCGCTGTCTTGCCCGCTTCGCACCAGGCCGGCGTCGGCTCGGGCGCCCAGTGCCAGGCCGAGCGAATCCAGCAGGATCGACTTGCCGGCGCCGGTCTCGCCGGTCAGCACGCCGAGACCGGCCTCGAACTCGAGCTCCAGCCGTTCGACCAGGACGATATCGCGGATGGCGAGCTGCCTCAGCATGCGCCGGCGCTCACCCGCCCAGCCTCAGCCTTGCGGCACGTGCCGTTGAATCAGCGCATAGGAGCGTTGATACCATTCGCTTCCCGGATAGTTGGCACCGAGCACCGCCGCCGCCTTCTGCGCTTCCGCCGGAATGCCGAGCGCCAGATAGCTCTCCACCAGCCGATGGAGAGCTTCCGGCGCGTGCGTCGTCGTCTCGTAACGCTCGACCACCATTCGGAATCTGGTTGTTGCCGCCAGCCACTGGCCCGATCGCTGATAGAAGCGGCCGACTTCCATTTCCTTGCCGCCCAAATGATCGTTAATCAGGTCGAGCTTAAGCCGGGCGTCGGCGGAGTAGCGGCTGTTGGGATAACGGCGAACGAGTTCGCCGAAGGCGTCGGCGGCCTGCTGAGTGATGCGCTGGTCGCGGGTGACGTCGGCGATCTGCTGGTAATAGCTCATCGCCACCAGATAATGGGCGTAAGGTGCGTCCTTGTTGCCCGGATGAATGGTCAGAAAGCGCTGCGCCGAGCTTACCGATTCGGGATATTTTTTGGCGATGTAATAGCTGAAGGCACTCATCAGCTGCGCGCGCCTCGCCCAGGCCGAATAGGGATGCTGCCGCTCCACCTCGTCGAACAGCTTGGCGGCGGTTTCATATTCGCCGCGGTCGAGCCGCTGCTTGGCCAGCGTGTACAGCGTGCTGACGTCGCGGGCGACGTAGGGCGTATCGCCGGCGGTCCGGTTGCGGGCGCAGCCGCTGGCCGGAAGGAGTATGGCGCAGCCCAGGACGAGCGCGGTGACACGGTTCAGATTCGACATGAAATCCTCATTAGCGTGGGGCCCGACCGAGGCCAAGCCGCGACGTGGACCATCGAACCTTGGTGGCGGCTGAACGGGTCTAGCCCGGCTGCGGTCCCGGCGCCACCTTATCCTCGACCTGGAGGAAACTGTCCGGGTTGATGCCGAGCCAGACCAGCATCGGAGCGGAGATGTAGATCGACGAATAGGTGCCGAGGACGGTGCCGAGCAGGATCGCCAGCGTCAGGCCGAAAATCACGTCCGGGCCGAAGAAGAACAGCATCGCCAGCGCGAGGATGATCGACAGCGAGGTGACGATCGTCCGTGACAGCGTTTCATTGAGCGACAGGTTGAGCAGCGGAATGAATGCCATTTTTCGGAACTTGCGCAGATTCTCGCGGATTCGGTCGTAGATGACGACCGTGTCGTTGAGGCTGTAGCCGACGATCGCCAGGAAGGCGGCAACGATGTTGAGGTCGACCTGCAACTGCGTGATCGCGAAGAACCCGAGCATGACCGACACGTCGTGGAACAGTGTAACCAGCGCCCCGACGCCGAACTGCCATTCGAACCGGAACCAGATGTAGACCGCGATTCCCAGCATCGCCAGGGAGATGGCGAGGGCGCCGTCGAGTGCCAGTTCGGCGCTGACCTTGCCGGATACCGACTCGCCGGCGTCGACCCGGGCGCCGGGATATTCCTGTTCGAGCATCGCCCGGACATCGGTCACTACCTGGTTGGCGGCCGCTTCCGGACCCTCGGGTTTAGGCAGGCGGATTTGGTAGGTCTGGTTGTCGCCGAATTCCTGAATGCTGGCTTCGCCGACGTTCAGTGAACCGATCTGTGCCCGAAGCTGTTCAATGTCGACGGGTTGCGCGAACGTCGTCTGGACGACCTGCCCGCCGACGAAGTCGATGCCGAGGTTGAGTCCGCGAACGCCGACCAGCACCAGGCTGGCGACGACAGCCACCACCGACAGCACCAGCGCGAGCTTGCGCCAGTGCAAGAAGTCGATGTTGGTGTTGTCGGGAACGAGCTTCAGAAGCTTCATCATGACCTCAGATGTTGAGCGTTCGGGGGCGCTGCCGCCGAACCCACAGCGCGACCATCATCCGCGTGAAGCTGACGGCGGTGAAGACCGAGGTGATGATGCCGATCATCAGCACGACCGCGAAGCCGCGCACCGGCCCCGACCCGAAATAGAACATCAGCGCTGCGGCGATGGTGTTGGTAATGTTGGCGTCGAAGATCGCGGTCGAGGCTTCCTTGTAGCCGTTTTCGATTGCATCGAGGATCTTGCGGCCTCGTCGCTGTTCCTCGCGGATTCGCTCGTTGATCAGCACATTGGCGTCAACCGCGGCGCCGACGGTGAGGACGAAGCCGGCGATCCCCGGTAGGGTCAAGGTCGCGTTGAACATCGCCATGACACCGAGGATCAGCAGCGAGTTAATCAGCAGCGCCATATTGGCATAGACGCCGAAGCGACCATAGGTGATCAGCATGAACGCGATCACGGCGAGGGTCGCGACGATGCTGGCGATGATGCCCTTCTCAATCGAGTCGGCGCCCAGCTCGGCGCTGACGGTGCGTTCCTCGACCACGTTGAGCTCCACCGGCAGCTTGCCCGAAGCGAGGCTGATAGCCAGCTGATTGGCGCTTTCGACTGTGAAGCTGCCCATGATCTGCGCCTGACCGCCGAGGATCGGCTCATTGATGTTGGGCGCGGACAGGACCTGGTTGTCGAGGATGATGGCGAACGGCCGTCCGACATTTTCCTGAGTCACCCGGCCGAAGCGCCGAGCGCCGGCGGCGTTGAAGGTGATCGATACCACCGGCTGGCCGTCCTGGTCGAAGCTTTGCTTGGCATCCACCAGCTGTTCGCCCGAGACCATCACGCGTCGCTGAACGGCGATCGCGCCGGTGCCGTCGGCCATTGGCAGGATCTGGCTCCCGGGAGGCGCGCGACCCGCCGCCACCTGCGCCGGATCGGCGGTCAGATCGACCAGCTTGAACTCGAGCCGCGCAGTCTGGCCAATCAGCTGCTTGAGCGCTTCGGGATCCTCGACTCCGGGCACCTGCACCAGGATTCGCTGGCTGCCCTGGTTGATGACGGTGACTTCCCTCGTGCCCTGCGGGTCGATCCGGCGACGGACCACGTCTCGGGCGACGGTCATGGAGTTGCGCAGCGCCTGCGCGGTTCCGGAAGCGGTCGGGGTGATGACGATCCGGGTCGAATCGACGATCTCGACCTCCCATTCGCGCTGCGCTCCCAGCCCGACCGGCTGGGTGATGGTGCGCAGCCGTTCGACCGCCACGTCGGCATCGGCGGGATTGCGGACGACGAATCTTACCCGGCCGCCGGTCGACGACAGATCGTCGATCTGGATCGACGGCCGTTGCCGAAGCTCGGTCGTGACCATCTCCTCCATCGCCTGGAGACGCTGCCTCGCGGCATCTTGCGTATCGGCTTCGAGCAGCAGGTGGCTGCCGCCGGCAAGATCGAGGCCAAGATTGATCGTCGATTGCGGAAGCCAGCCCGGCCATTTGCTCCTGAGGTCCTCAGTGAGCATGCTCGGGATGGCGAAGACTATGCCGATCAGGATGACCAGCGATATCGACCACATCTTCCAGCGCGGGAAGTCGAGCATCAGTCGTTTGCCGGCTTTGCCTTGGTGGTGACGACCTGGCTCAGGGTCGATTTGACAATGCGCACGCGAACGCCGCTGGCGATTTCGACCTCCGCCTCGTCGTCGCTGACCTTGGTCACCCGGCCGCGAACGCCGCCTGCGGTGACGACTTCATCGCCCTTCTTGACGGCGGCGATGGTCGCCTGATGTTCCTTCATCCGCTTTTGCTGCGGGCGGATCATCAGCATGTAGAAAATGACGAAAATCAGCAGCCACGGCAAAATGCCGACCAGGATCGCGGTGCCGCTGTCGGCAGTTCCTGCGCCGGCCGAAGCGGCGGTGAGTGTCAGTATGTCTGTCATGGTCGGGAAGCGATCTTTCTGGTCGCGAGGGGGCGGCGCCTATCACGGCATTGCGCGGCCGTGCAAGCCGGAGGGCACCTTGCCGGACAAGCTAGGGAGCGGCCGCTTGTTTTGAAGACCCGGTCACTTTAGATGCGCGAGGCCCAGCCTTGGCGGCTTTCCTTGCGGGACGGCCGGTCGCGCTGGTCGGTCGGGGCGTAGCGCAGCCTGGTAGCGCATCACACTGGGGGTGTGGAGGTCGCTGGTTCGAATCCAGTCGCCCCGACCATTATTGCCGGAGCACCGTCCGGGGGAGGTTGTTCTGCCGATGACCGGCCCGGTACGCGATCTTCCGCTGGCTGTCCGCCGGCGGGCCTGCGAAAGAAGGCCATGGCCCGAACTCGCCGCCGCAGACGCACCCGCACGCGCACGCTTCGCTGGCTGCGCCGAATCCTGCTGTTGCTGGCCGCCGTCCCGGCGCTCTATTTCCTCGCCGCGATCGTCGGCTCGCTGGTCCCGGTCAACCGCGGCTGGGAAGAGCCGGACGACGGAATCACCATCTATCTGGCAAGCAACGGCATCCACGCCGATATCATCATGCCGGCGCGCGCGCAGGGACTCGACTGGGACTCGCTGGTGCCGAAAACCGACTTCGCCGCTCCGGATCCAAGCGCCCGCTGGGTCGCGTTCGGGTCGGGCGAGGAGCGCGTCTATCTCGACACCCCGCGCTGGCGCGACATCACCGCGCGGACGATCTGGTCGGGGTTGATGGGCGGCAAGCGGGTGATGCACGTCGAATGGGTGTCCGACCCAGCCTACGCCGCCCGCGAAATCCGGCTCCGCCCGGAAGAGTATCGCCGGCTGTGGGCGGCGATCCGCTCGGACTTCGAGCCAGGCGCGGACGGCGGGCCGGACCGCATCGACTATCCCGGCTACGGCCGCTCCGACGCCTTCTACTGGGCGACTGGCGAGGCCAATGCATTCTACACCTGCAATGCCTGGGCGGCTAACCGGCTGCGGATCGCGGGCGTCGCGACCAGCCTGTGGCCGCCGTTCGTGCAGGGACTGGTGTGGCGCTATCGCCGGCTCGATCAAAGCACGTAGCGGCTCAAGTCCGCGTTTCGCGCGATTCCGGCAAGCTGCTGCTCGACGAAGTCGGCGTCGACCACCAGCGTCTCGCCCTTGCGGTTCTCGGCGTCGAAGCTGATGTCCTCGAGCAGTTTCTCCATTACCGTCTGAAGCCTCCGGGCGCCGATATTCTCGACTGCCTGATTGACCTCGGCGGCGATCCTGGCGAGCGCGTCGATGCCGCCCG
>CAYUWJ010000043.1:0-22284 GCA_964448315.1 uncultured Sphingomonas sp. | reverse complement strand
CTGCAGCTCACCCTCTTCGGCGTCGGCTGCATCATCGGCACCGGCATTTTCGTGCTCACGTCGGTGGGAGCGCAGAAGGCGGGCCCGGGGCTCACCATCGCCTTCATCGTCGCCGGCGCGGTCTGCGTCGTCGCCGCGCTCTGCTATGCCGAAATCGCCTCGATGATCCCGGTCGCCGGATCCGCCTACACCTACAGCTACACGGTCGTCGGCGAGTTCCTCGCCTGGACGGTGGGCTGGGCGCTGCTGCTCGAATATGCCGTCGGCGCCTCGGCCGTGTCGGTCGGCTGGTCCAATTATTTCACCGATACGGTCATGGCCCGATCGTGGGGCATAGAATTGCCCGCCGCGCTCAAGGCGGGGCCGCTGATCCTCGGCGGCCAGCCGGGCGGGCTCATCAACCTGCCGGCCGCCGTCATCGCCCTGCTCATGACCCTGCTGCTGGTGATCGGCACCCGGGAAAGCGCCTGGTTCAACACCGTGCTCGTGGCGATCAAGGTGACCGCGCTCACCGCCTTCGTGGCGCTGACGCTCCCGGTGATGAACTCGGCTAATTTCGAGCCCTTCACCCCCGGCGGGATGTTCGGCGGATTCGGCTCGGGCGTCGGCGTCCTCGGCGCGGCGGCGACGATGTTCTTCGCCTATGTCGGCTTCGACGCGGTCTCGACCGCCGCCGAGGAGACCAAGAACCCGCAGCGCAACGTTCCGATCGGCCTGATCGGCAGCCTGCTGATCTGCACCGTTTTCTATATGCTGGTGGCGGCCGGAGCGATCGGCGCGATGGGCGGCCAGCCGATCCTGGGAGCCGACGGAACCCCGCTCGGCACCGGTACGCCCGAGCTCGCGCGGATGTGCGCCACACCCCAATATGCCGAGATGCTGGTCTGCTCGCGCGAGCCGCTGGCGCATGTGCTGCACACCATAGGCTATGGCACGTTCGGCAATCTGATCGGCTATGCCGCTTTCATCGCGCTGCCGTCGGTCATCCTCATCCTGCTGTTCGGCCAGACCCGCATCTTCTTCGTCATGTCGCGCGACGGGCTTCTGCCGGAAGTGTTGTCGAGAGTGCATCCGCGCTGGAAGACGCCGCACGTGGTGACCCTGATCACCGGCGTGGTCGTCGCGACCGCGGCCGCCTTCTTCCCGGTCGGCCAGCTCGCCGACATCGCCAATGCCGGCACGCTCTACGCCTTCCTGATGGTGGCGGTGGCGGTGTGGCTGCTGCGCCGGCGCGATCCGGGCCGCAAGCGCGCCTTCCGGGTGCCGGCGCTGTGGCTGGTGGCGCCGCTGACCGTCTTCGGTTGCCTGTTCCTGTTCTTCAACCTGCCGATCGAAGCGATGCTGGTGCTTCCGGTCTGGACGGCGATCGGCATCGTCATCTACTTCGCCTACAGCTACCGGAAGAGCCATCTCGGCCTCGGCCTCGTCGAGGTCCACGAGCCGGAAATCCACGACATCGCTCCGGACATTCCGGGCCTCGACACGCACGATCCGCTGGATCCGCCGAGGCGGCCGCCAGGACTGTAGGGGCCGCTAAAGACGCACGGGAGAGGGGAAGCTTTGCCCCTTCCTTTTTGGTTTGCACATCCGGCCCCGTCCGTTACCGCTGCCAGCGGCGCGATTCTTCAGGGGAATGATAATGGCGGCAGCTCAGACGGACGCAGTGGCGGCCGAGCCGGCGGCGGTCGGTTTGATCGACCATGTCACCAACGTCGCGGATTTCATCTGGGGCGGCGCGTGGAACGGCGAGGAGCTGATCCCCTTCCCGCCGATGGTCATCGTCCTGCTCGGAATCGGGCTCTACATGATGGTGGGCTTGCGCTTCTATCCGCTGCGCCAGCTGTGGCCCGCCGCCAAGGGCATCTTCACCAAGACCGGCGACAAGAAGTCTGGCGAGATTTCGCCCTTCGCGGCGCTGTCGACCGCGCTTTCGGGCCAGGTCGGCACCGGCAATCTCGCCGGCGTCGCGACCGCCATCGCGCTTGGCGGACCGGGTGCGATTTTCTGGATGTGGATAACCGCCCTGGTCGGCATGGCGCTGGCATTCGCCGAAGGCGCGCTGGCGATCCGCTACCGGGAAATCTCTCCGGACGGCCATTATCGCGGCGGACCGATGTCCTACATCACCTTCGGCCTCGGTCCGAAGTGGAAGTGGCTGGCGATCTTCTTTTCGATCGGCACTTTGATTTCGGCCGGAGTCACCGGCAACATGATCCAGGCCAATTCGGTCGGCGATTCCTTCGCTCAGCTGACCGGCTTCGAGGAATGGATCGGCGGACTTCTCATCGCCACGCTGGTCTTCGTCGTCATCATCGGCGGCATCAAGTCGATCGGCGCGGTCGCGGAAAAGATCGTCCCGACGATGGCCGCCGCCTATATCGTCATGGCGCTGATAGCGATATTCCTCAACATCGAGGACATTCCCGAAACCTTCGGCCTGATCTTCCACGGCGCCTTCAATCCACAGGCCGCGACCGGCGGCTTCACCGGCGCGATGATCATCATCGCCATCCGGGCCGGCGTCGCCCGCGGCCTGTTCTCGAACGAGGCGGGCCAGGGATCGACCCCGATCGCCCACGCCGTGGCGCGCACGACCGATCCCGCGCTCCAGGGCCGCTTCGCGATGATGGGCACTTTCATCGACACCATCATCATCTGCACCATGACCGCGCTGGTGATCCTGACCGTCCAGGGCAGCTTCGCCGGCACTGATCCGGTAACCGGCGTCCAGACCATTCAGCAACACGCCTGGTCGTCGGACCTGCGCGGATTCGACATGACGGCGGGCGCCTTCGCCGCCGCCTTCCCCTTCGCGATCGGTCATATCTCGCTCGGCGCGCTGGTCGCCTCGGTGGCGCTGATCCTGTTCGTCTTCACGACGCTTCTCACCTGGTCCTATTATGGCGAGCGGGCGATTACCTACCTCTACGATCAATTCGCGGGCACGCGCCGCGGCGAGCGCACGCTGCACATCCTGTGGCGTTTGTTTTGGTGCTTCATGATCTGGGTCGGCTCTTTCCAGGAGCTGGAGCTGGTGTGGCGCATGGGCGACATCGCCAACGCCGCGATGGCGCTGCCCAACCTGATTGCGCTTGCGGTGCTGGCGCCGGTCGTGTTCGCCCTTGCCAGGGGCCACCGATCGGCCGGGCGCGATCATGGCCGCGAGACTCCGCGCGAGCTGTTCGACGAACCGGTGGTGGAGGCGGGACACCCGTCGCTGCTCGACGGGGAGATAAAACCCTAGTCGAGCAGGTCGCCGGCCAGCGCCTTCAAATCCGTTTCCGGCCGCGCGCCATAATGCTGGATGACCTCGGCCGCCGCGATCGCGCCGAGCTTCAACGAGCGCTCCAGTCCCAGCCCACGCGCCTCGCCGGCGAGGAAGCCGGCGGCGAACAGGTCGCCCGCCCCGGTAGTGTCGACCAGCCGCTCGATCGGCTCGGCACGAACCTCGGCCCGCGCATCGCCGCGGCGCGCGATCGCCCCCTTTTCGCTGCGGGTGACGACCAGCAGCGGGACCTTGCCGGCGACTGCCTCGACCGCCGCCGCGAAGTCGGCCGTGCCGGCAAGCTGGGTGATCTCGGCCTCGTTGGCGAACAATAGGTCGATATGGCCGTCGTCGAGCAGGCGCAGGAAATCGCCCCGGTGACGGTCGATGACGAAGCTGTCGGACAAGGTGAAGGCAACCTTGGTGCCGGCTGCCCGGGCGGCATCGATCGCCTTATGCATCGCCGCCCGCGGCTCCGGCGGATCCCACAGATAGCCTTCGAGGTAGAGGATCGCCGCCTCGCCGATGCGCTCCGCGTCGACGGCGCTTGGCCGCAACGTCTGGGCGGCGCCGAGAAAGGTGTTCATCGTCCGCTGCGCGTCGGGGGTCACCAGGATCAGGCAGCGCGCGGTCGCTCCGGCATCGCCGCGCGGCGGCGTGTCGAACGCAACCCCCAGGCTGTGGATGTCATGAGCGAATATCTGCCCAAGCTGATCGTCGCCGAGCTGGCCGATGAAGCCGGTTTTAAGGCCGAGCATCGCCAGACCGGCGACGGTGTTTGCGGCCGAACCGCCGCTCAGTTCGCGCGCCGGCCCCATCTGGTTATAGAGCCGCTCCGCCTCGGCCGCGTCGATCAGCCGCATCGCGCCCTTCTGCAGGCCCCTGCCCGCCAGGAAATCGTCATCGGCGTCGGCGATCACATCGACGATCGCATTGCCGATCGCCAGCACGTCGAGGCGGTGTTGGGGCATCCCGTTACTTCCCTGTTGCTGGATCGGCAGGCGGGTAGCGGCCGGCAACGCACCCGGCAACCGTCATTGCGAGCCGCTGCAGGCGGCGCGGCAATCCAACTGGATTGCTTCGCGTCGCTGGCAATGACAGGAAAGGGCCATGCGCCGCTTCCTCCTCCCCGCCTTGCTGTTGCTGGTCGCCGGCTGCGCGACCGCGCCGCGTGCCGTCGTCCCGCCCGTCCAACCGGGACCCGTCCAGCAGCGCAGCTCCTTGTCGGGCCTGACCGCCGGCGAGTTGCTCCAGCGGTTCGGCCAGCCGGCTCTGCAGATCCGCGAAGGCCCGGGGCTAAAGCTCCAGTTCCGCGGCCGCGGATGCGTCCTCGATGCCTATCTTTACGGTCCGCCGCGCGGCCAGGGGCCGGAGCGGGTCACCCATATCGACACAAGGTTTCCGACCGGCGCCGACGCCGATCAGGCCGGCTGCATCGCCGCGCTGCAAGGGGCCTGAAGCCGCGCCATCGCCCAGTTCGCCGCTTCGGCCACGACCGGGTCGGGGTCGCCGAGGTGCGGCTCGACCGCGGACGCCAGGCTCGGCTCGCCGCTGTTGCCGGCGGCGATCAGGCAGTTGCGGATCATCCGGTTGCGGCCGATGCGCTTGATCGGCGACCCGGCGAACATCGCCCGAAAAGCGGCGTCGTCGAGGCCGAGCAGGTCGGCGAGGCGCGGCGCGGCGAGCTCGGCGCGCGGCAGGAAAGCGCGGTTGGCCGCCGCGCTCTTGGCGAACCGATTCCACGGGCAGACTGCCAGGCAGTCGTCGCAGCCGTAGATTCGGTTGCCGATCGCTGCTCGAAATTCTTCCGGAATCGACCCTTCATGCTCGATCGTCAGATAGGAAATGCAGCGCCTCGCGTCGATCCGATGGGCGGGGCCGATGGCATCGGTCGGGCAGGCGGCGATGCAGCGCGTGCAGCTCCCGCAATGAAAGGAGGACGGCGCGTCGGGCTCGAGCTCGAGGCTGGTGAGTATGATGCCGAGAAACAGCCAGCTGCCGTGCTCGCGGCTGACGAGATTGGTGTGGCGGCCCTGCCAGCCGATCCCGGCCGCTTCGGCGAGCGGCTTTTCCATCACCGGCGCGGTGTCGACGAAGACTTTCAGTTCCGAAGGCGAGCGCGCGACGATCATCCGCGCCAGGCCTTTGAGCGCCTTCTTGACCGTCTTGTGATAGTCGCCGCCCTGGGCATAGGCCGAAATCCGGCCGAGCCGGGGCGCGTCGGCAAGCGCCAGCGGATCGCCGGCCGGGGCGTAGCTCATGCCCAGCGCGATCACCGACTTCGCCTCCGGCCACAAGGCAAGCGGCGACACCCGCTGGTCGGCGCGCTCCTCCATCCAGCCCATCGTCCCGTGATGCCCGGCCTCGAGCCAGCGCCGCAAGTCCGCGCCGGCCTGCGGCGCAGCGTCGGCGCGGGCGAAGCCGCAGGCGACGAATCCGAGCCGGGCGGCTTCCTCGCGTATTGCTTCCTTCAGGCTTTGGCTTCTATCCACGGGCAAAGCCCATACTCCGCCTGCCCTGGCGATCGAAGGGCTGTTCTCATTTTCCTAGGAAAATCAGTGCTTCGACAGCCCGAGCACAAAGCGAAAAACGATCCAGTCGCCGTCGAGGCGATCGACCTGGTCAAGGATTTCGGCGAGACTCGCGCCCTCGACGGAGTGAGCTTCGCCGTCCCCACCGGTTCGATCTACGGCCTGCTCGGCCCCAACGGCGCCGGCAAGACGACCGCGCTTCGCATCCTGCTCGGAATCATCGAGCCGTCATCCGGAATCCGCCGGGTGCTGGGCCACAAACGGCCGATCGATGCCGCCCGGCAAGTCGGCTATCTTCCCGAGGAGCGCGGCCTCTATCCGTCGATGACCGCGCGCGAGGCGATCGCCTTCATGGGCGCGCTTCGGGCGCTGCCAATCGCCGTGGGCCGTCGCCGCGCCGACGCGCTGCTCGAACGCCACGCACTCGGCGACTGGGCGAACAAGCCGATCCGGACCCTGTCCAAGGGCATGGCGCAGACCGTCCAGCTGCTCGGCACGCTGGTCCACAAACCGCGACTGATCATCCTCGACGAACCCTTCGCCGGGCTCGACGCGATCAACCAGGGCCGGCTCGAGCAGCTGATCCGCGACGTCGCGGCTGACGGCGCGACGATCATCTTTTCGACTCATGTCATCGCTCATGCCGAGCGATTGTGCGAGCGGATCGCGATCATCGCCGAAGGCAAGGTCGCCTTCGAGGGGCTGGTCGACGACGCCCGCAACCGGCTTCGCCCGGTAGTCCGGCTGCGGACCCTGGCCGACGACGGGCCGTGGCGCGCGGCACTGCCCGACTCGGCCCGGCAGGAGGGCCAGCTGTGGGTGTTCGAGCTTCCCAAGGGCGGCCCTGAGCCGCTGCTCAAGGCGCTGATCGACGGCGGCGCCGGCATCGAATCGCTGGCGATCGAGCGCCCCGGCCTGCACGACGCGTTCGTCGAAATTGCCGGAGCCGCCGCCGCGCAAGCGATGGACGAGCCGGAGATGAGCCCGTGAACGAACTGTTTCGCGCCGCCTTCATCATCGCCCGCCGCGACTTCGTCGCGACGGTGTTCTCGCGCGCCTTCCTATTGTTCCTGCTCGGGCCATTGTTCCCGCTGGTGATCGCGGTGATCTTCGGTGGAATCGGCGGCAGCATCGGCGACGACGTCCAGCGGCCGCTGGTGGCGGTGGTCTCGACCGAAGCCGAGTTCGCGGAGCTGTCTTCGGTGCGCGACCGGCTCGCCGGCGGCATCGGCGAGGGCGGGCTGGTGCGCCTGCGCCGCGTCGCGCCCGAAGCCGACGCCGAAGCACTTCGCCGGCGCCTTCTCGACTCCGACGACTCGCCGATTCTCGCCGTCCTCGAAGGCGGGCTGTCGCAGCCGCGAATGACCGGCGACGTTCGGCCCGACGGCAATGCCGCCCGCCAGATCGGGCTGCTGATCGACGACGCCCGGCGGCTCGACGGCGCTCCGAGTCCGGCAGGCGCGCCGCTCATCGTCGAGCCCGTCGAATCCTCGGGAGGCTCGCTTGCCACCGCCCGCGGACTGACCGCGCGCGGCGCCCAGTCGGTGCTGTTCATCCTGACGATCCTGCTCGCCGGCATGACCCTGTCCCAGTTGATCGAGGAGAAATCCAACAAGATCATCGAGGTCCTCGCGTCCGCGGTGCCGATCGATTCGATCTTCCTCGGCAAGTTGCTGGCGATGCTTGCCACCTCCCTGCTCGGGATCGCGGTGTGGACCTCGGCCGGCGCCGGGGCGATCGCGCTGCTTTCCGAGCAGGGCCTCGGCAATCTGCCGGCGCCGGCGATTGGCTGGCCGCTGTTCCTCGCCCTTGCCCTGATTTATTTCGCGATGAGCTATCTGCTGCTCGGCGCCTTGTTCCTCGGCATCGGCGCCCATGCGTCGACCGCTCGTGAAGTGCAGACTCTGTCGATGCCGGTGACCATGGCGCAGGTGCTGGTGTTCGCCGTCGCCGCGATCGCGGTCGGCGACTATGATGGGGGCATGGCGATCGGAGCGGTGATTTTCCCGCTGTCGTCGCCCTATGTGATGATCGCCCGCGCCGCCGAGCTGCCGCAGATCTGGCCGCATCTCGCCGCGCTCGCCTGGCAGCTATTGTGGGTGGCGCTGATCCTGCGGGTCGCCTCGCGCCTGTTCAGCCGAAGCGTGCTGAACTCGGGGCCTGTCCGGCGGCGGTGGTGGCGGCGCGGCGCCGCCCGCGCCTAGCCGATCGCCGCCCGCGCGGCGTCCTCGAGCTGCTTCATCAGCGCGCGGTGCGGAAACGGCCCGTGGCTGATGCGGGCGATTCCGGCGCTCGCCCATTGCGCCTTGGTCGGAGCGCCGGGAAAAGCGATTGCGTTGACCGGCAGCGGCGAGCCGCGGCAAACCCGCTCGACCAGCTTGAGGTCGCCGAGCCGAGGCACGAAGAAGCCGCTCGCGCCGGCATCGGCATAGGCCAGCGCCCGCTCGATCGCCAAGTCGGCCAGAGCCGCATCATGGTCCTCCGGCCTCGCCTTGAGGAACAGGTCGGTGCGGGCATTGAGGAAGAAGGCATCGCCCGCGCCCTTGCGAGCGGCGGCGACCCGCCTGGCTTGCAGTTTCAGAGGGTGAACGCCCTCGCCGCCGATCACCTGATCCTCGAAGTTGCAGCCGACCGCGCCGGTCGCTGCGAGCAGCGCCAGATTGACCTCGACCGCCTCGGGCTCGACCGCATAGCCGCCCTCGAAATCGACCGTCACCGGCAAGTCGACCGCGGCGACGATCCGCGCCGCATTGGCCAGCGCGAAGCCGATCGGCACCTGCTCTCCGTCGGGCCAGCCATTGGCGTCGGCGACCGGATGGCTGCCGGTGGCCAGCGCTTTGGCGCCGGCGCGGACCACCGCCAAGGCGCTGCCGACATCCCAGATGTTGTACAGTACGACCGGATCGCCCGGGACATGCAGCGCCGCAAAGGCTTTAAACTTGCCGGTCATCGCTAGGCTGCCGGCGCCGGTCCCAGCTGCTGCCACAGCTCGACCTTCACCCCGTCGGGATCCGTGATCCACGCGAATCGCCCGTAATCCTCGTCCTGGCGACGCAAAATCTCGATGCCCTTGGCCTCCAGTTCGGCGATCATCCCATCGAGGTCGTCGACCCGCAGATTGACCATGAAGGGCTTGTCGCTGGGCGCGAAATAGTCGCTGTCCGAAGCGAATGGCGAAAGCAAAGTGAAGCCTTCCGGGTCGTCGGCCTTGAACGGAAACATCGCCCCCCATTCGCCGCCGATGCCGAGCACCTCCTGATACCAGCTACGCGTCTTGTCCGGGTCGGCGACCTTGTAGAAGACCCCGCCCAGCCCCGTGACTCTCGCCATAAGCGCCTCCTCGGTTCGTCCGAAACCTGTCTCAGATGCGATCCGGATAGATCGGCAATATGTCGATCGGGATATCGCCCATAGTCGCGATCACCGCTTCCGCCTCCGGATCGAGCACCGCCCAGCGATCGAGGAACGCCTTGGTCCCTTCATAATCGCCGTCGCCCTGCAAGCGGACGATATCGCCGACCAGATCGCGGATCGCACCGTCGAACTTCGACTCGTCGATCCGGAACCGCCGCGCAGCCTCGTCCCACAGCAGCGCGCCCTTGTCGCGCATGTAGCGATACTGCAGCGCCGCGCCGCGGCCGTGCGCAGCGCCGATGCCGAACCGCATCGCCCGGAACAGGCCAGCGATGTAGGTGGCTCGGGCCTGGCGCCGCTCGGCGATCGGCAGGACGCCTTCGTCCATCATGTAGAAATTATTGTAGACGCCCATCACGTCGGCCTTGGCTTCCTCGAAGCCCGAGCCGAGCTCCTTCAGCTCGCGATCGACCGTCGTCTCGCGCCCGTCTACCGTGATCGATCCGGGCCCGAGGCTGTGCGACAACTCATGGAACAAGGTTCCCAGGAACATGTGGCGGCGGGAGACGTCGGCGGCCTGCTCGGGGACCAGCACCAGCGCTCCCATCGGCCTCAGGATGCGGTCGTATTTGGCGCCCAGCACATTTTGCAGGATCACCTTCTTGGCGCCTTTGGCCTCGCGCACCCGTTCGTCGTTAGGCAGGTTGAAAGCGATCGTCTGGACGCCGGGCACATTGTCGCCGCCGCCGTGGACCTGGTCGGCGACCACCAGCGGCGATTCGAACCCGCGCTGGAAATTCTTGTAGCGCTCCTCGACCGGGAGGTTCTGCTCCATCGCCCGGAGATGGCCCTTGTAGGCGTCGAGCGCCAAGCTCTCCTCGGGGTCGCGCAGGGTGACGAACGCCTCGAACGCGGTCTTCCGCCCGTACAATCGGTCGGTATAGACCTCGTACGGGCCAATCGCGACCTCGATCGGCGTGCCCGTTAGGTCCATCCACGCCAGCTCCGACTCGAAATAATCGTCGGTCAGGAAGGATTGCGCGCGCAGCGTCAGGAAGCGCTTGAGGCTGGGGTTGGAAGTGATCGCCGCCGCCTGCACGAGCAATGCCGCCGCCGGCACCAGCCACTGACGATATTCCCGGCTGTAAGGGATGGCGATCAGCCGATCGCCCTGGCGACGAACCACCGTATAGGGGCTGGTCAGCGCCTCGGCCTCGGCCGGGTTGGCGGCGAGATAGGCGTCGAACTCTTCCCTGGTCAGGTCGGTCGGATAAAAGCCGGCGCCTTCCGGGCGCGGCGTGTCGCCGAAGAACGGCCGATCGTCGCCGATCGGATCCCACGGCCCGAAGAAGGCGTCGAATTTCTCCAGTAGCCGGGCCTGGTTGGGAAGGTCGCTCGAAGCGATCTGCGCCCGCACTTGCGGGTTCGGCGCGAACACCTGGCGCAGGTAGATTTCGCTCATCAGGTCGCCGGCCCGGTTGAGCAGGTTCACCACCTGCCGCTCCTCGGCGGAAAGGAAGCTGGTGTCGGCTTCCATGGCGATCCGCGCCAGCCTCTCCAGCCCGTCGGTCTCGTGCGCAACCGGCGCCAGCGGGCCCGCCGGCGCCACTGGTGCAACTGGCGCCACCGGCGCGGGCGGCGGCGGCGCTGCGGCCGGAACCGTCGCGCAGGCGGTGAGGGACAAGCCGCACAGCGCGGCAGCGGCGAGAAAGCGGTGCTTGGTCATGGCCTTTCCCTAGCAGTCCCGCGACAGTCCGGGCAACGGCATCTGCCCTCAATTCGATATTTATCGAATTGTCCTTGACAATCATATTCGTCTCATTCATTTCGACTTTTATCGAAAGGACGTCGCATGAACTCCGAACACGCCGTTTCCGCATTGAGCGCACTCGCGCAGGAGCATCGGCTGGCCCTGTTCCGGCTGCTCGTCCAGGCGGGCGACTCGGGCATGGCGGCCGGCACGATCGCCGAGGCGCTCGGAGTCCCGCCTTCGTCGCTGTCCTTCCATCTCGCCCAGCTCCGCCGTGCCGGGCTGGTCGAGCAGGAGCGCCGGCATCGCTCGCTGATCTACCGCGCCGACTATGCCGCGATGAACGCGCTGGTCGGCTTCCTCACCGAGAATTGCTGCGCCGGGGCCGAATGCGGCACCGATTCGCAGGCCCTCGATACGCCCGCAACCCCGGCGGCGGCTTGAGCGTCCGGCCGCCTCTTCCGCACCGCCTCGTGGCGGAGGCCGTCGCCTCCTTTTTCCTGTTCGTCGCGGTGATCGGCTCGGGCATCATGGCGTCGAACCTCGCCGGCGGGAACGACGCCGTCGCTTTGCTCGCCAACACCGTTGCCACCGGCGCCATGCTGTTCGTGCTGATTACCGTGTTCGGGCCGATTTCCGGCGCGCATATGAACCCCGCGGTCAGCCTGGTCGCGGCGTCGCGCGGCGAACTTAGCCGGGCCGACGCGGCCGCCTACATCGTCGCCCAGCTCGCCTTCGGCACCCTCGGCGCCTGGGCCGCGCATCTGATGTTCGACCTCGACTTGCTGCAGTTGTCGGTGAGGGCGCGCACCGGGCTCGGCCAGTGGCTCGGCGAGGGCATCGCCACCTTCGGGCTGATCCTCACCATCCTCGGCACCGTCCGCCACCGCCCGTCGGCGGTCCCGGCGGCGGTCGGCCTCTACATCACCGCCGCCTATTGGTTCACCTCGTCGACCAGCTTCGCCAATCCGGCAATCACCGTCGCCCGAAGCCTGTCCGACAGTTTCGCCGGCATCGCGCCGGCCGATGTCCCGGCATTCGTCATCGCCCAGCTCACCGGTGCCGCGCTTGCCGCCTTGCTGGCGCGCTACCTGTTCGATCCGCCGCGCCGAATATCGGCTCGGGTGAACAACGAACGCGCATCCGCCGGTTGACGATTGCTCGCCATCGGCCATGATCGCGCCCTACCTGGCATCCGAGGGGGCAACGATGCGCTTTCACCAAACAATCGCCCGTCGCATATCCATTGCACTTCGCGGGCGCGACTGGTTCGGCGTCGGCATAGAGGTGTTTGCCGTCGTGCTTGGCGTCCTGCTCGCACTGCAGGCCTCGGCCTGGGCAGAACAGCGCCAGGAGCGGGCCTATCGAGAGCAGATGGTCAACGCGCTCGTCACGGTGCTCGACCAATTCGCCCGACACGGAAATAATATCGGCCAGGACATTCAGCGCAAGGTCGGCGAGTTCGACCGGGCGCGGGCCGCCGGTCTCCGCCCGGCTCCGCCGGTCTACCAGGAGGTCCAGCCGGGCAGCTTTTCGGCGGAACGGCCTCCGTCGAGCCTGTGGAGGGCAATCGTCGCAACCGGGGCCGCCAATCGCATGGACGCCGACCGCCTGTTGGGATTGACGCTGTTCTTCGATCGCGCCGACAGCTTCGGTGAGCGCTATCTTCGCTACAATCAATTCAGCGAGGAACGCATCCTGCCCTATATTGACCAGCCGCAACGCTTTTACGGGCCCGACGGGCGGCTCGATCCGCTTGTCGCCGCCCATGTCGCGCAGCTTCGGGGAATCGGGCGAGCTGCCGGCGCAATGAGCGCCCAGGCACGGCAACTGAGCCGGGAAATCGAACAGCGGTGAGCTCTAAGGGCACCATTGGCGTCAGTAGTTGTTCAGCAACCTGTTTCTAGGGAACACACCGGCGGCCGATCGGCGGTCCGCAGCTGGAGTAACAATGATCAAGATTCGTGTACCTGTGCGCAATGTCGCCGCGATCGCCGCAGCCCTGTCGGTTGCGGCCGTGCCGCTTCCCGGCGTCGCGTTCGCGGCGAATGCGCAATCTACTCGTGCGCCGCACGTCGGGGGCCAATCGCTCACCGACTTCTATGCTGCGCGCAATTGGCGACCGGTTTGGCTGGCGCATCCGGGCAGGCAGATCGACGTGCTGCTCGAAATACTCGATTCCGCCCGCGTCGATGGGCTCGATCCGCGCCGCTACCGGATCGGCAATCTGCAAAAGGCCGTCCGCGCCGCACGCGGCGGCAATCCCCGCGCGGTGCGCAAAGCCGACATGATGCTAAGCCAGGCGCTGGTCGACTATGCGCGCGATCTTCAGCGTAGTCCGGCCAGTCGCACAATCTATGTCGACGCCGCGTTGCGGCCGACCGCCTTCACGCCGCGGTCGATCCTGACCTCAGCGGCGGGGGCTCCGTCGCTGGAGCAATATGTCGCGCGCTGGGGATGGATGCACCCGCTCTACGGCGAGCTGCGCCACGCGCTGATGACCAGCGGCTATTCGCCCGCCGAGCGCGCGCGGATCATGGTCAATCTGGAGCGCGCGCGCGAGCTACCGGCGATGCGCAGCCGCCATGTGATCGTCAACGCCGCCGCGCAGCGGCTCACCATGTACGAGGGGAACCAGGTCGTCGACTCGATGCGCATCGTCGCCGGCAAGCCGGACCAGCCGACCCCGAACATGGCCGCGTTCATCCGCTACACCAGCCTCAACCCCTATTGGAACGTGCCGCCCGACCTCGCCGCCTCGATCATCGCCAAAAATACGCTCAAGAACGGCCTCGGCTACCTTCGGCAGCGGGGCTATCAGGTCCTCGGCAACACCAGCGGCAAGGTAATCGACCCGAAGACGATCGACTGGCAGGCGGTCGCCGCCAGCCGGCAGCAAATTCGTGTCCGGCAATTGCCCGGGCCCGCCAACTCGATGGGCCGGATGAAGTTCATGTTCCCCAACGAACAGGGCATCTACCTTCACGACACGCCGAGCGACGAGCTGTTCGACGAGTCGGCACGCCTGCTCAGCGCCGGCTGCGTCCGCCTCCAGGACGCCGATCGCCTGGCGCTATGGCTCTACGGCAAGAAGCTGAAACCGCAGGGCGCGAAAGCCGAGCAGAAGGTCGCGCTCGCCAACCCGGTGCCGGTCTATCTGATGTACATGACGGCGGTGCCCAGCGGCTCCAGGCTGGCGTTCTTCCACGACACCTACGGCTGGGATGCCGCCCGTCTGGCGCAGGGTCGCAATGCGGTGATGGCCGCCCGATAGCGGGCTGCGGCGCTAGTCTTTATCGGCAGACGCGCAGGGGATGCACTGGGTCACGCTGGGGTCGAGCTCCAGCCGGGCGGTAGCGATTTCATCCCCGCACGTCAGGCAGAAGCCCCACTCGCCGCTGTCCATCCGGCGGAGCGCGGCGAGGATTCGCTGGCGTTCGCCCTGGCGTCTCCGCTCGGAGGCCAGCGCCATCGCCTGGAGCTGCATCGCATCGATGCGCGACAACCTGCCAACGCTGTCCTGATCGAGCTGCACCGGTGCGCGCTCGCCCTCACTTAGCCGATCCTGCTCGTCCAGTTCGGCCTTGCGCCGCAATAACACACCCCTGGCGGTCGCCTCGTCCATGGAGCCGCCTTATCAGCGGCAAGGAAGGACCGGCAAGGCCGGGTCACGACCCGGGCGGCATTGATCTTAGTGAACGAACCGCGCGACCACGTCGCGGTAGGACCGCGACACCTTTATCTGCGCGCCGGAATCAAGCACCAGGAAGCATTCGCCGTTGGTGTGCGGCTTGACCTGGCGGACGAGGTCGAGGTTGACGATGGTCGAGCGGTGGACGCGCTGGAAGCGGCGCGGGTCGAGCCGTTTTTCCAGATCCTTCATCGTCTCGCGCAGGATCAGCGTGTTGTCGCCGGTCTGGATGCACATATAATCGCCGGCGGCGTCGATCCGTTCGATGGTATCGACGTCGACCCGGAAGATCTGCCCCTGGTCCTTGATGTTGATCATCTTCTCGAAGCGATTGGCGGCCGGCCCCTCGGCGGCGCTTTCGCCGGCCAGCTCCTCGGCGGCTTCGGGGGCATGCTCAACCAGGGCTTCCTTCAGCCGCTCGGCCTCGCCGGCGCCGCGCTTTTCCTGCAATCGCTGGCGGACCCGGTCGAGCGTCGCCGCCAGCCGGTCCTCGTCGACCGGCTTCATCAGATAATCGACCGCCTGGGCCTCGAACGCGCGCAGCGCATGGTCGCCATAAGCGGTGACGAACACGAACAAGGGCGGCTCGACCTCCATCAGCCCCTGGATGACCGAAAATCCGTCGAATCCGGGCATCTGGATGTCGAGGAACACCAGGTCGGGCTTGTGGGTCTTGATCGCCCTTATCGCCTCGCGGCCGTTGGCGGCGGTGGCGACCACCTCGACATCGTCGTGCGGCTCGAGGCGAAGCTGCAGGCCCTGGGTCGCGAGCGGCTCGTCATCGACCAATACGGTCCGGATGCTCATCAATCTCTGTCTCCGGTTTCGAAGGGAATTTCTATGATAACGCTGAAACCCCCCTTATCGTTCTTGCGAGTCGTAAATCCGTGCCCGGCGCCATAGGCCTGGGCCAGCCGGTCGCGGATATTGGCGAGGCCGACTCCAGTCGACGGGCTGGTCGCGAGGACCGCCCCGTCGCTGTCGCCGGCGCCATTGTCGGCGACTTCGATCCGCACCGCCTGACCCTGGCGAACCGCGGTGATCCAGATGTCCGCCCCGTCCTCGCTCGGAGTGACCGCATATTTGATCGCATTCTCGATCAACGGCTGCAGCAGCAGCGACGGCAGGCGGGCGCCGATGGTATCCGAATCGATCTTGAAGTGTGGCCGCAAGCGATCCTCGAAGCGCATTTTCTCGATCTCGAGATAGAGCTTCAACGTCTCCACTTCCTGGGCCAGCGTGACCTGCGCCGTCGGCTCGTTGACCAGAGTGTAGCGCAGGAAGGACGACAGGCGGGCAAGCATCGCATTGGCTCGCTCGGTCTGCTTCAATAGCACCAGCGTCGAGATCGAATTGAGCGTGTTGAACAAAAAATGTGGGTTGAGCTGGTAGCGGAGCATCGCCAGCTGCGCCGTCGAAGCCTGGTTTTCGAGCCGTTCGCGCTGCTTGATCTGCTCCTCGAGCAGCAGGAAATAATTGATCCCGTAATAGAGCGCCGTCCAGGCCGCGACCAATGCGAAGTTGAGCAGGATCGCGCCGAGATATTCGACTCCGACTGGCGTCGTATCGGGCCGGATGAAGGTGGCGAAGCTCCATGTCTCGATTACCGAAAAGGAGATCGACGCCAGCACCACCGCGGCGAACGACAGCATCAGGGTGACCGCCGGGCGCATCGCGATCAGTCGCCGGAACAGCGACGCCAGCAGCAGCGTCAGCGAATAGCCGGTCGCCGTCAGCAGCGCGGTGTGGACGATGAACATCGCCCCCATGTTGTTGGCGATGCCGGACAGCGCGCGAAGGATAAAATAGCCGGTCCAGCCGGCCGTCTGAAGGATCCAGAAGGCGCGGTTCTTATCACCGAAGAACGGCTGGTCGAGGCCGATACCGCGGGCGATCGGCGCCGCCGGCGACTGAATTGCCGGCGCGTCGGCCGCAGCCCGCCGCGCCGGCCCCTGCCCCTCTTTCACCACCGCGCTGTCGGTCGCCAACTAAAGTGCCTCACTCGCCGTTCATGCGGCAGGGATATAGGCTGGCGGCGCCATCTTTGCGAGCCGGGCGGCGGCCAGGCCAAGCTTTTCGGCACCGATTGCGCCGTTTGACGTTGGCATAGCGAATCCGGTTGAGGAGCTGCCATGAAACCCGTCCATACCGTCGCCGCCGTCGCCGCCGCCTTGTCGATCGCCGCCTGCCAGACCGCCGAGGCGCCACGGCTGACCGGCGAACATGGCGCGACAGCCGCGGCGCCGGTTCTCGCTACCGCCCAGGCGCGCGACATCCACAGCTACGCCCGGCCGCTGGAGGCGCGGGTCACGCACGTCGACCTCGACCTCGCGCTCGATTTCGCCGCCCGCCGGGTCGCCGGTACCGCGACGCTCGATATCGACCGTCGGGCCGATGCGCGCGCGATCGTGCTCGATAGCAAGGGTCTCGTCATCGCCAGCATCACCGACGGCGCCGGCCGGCCGCTCGAATGGAATCTCGGCCAGGCCGATGCGACGCTGGGCGCGCCGCTGACCATTACTCTGCGCCCCGACACGCGCGAAATCGCCATCGCCTACACCAGCGCCCCGAACGCCCAGGCTCTGCAATGGCTGACCCCCGAGCAGACCGCGGGCAAGCGCCATCCCTATCTGTTCAGCCAGGGCCAGGCGATCCTCAACCGCACTTGGATCCCGACCCAGGATTCGCCCGGCATCCGCCAGACATGGCAAGCCCGGGTGATCGCCCCCGAGCCGATCAAGGTGGTGATGAGCGCCGAAAATCTCGACCCCGACGGCGCGCCGGTCCGGCCGGGCTGGCGGGCCTACAGCTTCCGCGAGCCGCACCCGGTCCCACCCTATCTCATCGCCATCGCCGCGGGCGACATCGCTTTTCGCGATCTCGGGCCGCGCAGCGGCGTCTGGGCGGAGCCGGAAATTCTCGATCGGGCGGCCGCCGAGTTCGTCGACACCGAACGGATGATCGACGCCGCCGAGGCGCTTTACGGGCCCTACCGCTGGGGCCGCTACGACATGATCGTGCTGCCGCCCGCCTTTCCGTTCGGCGGCATGGAGAACCCGCGCCTGACCTTCCTCACGCCGACCATGATCGCCGGCGACCGGTCGCTGGTGGCGCTGATCGCGCACGAGCTCGCGCATAGCTGGTCGGGCAACCTCGTCACCAACGCCGCCTGGGCCGATTTCTGGCTCAACGAGGGATTCACCTCCTATTTCGAGAACCGCATCATGGAATCGCTCTACGGAGAGCGCCGGGCGCGGCAGGAAGCGGCGCTGGCCTTCGCCGGGCTGCAGGAGCAGCTCGACGATTTCGGCCGCGACTCCCCGGCGACCCGGCTGCACATCGATCTTGCCGGCAAGGACCCGGACGAGGGGCTGACTTCGATACCCTATGACAAGGGCGCTTTGTTCCTGCGCACCATCGAGGAGACGGTCGGCCGAGCGCGGTGGGACGCCTATCTGCGCAGCTGGTTCGACCGCCACCCGTTCCAGCCGGCGACGTCCGAGATGTTCCTGGACGATCTGCGCGCCAACCTCATTCGCGGCGACCGCGAGCTGGAGCGCCGGTTGATGCTCGACCAGTGGGTCTACGGCACCGGGATTCCCGCCAATGCGGCGCAGCCCGATCCCGCCGCCTTCGCCGAGACCGATGCCGCGACCCGGGCGTTCATCGCCGGCGGCCCGGTTACGGCCGTGCTTTTCGCCAGCTGGACGACCGCCGAGCGGCTGCGC
Source organism: uncultured Sphingomonas sp. (assembly GCA_964448315.1). Lineage (GTDB taxonomy): Bacteria > Pseudomonadota > Alphaproteobacteria > Sphingomonadales > Sphingomonadaceae > Sphingomicrobium. The sequence continues at coordinate 3,965 of CAYUWJ010000043.1, read as the reverse complement.
TTCCTCAACCGGCTGCCGCGCGAGATGGCCGAGCCGCGCCTTGCCGAGCTCGACCGCGCGTTCGGCCTGTCGCGGGCCGGCAATCTCGAAGTCCGCTTCGCCTGGCTCGAGCTTGCCGTCGCCAACCGCTACGATCCGGCGGTGCCGTCGCTGGAGGATTTTCTGACCAGCCAGGGGCGGCGAAAATTCGTCCGGCCGCTGATCCTCGCGCTTGCCGAGGATGCCGCCTGGGGCCGGCCGATCGCGGCTCGGATCTACCCTCGGGCGAGGCCGCTCTACCACCCGCTCGTCACCCGCGAACTCGACGCGCTGAACCTATCGGGTCCGGCCGCCTCTTAACCGCGTCTCAACCCTCTTCGGCTAGTGCTGCGACGGACCAGAAGAGCGAGAACGAATGTACGAGGCCCCCGACCGTTACAAACGGATGATCGCCGCGCGCCTGCCGGACGGCGAGTCGATCGGCGTTGCCAGGGAGGACGAGGATTCGGCAAGCTCTCCGCTGAAGGACGTGCAGCTGATCTCGCGGGCCCATCTCGCGCCCTTCTTCGCCGCCGCCAACATCGTCGCCGCGGCAATGATGGTCGCCGCTTTGTGGGGCAAGGCGAGCCTCGCGCTGTTGCTGCCCTGGGCCGGCGCGGTCGCGCTTCTCAACCTCTTCGCGATGCAGCTCGCACGGACCCAGGCGATCACCAATGTCGGCCGTTCGGGCCGCAAGGTCCCCGAATGGCAGATGATCGGCGAAATCGCGGTCCGGGCGCTGCTCTGGGCCTCGCTGCCGATCTATCTATTCTCCTCGCTCGATACCGGCGCGCAGATCATCGCCGCGTCGATCATGGCCGGCCTCGGCATAGCCGCACTCGGCCTGGTCGTCGTCCCGCCGGCCGCGATCGCCTGGCTGTCGGCGTTCACTCTGGCCTTGAGCTTCGTCCTGCTGATCGGCCGCAACAGCGTTCCCTTTCAGCACATGCTGTCGATCCTGTTCATTTTCGGAGTCGCCATTTTCGGCGTGCTTGCGGTCGCGCGCTGGGCGTTTCACCAGCTCAAGACCAACGCCGATGTCGGCGCCCAGAGCGAAAGCGCCAGCCTGTTGCTGCAGGAATATGAGCAGCGCGGCGTCGGCTGGCTGTGGCAGGTCGATGCCGACAATCGCGTGACCTACATCTCCTCGCGAATGACGGCGCTGCTCGGCAAGCCGGCCAGCCAGCTGGTCGGCCATTCGCTGGCTTCGCTGCTCGGCGGCCATCCCGAGCTCGGCCGCAAGCTGCTCGAAAAGCAGCCGTTCAACTCGCTCGAGATGGAGCTTCAGACCGCCCGCGGCAGCCGCTGGATTTCGATCGCCGGCGATCCCATCGTCGACACCGCCGGCCGCTTCGAAGGCTTCCGCGGGGTCGGCAGCGACATCACTGATATGCGCCAGACGCAGGAGCGGCTGACCCACCTCGCCAATGTCGACGTCTTGTCCGGCCTGCCCAACCGCGGCCGAGTCCGCCAGTTGCTCGGCGAGGCGCTTCGCGCCGCAACCGTCAGCAATGTCCCGTGCGCGATCCTGTTCCTCGATCTCGACGGCTTCAAGCCGGTCAACGACACCTTCGGCCACCCGAAAGGCGACGCCGTGCTGCGCGCGGTCTCAAAGCGGCTGGTCGACGAAGTCGGCGCCGACGGCCATGTCGGACGCATGGGCGGCGACGAGTTCGCCATCGTCGTCATCGACGGCCAAAGCCGCAAGAAGGTCGAGAAAATGGCCGACCGGATCATCCAGTCGGTCACCGAACCCTATATGATCGACCAGACCGAGATACGGATCGGCGTGTCGATCGGCTGCGCCTTTGGTCCGATCGACGGGGCGACAGTCGACGATCTGATCCTCAAGGCCGACCTTGCGCTCTACGAGGCGAAGGGCGCCGGTCGCGGCATCGCCCGCTATTTCTCCTCGGAGCTGCAGTCGGAGCAGGAGGATCGCGTCCGGCTCGAGACCGACCTCAGGCAGGCGATCGCGGCCAAGCAGTTCCAGCTCGCCTTCCAGCCGCTGGTCAGCGCCAAGGACCAGAAGCTGATAGGCTTTGAGGCTTTGCTGCGCTGGACCCACCCGCAGCGCGGCAATGTCCCGCCCAACGTCTTCATTCCGGTTGCCGAGGACGCCGGCTTGATGGCGCCGATCGGCGACTGGGTGATCGAGGAGGCGTGCCGCGCCGCGGCGTCCTGGCCCAACATGATTACCGTCGCGCTCAACATCAGCCCCAAGCAGATCATCATGCCGGCGCTTCCCAATACGGTCAGCCAGGCGCTTGCCCGCCACAAGCTGGCCGGCAACCGGATCGAGCTGGAAGTGACCGAAGGCGTGTTCCTCGGCGACAGCGGCCACACGCTCGACGTGCTGAAGCGGCTTCGGGCGCTCGGCGTCGGTATCGCCCTCGACGATTTCGGCACCGGCTATTCGTCGATCGGCTATCTCAACAAGGCCGTGTTCCACAAATTGAAGATCGACGGCAGCTTCGTCCGCGAGGCCGGCACCAGGCCGGAGAATGTCGCCATCATCCAGTCGATCGTCCAGCTCGCCAAGAGCTTTCGCATGTCGATCACCGCCGAAGGCGTCGAGACCGCCGAGGATTTCGAGCGCATGCGCGAGCTCGGCTGCGACAGCATCCAGGGCTATCTGTTCGGCCGCCCCTTAAGCTACGAACGCGCCAACCAGATGGTGCTCGGCCTGTCCGCCAAGCGGATGGCGGGCTGAGCCTCACTCACGCCGCCGCCAGCGCGCTCCGCACCGCTTTGTCGAGGGTCTCGGCGCGAAACGGTTTGGCTAGCAGCGGCGCGTTGGGCGCGATGCGCCGGATCGCCTCGGTTTCGCTGTAGCCCGAAACGAACAGGATCGGCTGTTCGGGATCCTTGCCGAGGATTCGGCTGGCAACGTCGGCGCCAGACATTCCGGGCATGATGAAGTCGAGGACGACGAGGTCCGGCCGGCGCTCGGCGATCGCCGCCAGGCCGGACTCGCCGTCGGCGGCGGTGCGCACGTCATAGCCCAGCTCGGCGAGGCTTTCGCCGATGAAGCCGCGGACGTCGGGGTCGTCGTCGATCACCAGCACCGATGCGCGTCGGCGCTTGCCTTCCTTGCCCGGCTTGACCCGTCCGCGGGCGGCGCGCTGCTCGGCCGCGTCCTCGGCGCAGCGGAAATAGAGCCGGACGCAAGTGCCCTGGCCGGGCGTGCTGGAGATGCGGGCGGTGCCGCCCGACTGGCGCGCCACGCCATAGACCATCGACAGGCCGAGCCCGGTGCCCTTGCCGACCTCCTTGGTGGTGAAAAAGGGCTCGAACGCGCGGCTCGCGACCGCGTCGGCCATGCCGGTGCCGGTGTCGCCGATCGACAGCTCGATATAGTCGCCCGGCGCAAGCTCGGGATCGCCGTCGATTCGCATCCGTTTGGTGGCGAAGGTAAGGACGCCGCCGTCGGGCATCGCGTCGCGGGCGTTGATCGCCAGGTTGAGCACCGCCAGCTCCAGCTGGGTCGGATCGGCCATCACCGGAACCCTGACATCGTCGAGCGCGAACTTCTTTTGAATTCCGGGGCCGAGCACGTTGCGCAGCAGCGGCCGCATCTCCTCGATCAGCGGCGCCACATGGGTCGGCCGCACCTCCAGCCGCTGCACCCGGCTGAATGCCAGCAGCTGCCCGGTCAGCCGGGCGCCGCGCTCGGCGGCGGCCAGCGCGTTGTCCGCATAATTCTTCAGCTTGGAGTCCTCGACCCGCTTGCCGATCAGGTCGAGCGCGCCGACCACGACGGTCAGCAGATTGTTGAAATCATGGGCGATGCCGCCGGTCAGCTGGCCCAGCGCTTCCATCTTCTGGCTCTGGCGGAGCTGCTCCTGAGCCGCTTTCAATTCGGTGACGTCGCGCGCCTCGAACAGCAAATAGAGGACTTCGCCGTCCTCGCCCCGCACCGGCTGGACGTAGACGTCGAGGTAGGA
>CAYUWJ010000042.1:0-18219 GCA_964448315.1 uncultured Sphingomonas sp. | reverse complement strand
CGCCGCCGCGATCGACGCCGCGCTCGCCGCAGAGGGGGCGGACGAAGACCCGCCGCAATAGGTGAAGCTCGAGCTTTTCGATTTCGACCTTCCCGAAGACCGGATCGCCCTGCGCCCGGCGAGCCCGCGCGACAGCGCGCGCATGCTGGTGCTCGACGGCGCGGCGACCGCAGACCGGCGGGTGTCCGACCTGCCCGACTGCCTTCGGTCCGGCGATATCCTCGTCTTCAACGATACGCGGGTGATCCCGGCGCAGCTCGAGGGGCGGCGCGGCGAGGCGCGGATCGGTGTCACCCTGCACAAGCGCGAGGGGCCGCGCAGCTGGTGGGCGTTCGTCCGCAACGCCAGAAGGCTCCGCGTCGGCGAGACGGTCGAGTTTGCCGATCAGGTCACCGCCTCGGCCGTCGAGCGCGGCGACGACGGCGCCTTCCTTATCCACTTCCATGGCGACGAGCCGGTCGAGCTGCTGCTGGAACGGGCCGGCCGGATGCCGCTGCCGCCCTATATCGCGTCGAAACGCCCGGCCGACGACGAGGACCGGAGAGATTATCAGACGATGTTCGCCAGGCACGAAGGCGCGGTCGCCGCCCCGACCGCGGCGCTGCACTTCACCGACCGGCTGGTCGCGGCGCTCGACGAGCGGGGCGTGGGCCGCGAAATGCTGACCCTGCACGTCGGTGCCGGCACCTTCCTTCCGGTCAAGGCCGACCGCTCCGAGGATCATCGGATGCACGCCGAATGGGGGCGGATCGACGCGCCGACCGCCGAGCGCCTCAATGCCGCGCGCGCCGCCGGTGGCCGGCTGATCGCGGTCGGCACGACCTCGCTTCGGCTGCTCGAAAGCGCCGCCGACGACAGCGATACGATTCAGCCGTTCGAAGGCGACACGGCGATATTTATTACGCCGGGCTACCGTTTCCGGGCGGTCGATGGGCTGATCACCAATTTTCATTTGCCGCGCTCGACCCTGTTCATGCTGGTCTCGGCGCTGATGGGGCTCGACACGATGCAGTCCGCCTACGCCCACGCGATCGCGCAAGGCTACCGCTTCTACAGCTATGGCGATGCGAGCCTGCTGCTGCCGTTGCCGGAGATGCGACGATAAGTCGGATTCATGGCGGCTTAGCGGCTGCTGTCGCCGATCAATCTGCGGATTTGCGTCGGCCGACGAAGTGGATGACCAGGCCGAAGACCAATCCGGCGACCACGGCTCCAACTACCATCGGGAACAGCCGGGACTGGTCGCCCGTCATTCGGTCTATCGCGAAATTGGCAAGCAGAAAGACAATTGCGAATATTATCGCGCCTGGCAGTGGCTTCATTTCGTATTCCCCCTGCGATTGATTCTACTACATTGGCAGTTCTCAACCAAGTTGGCTGTCGGCGTCGGCGCCTTCCCGGCGCTTGAACAGGCAGCATTGCCAGCTTCGGGCAGAGATTCGCGAAGAGCTGACGAAGCTCTAGCCTGCCGCACCCAGCGCGCAGTAGGTCCAAAGCGCAGCCGCCACACTTTCGACGGCGGCCGCTGTTTTCAGAGCAGCGCACGGTCGTCTTGCACCTGCCTAAAGGTCCGCTAAGCGACATCCGTGGGTCGCTTTAAATTCACCATCGCCGCCACCGACGGCGCCGCGCGCGCCGGCAGCATCGCCATGGCGCGCGGCGAGATCCGTACGCCCGCTTTCATGCCGGTCGGCACCGCCGCCACCGTCAAGGCGATGAAGCCCGAGGATGTTCGCGCGTCGGGCGCCGACGTCATCCTCGGCAACACCTATCACCTGATGTTGCGGCCGGGGGCCGAGCGCATCGCCCGGCTCGGCGGGCTGCATCGGTTCATGGGCTGGGAGCGGCCGATCCTGACCGACAGCGGCGGCTATCAGGTGATGAGCCTGGCCGAGCTGCGCAAAGTCAGCGAGGAGGGGGTCGCCTTCGCCAGCCATCTCGACGGCAGCCGCCACATGCTGACCCCCGAGCGATCGATCGAAATCCAGCGCCTTCTCGGGGCCGACATCGTCATGGCGTTCGATCAGCTGGTGCCGACCACCAGCAGCCGCGACGAACAAGCGGTGGCGATGGAGCGGTCGATGCGTTGGGCAAAAAGATCGCGCCAGGCATTCGATGCGGGCGACGTGCAGGGCGGCGCGCTGTTCGGGATTCAGCAGGGCGGCCTCGACCAGAGACTTCGCAAGTCATCGGCGGACGCGCTGATCGATATCGGTTTCGACGGCTATGCGGTCGGCGGGCTTGCGGTCGGCGAGGGCCAGGAGGCGATGTTCGCCTGCCTCGACTTCGCCGCCGGGCAATTGCCTGACGCGCAGCCGCGCTATTTGATGGGGGTCGGCAAGCCCGACGACATCGTCGGCGCCGTCCAGCGCGGCATCGACATGTTCGACTGCGTGCTTCCGACCCGTTCGGGCCGCACCGGCCAGGCGTTCACCGCCGACGGCCCGCTCAACCTCAGGAATGCGCGCTTCGCCGAAGACCGCGATGCCATCGAGCCCGATTGCCCCTGTCCGACCTGCGCCCGCTACGAGCGCGCCTATGTCCATCATCTCGTGCGCTCGGGCGAGATGCTCGGTGCAATGCTGATGACCGAGCATAATCTGTGGTTCTACCAGCGGCTGATGGCCGGGCTTCGCGACGCGATCAGGGAGGGGCGGCTCGAAGCGTTCGCGGCAGCATTCGTCGACCGCTACCGAACCGGCCGCGACCCAGCGTCAGTCGGCGCTGACCGACAGGAATGACGGCAGCGGCCCGTTCCACTCGGGCACGCTGTCTTCGGCCGGCGCATCCGCTTTTGCTGGTGCCGGTTTGCCCTTGTCGGCGGCCTCCGGCCTGTCCGCCGGGGGCGGCGCCGGCTTAGCCTCTTCACGGGTTCCGGGCGCGACTTTCGTCCGAGCCGGTTTGCGGTCCGATCGCGCCTGCCTGTCCGCCCCGCGCGCCGGCTTGCGTGCCGGCCGGTCATCCTCGGCATCTTGCGCCGCCGCCGCTGGAGCAGCGGCCTCCCCGCTGTCGAGGCGGGTGATCTTGTGCCCGGTCAGCTTCTCGATCGCCGCGACCTGCTCGGCATCCTCGCGGGTCGCGAGAGTGATCGCGATGCCGGTCAACCCCGCCCGGCCGGTGCGGCCGATGCGGTGGATATAATCGTCGGGCTGCCACGGCACGTCGAAGTTGATGACATGACTGACGCCCTTGACGTCGAGCCCGCGCGCGGCGACGTCCGAGGCGACCAGAACGGTGATTTCATCATTCTTGAACCGGTCGAATTCGGCGATGCGGTTCGACTGGTCCATGTCGCCCTGAATCTGGCCGGCGGCGAAACCGGACCGCTTGAGGCTCGACGCCAGCTCGCGGACCGTCGTCTTGCGGTTGCAGAAGACGATCGCATTGCGGACCCCGCCGCTGCGCAGCAGCCGGCGCAGCACGTCGCGCTTCTTGTCGGCTCGAACCTCGACCAGCTGCTGCTCGATGTTGATGTTGGCGGTCGCCGGGCGGGTCGCCTCGATCTGCTTGGGTTCGTTAAGGAATTTCGCCGCCAGCTTCTGGATCGGCGGCGGCATCGTCGCCGAGAACAGCAAGGTCTGCCGCGACTTGGGCAGCTTCGAACAGATTTCCTCGATATCGGGGATGAAGCCCATGTCGAGCATCCGGTCCGCTTCGTCGATCACCAGCAGCTCGCAGCCGTTGAGCAATATCTTGCCGCGTCCGAACAGGTCCATCAGCCGACCCGGAGTGGCGATCAGCACGTCGACGCCCTTCTCCAGCGCCTTGATCTGGTCGCCCATTTGAACGCCGCCGATCAGCAGCGCCATCGCAAGCTTGTGATATTTGCCGTATTTCTCGAAATTCTCCGACACCTGCGCGGCCAGCTCGCGGGTCGGCTCGAGGATCAGCGACCGGGGCATGCGCGCTCGGCTTCGCCCCTCCGACAAAATGTCGATCATCGGCAGGACGAAACCGGCCGTCTTGCCAGTGCCGGTCTGGGCAATTCCGACCAGGTCGCGGCCCATCAGCACCGACGGAATCGCTCCGCGCTGGATCGGGGTGGGTTCGGTGTAGCCGCTGTCTTCGACGGCTTTCAGCAATTTTTCGGAAAGACCGAGATCCGCAAAAGACATTGATTATCCACAAGAAATAGGTAGCTCTGCGCCTAAGCCGCCAGAGAAAAGGGGGCTTGGCCCGCCGCCTTTCGCTTGTCAAGGAAGCCGGCGCATCGCTGCTGACCCATTACGCCTGTCAGGCAAATCTATCTACTGCGCTGCCAGACTAAGGCTTCAGCTTCGGCACCAGCCGCTTGAACTGCTCGATTCGGCAACTGCCGCCGCTCCGCGACCGGATGATGTCGCGGCGGGCGCAGATGCGATCGTCTTCCGGGGTGATGTAGAAGTTGCTGTAGAAGTCGAGCGCCGGGCACTCGCTCGAAAAGAGAGCGCGGACCCGGCGCCGGTCGTGAAGCAGGAAGTCGACCTTGTCGCCGCCCGACAGCATGGCGCCGCGGATATCGTCCGCGGCGACGCAGCGCGGCCCGTCCCGCTCGACCCATATGATCGACGGGGCGGGGCGGGGGCGGACCGGGATGCGAAGGATGAACTCGCTCTGCGCGATAACCCGCTCCGGCTGCTCGACCGAAGCGTCGGAAGCCGCAAGGCCAAGCAGCGCCGGCAGCAGGGCGATGAAGCTGGAAGGGGTCATTGGGCGAGAATCATGTCCGTCATCACCTCGCAGTAGAGCCTTGAACAATCAATGAATTGCCGCAGAGGGGACGAAAAGCCCGCGATGCCGCCACCGGCGGGCCGACGTCAGGCGCTGCGCTCTTGCGAAAGGTCGGGGGCTTGCATAGAGGCCTCGACAAGCATCCGGCCGGACCGCACGGGCATCAGCCGCGGTTCGGCGATCACCAGGAGATTTTCCGTAATGGCGACTGCCGCGCCCACCCAACCCCTGCCGCTGTTTTACGAATCGCTCGAAGTGCTCAACGCGAACCAGCACGGCAAGATGAAGATTCGTCGGATGGAAAAGATGGAGCGGATCGGCTCCGCGCACGCGATTCCCGCGACCGTCGATGAATTCGCGCTCCTGCAGCGCTATTATCCGATTGTCTTTTCGGTCGGCGAAAACCCGGTGCCGATGGCGCTGATGGGGCTGAACGAAGGCGTCAATGCGTTCGTCGACGAGAACGGCCTGCCGCGCGACACATTGCTTTACATCCCCGCCTATATCCGCCGCTATCCATTCCTGCTCGCCCGGATCCGCGCCGACAGCGACGAGCTGTCGCTATGCTTCGATCCGACCGCCGACGCGGTCGGCGAGTTCGACGAGGGCGAGGCGCTGTTCGACGGCGATCAGCCGTCCGAGGCGACCAAGGCGATCCTTCAGTTTTGCGAGCAATTCGAGACCGCCGGCCAGCGCACCGCCGCCTTCATGAAGGAATTGAGCGAGTCCGGCCTGCTGATGGACGGGGAAGTGGCCGTCCAGCCGCAGGACGCGAAGCAGCCGTTCGTCTATCGCGGTTTCCGTATGATCGATGAGGAGAAGTTGCGCGAACTTAGGGGCGACGAGCTGCGCAAGATGAACCAGAACGGCATGCTGCCGCTGATCTACGCGCATTTGTTTTCGCTGGCGCAGATCCGCGAAGTGTTCGGCCGCCAGGTGCAGCAGGGCAAGGGGCCGGTCGCCGCGCCGCAACCCGAGACCGCCGACGCGTAGCAGCCGCCGCGACGGGCGCGAATGTTCCCAATGTTCGCACTGACGGGCGTCAACGCGAAGGCGGAGACGGGTATCCTGGTGCCCGAAGTTGAGGAAGTTCACGCCCTAACGCGCGAGGCGATTGCGGGGTTTTACGCGGAGCCGGAGCCGCGGAGCCGAAGCGGCACGCAAGTCGCCGGACCCGCGAAGCCCGCGATTGAGAGGAAGAGGCCGACGATCGGAAAGAGCGAGTCGGCCGTGTGCCACACCGGGCGGGCTGTAGGACAGGGGAATCTGTGGAACGGCGAATTCGTGCACTGTCACCGTAATTGGAATTAGTACACTGTCACCGTAATTCCACCGTAATTCCAGGGGAATCTGCGGAACGACGAATTCGAATTAGTGCACTGTCACCGTAATTCCTCACCGTAATTCCACCGTAATTCCGTAATTAGTAATTGACCGTAATTGCCGTAATTGCGTTAATCTGGTTTCCACGTTCCGCGCTCGTCGTCTGTGCCTGTGAAAGGATTATCGCGTGCGTCCAGACGGGATGACCTTGCTCAGCAGCCAGATCAGCCCAAGGATGGCAGCGATATCGGCAAAGCCTATTGCCACCAGCTGTACGCCGGGAGGGCCTTCATCGGGCCAGGGAACCAGCAGAACTGCAGCGCCATGGGCCGCCGCAACCACGCCAATAGCAATCCAGAACCAGACGCGCCGCCAAAGGGGCCGACAAATAATTATGCTGCCAATCACCACGCCCATCGCCACTCCGGCGGCTGGCGCTGCTCCCTCGTCACCGAACACGGCAAACGCCGAAGCCACAGCAACAGCAACAGCACCAACAGGATAGCCCCATTTCTGTGGGACGGCATCGAAGATTTCGTCTTCGTGAGTATCGGTCATCATTGGCCCGCCATGCAATTCTGATAATCTTTTCTCGCTTTGAATAAATCCTCACTCAATCCGACGGCACTCAGGAACGTACCGACGAAGGGGATGCTTTTTGCCAGCTTGCCAGCGTTCGGCTGAGCCGCGTAAGGTTTCACCGCTGTACTTTTATAACTGACAACGCTCGCTCCCATGTTAGCAAAATCACCCTTGACCGCGTTGTAGATTAGTAAGCCGCCGGCAGCTGCGATATGACGTGCGCACCGCCGCCGACGGCGAGTCCGGCCTGGCGGCGATCGCCGAGCGCCGGCCGGACCTCGTCGTCCTCGATTTCATCATGCCCGGCATGTCCGGCGCCGACGTCGCCAGCCGAATCCTCGGCAGGGATCCCGAACAGCCGATCCTGTTCGTTTCGGGCTACAGCGAAACCGAGGCGATCCGGCGCATCGCGCCCAACGCGCCGCTGCTCACCAAGCCGTTTCGCGCCGAGACCCTCGACAAGGCGGTGCGGAGCGCGCTGGCGGCAGCGTGAACAGCCGGAGCACGGGTATCCTGGTGCCCGAAGTTGAGGAAGTTGAGGCCCCAACGCGCGAGGAGATGGCGGGGTTTTCACGCGGAGCCGAAGCGGCGCGCAAGCCGCCGGACCCGCGAGGTCCGCGATGGGAAGAAGTGGCCGACGATCAGAAAGAGCGAGTCGGCGATGTGGCACAGCGGGCGGGCTGTAGGACAGGGGAATCTGGGGGCGGCTATTTAGAATCGTGTCCCTGGAAATTTCTCCGTCACCTAGATTCCGGTCGCTCTGCCCGTCGTGCTCTCACGACGTTAGACGCATAGTGTTTGAATGACATTCCGTCAGCGACAACTTGAGCGCACAGCTGATAGCCGACGAATTCCGGCTGGGGCTCTTCCAATTTAACGTCCACTAAGAGCGTCCTGCCCAGCGGCCGCGCGTCGCCCGGAACAATTGGGTAGAAGACCGCCTTCGATTCCTGATCGCACGGAAAAATGCCCACATACATGGCGCTTCTCTCCGAAATTATATTCAACGTAGAAGGAGCTGCCTGAATTTCTATCGCATGAAGTCGATCATTTTCGTAAATGAGCGAAACGCCACTCAAATCTATACTAGTTGTACATGAGGTAGAGCAAAGTAGGGCAGCGATTAGGACAATCCGTTTTGCGGTACAGGGGAATTCCGGAGACCCGAATTCCGGGAGCATTATATCAAACAGCCGCATTCACCTTACTCCGCCGCCGCCGGGAAACGGCTGTCGAGCAGTTGCCCGCCGAGCTCGACCGCCAGCCGCTCGATCAGTTGCGCGACCGTGCCGAAACCCGGCCAGGCCTCGGCGCCGTCGGCGGTGAGGTAGCAGTGGCGGTCGATCTCGATTTGCAGCGCGTGGATGCCGTCGGCCGGGGAGCCGTGGCGCGCGACGATATGGCCGCCGGCGAACGGCTGGTTGAGCGATGGCTGGAAGCCGGCGGAGCGGACCGTGTCGAGGCAGGCGGCGGTCAGCCAGCGCGCCGCGCTCAGTCCGTGGCGGTCGCCGATGACGATCGGCGGCACATTGCCCGGCGGCGGCGGCATCGAATGGCAATCGAGCAGCAGCGCGCAGCCGAAGCGATCCCGAAGCTCCTTAAGCTCCCGCGCGACGGCGTCGTGGTACGGCCGATGAGCCTGGCGCAGCCGGTCTTCGAGATCGCGCGGCGCCAGCAGCCGCCGCCACAGGCTGCTATGGGTGGCGCTGCGGCCGGGGACGATGCCGAGACCGCCGCGCGCCCGGGCGGTGATCCGGGCGATCGGGCCGGTCAGCACCACCGACGGGTCGACATCCTCCTCGGCCCGGTTGCAGTCGATGGCGGCGCGCGGCGCTTGCGCCACGACCGCGCCGACGCCGCTGGCGATCGCCCGCTCGGCGAGCTTGTCGACCAGGGGATCCTCAAGGCTGGTCAGCGACGCCCGGCCGAAACTGGCAAGATCGAGCAGCCAGTCGGGATAATCGCACCCGGCGTGCGGCACCGACAGCAGCACCGGCAGCGCGCCGCGCGAAGGGTGAACGACCGGGGAAGGGAGCGGCGTCGCTGGCAAGCTGTACCTAATCGGGACAGATTCGGGCCAAGTCAACGCACGGAGTTACGCAATGGTGCTGGAAAATCTTAAGCGTATTGCGCATAAGAAGGGGTGATGGCGAAGATCCTGCTAGCCGAAGACGATGTCTCGATGCGCGAGTATCTGCAGCGGGCGCTGCAGCGCGTCGGCTATGAGGTCGACGCGGTCGGCTGCGGCACCGAGGCGATGCCGTTGCTCGAGAAGGAGCGCTACGACCTGCTTTTGACCGACATCGTCATGCCCGAAATGGACGGCATCGAGCTTGCCCAGAAGGCATCGGGAATCGACCCCGCGATCCGGGTGATGTTCATCACCGGCTTCGCCGCGGTGGCGCTGCAGGGCGTCCGCACCGCGCCGGGCGCCAAGCTGTTGTCCAAGCCGTTTCACCTGAAAGATCTGGTCGCCGAAGTCGACCGCATCTTCCAGACCGAGGACCAGCACGGGCGTTTGTAAGCGCTACTGCGGCGAATGCCGAAACGGTGTTTCAAGCCAAGCACATCCCGCTTGCACCCTCCAGTCGCGAACCCTAGATAGCCGCCCGAGTGGGCGTGTAGCTCAGTGGTAGAGCACTGTGTTGACATCGCAGGGGTCGCAAGTTCAATCCTTGCCACGCCCACCATTTTTCCGCCGTCACCGCCTCATCAGCCACTTGGCCGAACAATGCGTCGCGTGATGTTCGCATTCGAGCCGTTGCAGGCATTGGGCATAGGCCCGCTTGACGACGGCAACGGCAACGACGACAAATCGGCGGCAGATCCTTCAACGAAACTTCATGTTGGCGCTGGAACGGCCGGTGCAACTGACGGGCAGGGGGGCTCGATGCTCAAAAATGGCCTTGTAGCTCTGGCCGCGTCGGCAGCGCTGGTCGCTGCATCGCCCCCACCGCTACCCGACGCAGGACGGCATCTCTCCCAAATCCGCAACTTCTCCGCGAGCGAAGGGGAAAAAGTCTGGCCCGGCTACGGGAGCGCGCCGTTCGGGTTTCTATTGATCACCGACAAGGAGGAGAGTCTCCTTTGCCGCGACGCGGTACCGGGCGGATTCGAGCCCGCCGGAACCGACCTGGCGACGGGCTGCAAGCGCTACAGCCGCCCGCGCACGGGACTTCCCAATAGTTTCCTCGCCGCAATGCCGATTTTCGGACCGCCGGCCGTGATCGTGATGGGAACGCCGGACTCGACGGGTCGAAGCGAGGCGAGCTGGGTTCGCACCATCCTCCATGAGCATTTCCATCAGTGGCAGTATGAGCTCCCCGAGTATTTCAGCCGAATCCAGGCGCTCGATCTGCACGGCGGCGACGAGACGGGGATGTGGGCGCTGAACTACGCCTTCCCTTACGAAGATCCGGAAGTCGTTGCAGCCTTCGATCACGCGTCGCAAAAGCTGGCGGATGCCGTCTCCGCACGCGCATCGCCGCAATTTGCTTCCGCCTTCGACAGCTATCTTGTGGCGCGGCAGGCGCTCGCGCGGCGCGTCGGCGAGCATAACTGGCGCTACATGGAATTCCAGCTGTGGCAGGAAGGCGTTGCCCGCTGGACCGAGATCCGGCTCGGCAAATGGTACCCGCACCAAGGCGTTCGCGACAGCGCAGCGAAGCTCGAGCAGTCCACACTGGAGGCACTCAAAACGCCGAATTTGGCGGAGGCGAAGCGCGAAGTCGTCTATGCGCATGGCGCCGCTGAAGCGATGCTGCTCCAAGCGTGCGGTGCCGAATGGCGGACTGCTTATCCGAAGGTCCTTGCGCTCGGCCCTCTTCTGGAGATGGCGCGGACGAATTGCGACGCCGGTTCTTGACGCGCTGGAGCTACTTCCCGTCCAGCAGCACCGCCAGGCGGATCTCCTCGCGTGATATCTGGCAACTGGTACCTTGCTCTGGCAGTGCCAGGACGAGGCAAGCACTCCGCTGTCGATCTTCTACTCCAAATCCGCCCGCTAGCGATGCCGTCTACCCCCCAAAGCGGGGCCGCCGACCGGCGATAAAATCACCGCATCCGACGAATACACGATCATTCAGACGAACTCGCACATTAACGGTGCCGGATGCTCCTTCGGCGCAACAAGGTTCATTGGTCATGCAGCCGGTTTCTCGAGCTTCGATGCGTATCGTCGAGCCCGAGGCTTGCGACTCCCAGATCCGAACATCGCTTTGCTCGTGGGAGCGGCCAATTGGGAACGCATAGCGTTCCATCGGACCGTCGATCACGGAAAGCGCTGTGCGAAACTCAATTGCATTTTGCTCGACATAGACGATCCAGTCCGGCGAGCGCCCAACAGCAACCAAATACTTCGACGGAGCCTGCGCATCCGCTGCCGCTATCGTTAAGGCAATGATCCAAGCGGACATGCTGCGCCTCTTCACGAGCGAGACCTCGCGCCCCGATCGCTTGAACATCGCCGATTTCGAGGATGTCAGCAACGAGTCGAAGGAGAATTTTCTTCCCGATGAATTCGCCTCGGAACCGCCGGCGACCCATGCCTTTGGCGGGTCGAGGCGCGGAACGGCGTCCGTCCGAGATTCGTTCGCTAGACGAGCGAACCCAAGACAAGCGGGAGACAAGACATGAGCGCCAACGGCTTGGAGGTCTTCGACAAGACCCTCGAGACGACGCATATCTGGCTGAACGAGATCATGGAGGAGATCGGCCCCGACCGGCAGGTCGCCTGGAAGGTGCTGTCGACCGTCCTCCACAAGCTTCGCGACCGGCTGCCGATCGGGCTTGCGGCGCATCTCGGCGCGCAGCTGCCGCTGTTGGTGCGCGGCGTCTATTACGACCAGTTCGAGCCGTCGAAACTGCCGACCGAGTGCAACAATCGCGAGGAGTTCGTCGCCGAGGTCGCCGAATGGCTGGCCGACACGCGGCCGGTCGATCCCGAAGCGGCGATAAGCGCGGTGTTCGGAGTGCTTTCTCGGCACGTCTCGGAAGGCCAGATCGTCAAGGTGCGCGAAGCCCTGCCGCGCAGCCTGCGGCAAAGCTGGATGACGGCGGAGGAACGGCAGTCGGCCGATAGCGACGCCTGACGCCCCCTCCGCGGAGCGACGGTCCTTAGGCTAGCGGGGTTTGACGAACTTCAGGGTCATGCGGTCGCTTTCGCCGATTCCGAGGTAGCGCGCGCGGTCCTGGTCCTTGAGGCGCAGCGATGGCGGCAGCGTCCACACTCCGTCCGGCCAATCGGCCGTATCGTTGGGGTTGGCGTTGATTTCTGATGAGGCCGCCAGCCGGAAGCCCGCCGCTTCGGCCGCACGGCGGACCGTCGAAGCCTTGATGTAGCCGCTGGTGCGCTCGCGCTCGTCGCTCGCGCCCTCCGGCAGGCGGTGATCGACGACGCCCAGCACGCCGCCGGGCTTCAGCATCGCGTAGATCTGGCGGAAGGCCTCGGGGCTGTAATCCTGCTTGTCGTCGCGCCGGTACCCCATCCGCCAATTGTGGACGTTGCGAAAGGTCAGGACAACGTCGGCGGTGCCGTCGGGAACGCGCTGCGCATTGGCGTCGAAGGCCGGGAAGTCGGCCGTCAGGATCGGGCCGTAGAGCGCCGGATTGGCCTGCTTGAGCTTGGTCAGTCCGCCCTGGCCCCATTCGGGCGCCGCGGCATAAAGTGTGCCGCCGCCGGCGGCGAGATAGGGCGCGAGGATTTCGGTGTACCAGCCGCCGCCCGGCCACAGCTCGACGACCGTGTCGTCCGGCTCGACGCCGAAGAAGGCAAGCGTCTCGACTGGGTGCCGATAGCGGTCCCGCTCGACATTGGCCGCAGTGCGGGTCGGCGCGGCAACGGCGGCAGCGAGAGCGGCCGCCGAAACCTGCTGCTCGACAGCCATGGGAGTGGTCAGCGACTGACACGCGCCGAGCGCGAGCGCGGCGGCGCCGGCGAGAGCGAATGCTGCGCGATAGTGGATCATGATCTGGGCTCCTTAGCTCACCAACTGGCGCAATCATGGGCGAGCCGCCATCGGGGAGCAAGGGGGCCGGATCGTTACAGGCAGGCCTCGAGATAGGGCTGGTCGAAGCCGAACTGCTTGGCTTTTTCGAGCGTGTAGGGGCGCAGGCCCATCGAGCGATATTCGCCGAGGATTTTGCCGTCGGGGCTCTCGTCGAGATATTCGAACTTGAACAGTTCCTGGGTGACGATGACGTCGCCTTCCATGCCGATCACTTCGGTGATGTTGGTCGTCCGGCGCGAGCCGTCGCGCAAGCGCTTGACCTGGATGATGAGGTCGACCGAATCGGCGATCTGGCGGCTGATCGCCTCCTTCGGGATCTTGATGTCCGACATCATTACCATATTCTCCATGCGCGCCAGACATTCGCGCGGGGAGTTGGAGTGAAGCGTCGCGCAGGAGCCGTCGTGGCCGGTGTTCATCGCCGCCAGCAGATCGAAGCATTCGCTGCCGCGAATTTCGCCCAGGATGATGCGATCGGGACGCATGCGCAGCGCGTTGATGACAAGGTCGCGGATCGAGATCGCGCCCTGGCCCTCGAGGTTGGCGGGCCGGGTTTCGAGCGGCAGCCAGTGGGGCTGCTGAAGCCTGAGTTCGGCCGCGTCCTCGATGGTGATGACGCGCTCGCCCGGGTCGATCATCTTCGACAGCGCGTTGAGCATGGTCGTCTTGCCCGATCCGGTGCCGCCCGAGATGATGACGTTCATGCGCGATGCGCCGGCGATCTTGAGCACCGTCGCCATTTTCTCCGACATCGAGCCGAAGCCGCGCATCATGTCGAGCGTGATCGGTTTTTCGGAGAATTTACGGATCGAGATGGCGGTGCCGCGAAGCGACAGCGGCGGAATGATGACGTTGACGCGGCTGCCGTCCTGGAGGCGGGCGTCGGCGAGCGGCGTCGTCTGATCGACCCGGCGGCCGACCTTGTTGACGATCCGCTGGGCGATCTGGAACAGATGCTCCTCGTCGCGGAACTGGATCTGGGCGAGCTCGAGCTTGCCCTGGCGCTCGATGAACGTCTGGTCGGGTCCGTTGACCATGATGTCGCTGATCGCCGGGTCGGCGAGCAGCTCCTCGAGCGGCCCGAGACCGAGCAGCTCGTCGACCAGCACCTTTTCGAGCGCGAACTGCTCGCGTCGGTTGAGGGTGATCTTGAGCTCGGCCAGCACCTCGCCGATGATCGGCCGGAATTCCTCCGCCAGCTCATCCTTGCTTAAGGTGGCGGCGGCTTCGGGGTCGACCCGCTCGAGCAGGCGCGGCAGCACTTGCTCCTTGATCCGGTGGACCGACGCCTCGAACCCTTCCGAACGGCTGCTGGCGGCTTCACCGCTGGCGTTCTGGCGGGTGTTGAGCCGGTCCATCGCCCCGGCCGGGGGCTCGGACCCGTCGGTGAAGGCGGCATCGACCGTCGGCGTGAGATCGTCGGCCAGCGGGAACGGCTCCGCCGGCACCGCCGCGCCCTGGCCGCCGCCGACGCCCGATTTCATCGGTTTGGCGACGCCGAAATTGACGCGCTTGCCGTCTTTGCCGAGCCCGTTGCGTTTGCCGAATGCGTTCATTCTTTCCGTTCCCGTGCGGTTCGCGGACAATCGGGATGGTGAATAGGAGACAAACTTTTAGAAAAAGCTAACCGCCGTTAGAGGGCATTCGTCATGCCGGGCTTGATCCGGCATCCACCTTTTCCCGATGCCACCTAGAAAGGCGGATCCCGGCTCGGAGGCCGGGAAGACGATTAACTAGTCGCCGGCGCTCTCGGCCAGCACCGTCAGGCCGTTCTCGCCGACTTCCGCGAAACCGCCGCTGACCGCGATCCGCTCGGGATCCGCTCCGGCGGTGCGATAGATGGCCAGCTCGCCGTCGCGAAGCGTGCTCATGAAGGGCGCGTGGCCGGCCATGACGCCGAATTCGCCCTCGGTGCCGGGGACGACGACCATATGGACATCCTCGGAGCGCACCAGCTTCTCCGGAGTGACGAGCTCAAAATGAAGGTCAGCCACCCTTATTCCTTAACTAACTCGCGGTCGTCGCTCTTAAACCAATCAGCGCCCAAGCCCTTGCCATAAGCCAAAGCGAGCAAAGCTCCACCGGAAAGCGTCGAGATAATCTCCAGCACGCCAACCATCCAGCTCGTGTAGGTGACGGATGGCCCCAACAAAGTGAGAGAACCCGCTAGTACGAACGAAAGGAGGAACGCCAACCGACCCCATCGGCGAAAACGATACATTCCGATGAGAGAGAAGATCGCGAGAAGCAGCAGTGCTCCAGCACCAACCGCCTCCATTGAGTTGATCTCCGCAGATCTTCCAAAATGTTCACGCGATATGGCGTTAAAGTCCGCGTCGAAGCCGCTCCAACGCCGGCTTTCAACTTCGTAGACCGCGAGGGGCACAATGGCGATCAGCACCGCGCACTGAAGCCAAATGAGCCGACGAAACGTGGACCGGCTCAGTTCTACTGAAACATTTGTCACGCGTCGTCGGCCATCTTCTCGGCCTTGGCGACCGCTTCCTCGATCCCGCCGACCATGTAGAAGGCGCTTTCGGGCAAATAGTCATATTCGCCGTCGACCACCGCCTTGAACGAGGCGATGGTGTCTTCGATCTGGACGAACTTGCCGGGGATTCCGGTGAACACTTCGGCGACGTGGAACGGCTGGCTTAAGAAGCGCTGGATCTTGCGCGCCCTGGTGACGGTCAGCTTCTGCTCTTCGGACAGTTCATCCATGCCGAGGATGGCGATGATGTCCTGCAGCGACTTGTAGCCCTGAAGCGTCTCCTGGACCTTGCGGGCGACCTCGTAATGCTCCTGCCCGACGACCGCGGCGGTCAGCACTCGGCTGGTCGAATCGAGCGGGTCGACGGCGGGATAGATGCCCAGCTCGGAAATCGCGCGGCTTAAGGTGGTCGTCGCGTCGAGGTGGGCGAATGAGGTCGCCGGCGCCGGGTCGGTGAGATCGTCGGCGGGCACGTAGATCGCCTGGACCGAGGTGATCGAGCCCTTGTTGGTCGAGGTGATCCGTTCCTGCAGTTGGCCCATGTCGGTCGACAGCGTCGGCTGATAGCCGACCGCGGACGGGATTCGGCCGAGCAGCGCCGACACTTCCGAGCCCGCCTGGGTGAAGCGGAAGATGTTGTCGATGAAGAACAACACGTCCTGGCCTTCGACGTCGCGGAAATATTCGGCCTGGGTCAGGCCCGACAGCGCCACCCGGGCGCGGGCGCCCGGCGGCTCGTTCATCTGGCCGAACACCAGCGCCACCTTGGAGCCTTCGGAAGTGGCGTTGCCGTCGGCGTCCTTGGCGATGACTCCGGCGTCGAGAAACTCGTGATAGAGGTCGTTGCCCTCGCGGGTGCGCTCGCCGACTCCGGCGAACACCGACACGCCGCCATGGCCCTTGGCGATGTTGTTGATCAGCTCCTGGATCAGCACCGTCTTGCCGACCCCGGCGCCGCCGAACAGGCCGATCTTGCCGCCCTTGGCGTAGGGCGCCAGCAGGTCGATGACCTTGATGCCGGTGACCAGGATCGCGCTTTCGGTCGACTGGTCGACGAACAGGGGCGCGTCGGCGTGGATCGGGGCGGTGCGCTTGTGGCCGATCGGGCCGCGCTCGTCGATCGGCTCGCCGATCACGTTCATGATCCGCCCGAGCGTCTCGGGGCCGACCGGCATCCGGATCTGCGAGCCGGTGGCGGTGACGCTCTGGCCGCGGGTCAGGCCCTCGGTCGCGTCCATGGCGATGGTCCGGACGATATTCTCGCCGAGATGCTGGGCGACTTCGAGTACCAGCCGGTTGCCATGATTGTCGGTCTCGAGCGCCGACAGGATCGCCGGCAGCTCGCCTTCGAACGACACGTCGACGACGGCGCCGATCACCTGGGCGACGCGGCCCTTGGCGTTGCTCGACGGCTTGGGCTCGGCGTCCCCGCCGGGTGCGGCGGCCTTGGTCTTGCGGGTCTTCGGTTCGGCGGCGGTTGCCATGTCTTATTCTTCCCTTCGGAAAACTACAGAGCCTCGGCTCCTGAAATAATCTCGATCAATTCGGTGGTGATCACCGCCTGACGCTGGCGATTGTAACGGATCGACAGCTTGTTGATCATGTCGCCGGCGTTGCGGGTGGCGTTGTCCATCGCCGTCATCTGGCTGCCGTAGAAGCCGGCCTGGTTCTCAAGCAGAGCGCGATAGAGCTGGACCGATATGTTGCGCGGCAGCAGCGCTTTGAGGATTTCCTCCTCGTCGGGCTCATATTCGACCGCGGCATTGCCGCCGGCGCCCGGTTTCTCGTCCCTGGCGGCGACGACCGGGATGATCTGGTCGACCACCGGCTCCTGAACCAGCGTCGACTTGAAATTGGCGTATGCGAGGTGAGCGACGTCGAACTGGCCGCTTTCAAAGCGGTCGATGATGTCGTCGGCGATCGCCTGGGCATCGGCATAGCCGGGCGTCTTCATCGCCATGGTGTCGTGCTGGCCGACGATCGCCTTGGGATAGAATCGCTGCAGCACCGGCCGGCCCTTGCGGCCGACGATGTAGAACAGCACCGTCTTGCCGTCCTCCATCAGCGCATCGGCTTTCTTGCGGGCCGCCCGGACGATATTGCTGTTGAACGCTCCGGCAAGCCCGCGGTCGCCGCTGGCGACGACGATCAGGTGGGTGTCGTCGCTGCCGGTGCCGGCCAATAGCCTGGGGGTTTGCGGACCCGGCTCGACCCGGCTGGCGATCGACGCCACCACGTCGGCGATCCGCTCCGCATAGGGACGGCCGGCCTCGGCGTTCTGCTGGGCGCGGCGAAGCTTCGCCGCCGCGACCATCTTCATCGCCTTGGTGATCTTCTGGGTCGACTTGACCGAGCCGATCCGCATCTTGAGGGCTTTGAGACTTGCCATAACTCTACCTAGCGGTTCCGGTCCTCCCTCAAGCGAACTGCTTGCCGAATTTGGTCAGCGCGTCCTTGAGCGCCTTGGCGGTGTCGTCGTCGAGCGCCTTGGTGTCGCGGATCTTGGCGAGGATATCGCCATGGTCGGAGCGCAAATAGCTTAGCAGAGCCGCCTCGTAGCGAGTGACGTCCTTGACTTCGACCGCGTCGATAAAGCCCTGGGTGCCGGCGAAGATCGCCGCCACCTGCTCCTCGACCGGCATCGGCGAGAACTGCGGCTGCTTCAAAAGCTCGGTCAGCCGCGCGCCGCGCGCCAGCAGGCGCTGGGTCGAGGCATCGAGGTCGGAGCCGAACTGGGCGAAGGCCGCCATTTCGCGATATTGCGCCAGCTCAAGCTTGATCGAGCCGGCGACCTTCTTCATCGCCTTGGTCTGCGCCGCCGAGCCGACCCGGCTGACGCTGAGGCCGACGTTGATCGCCGGGCGGACGCCCTGGAAGAACAGGTCGGTCTCGAGGAAGATCTGGCCGTCGGTGATCGAGATGACGTTGGTCGGGATATAGGCGGAGACGTCGCCCGCCTGGGTCTCGATGATCGGCAGCGCGGTCAGCGATCCGGCGCCATTGTCTTCGTTCATCTTGGCGGCGCGCTCGAGCAGGCGGCTGTGCAGGTAGAAGACGTCGCCCGGATAGGCTTCGCGGCCCGGCGGGCGGCGCAGCAGCAGCGAC
>CAYUWJ010000041.1:0-8822 GCA_964448315.1 uncultured Sphingomonas sp. | reverse complement strand
CGGCAAGACCGCCGAGCTAGTCGAGCAGGATTTCATCGCTTCCGTCTTCCCCCACCCGACGCTGTCGGAGATGATGCACGAAAGCGTCCTCGCCGCCTTCGGCCGGGTGATCCACATCTAGGAAATCGGGCCCCGGAACGTGGCTCGCGGGGCGGCGTTCATCGAACGAGCAACAGGAGACTCCCAGGTGAAACTGCCGACCATAATTATCGCCGCTGCAACCTTCGCGCTTGCCGGCTGCGACGCGGCAGGCCCCGGCCGCGAGGATCAGCCGTCGAACGAAGCTGCGGCACCAGCCAATTTGAGCCAGCCGGCCGACAGCATCCGTCCGGTCGACACGGCGGTCGTCGCCGTCGCCAATGCGGAACCCTACGGGCAATATCTGGTCGATGGTCAGGGCCGCGCCCTCTATGTGCTCGAAGTCAGCGAAGAACAGGCAGACGCGACCGCAGCCGCCCAGCGCTGCATCGACGCCTGCCTCGGCGAATGGCCGGCGATGAACAGCCAGGGGACGCCCGAGGCCGGGGACGGTGTCGACGGCGGCCGGCTGGGCACGGTCGAGCGCGACGGCGGCGCCCAGGTGACCTACGCCGGCTGGCCGCTTTACTATTATGCCGCCGACCGCCAGCCCGGGCAGGTTTCCGGCCAGCAGGTCAGCGACCGCTGGGGCGAATGGTATCTGCTGTCGCCCGCGGGCGAAGTGATCGAGGCCGGCGGCGAGGCAAACCAACGGGCGGTGACGACCGGCGGCGAGGACTGACATGTCCCAATCATTCAACCGAACGGAAAGGGCAGCCATGAAGCGCGGCTTTTGCGAAGACATCGAGGACCTCACCGAGGAGAATGAGAATTTTCGGAAAGTGCTCTATACCGGCGAGCATCTGCAGCTGGTGCTGATGACTCTCCAGCCGGGCGAGGAGATCGGCGAGGAGGTCCATCCCGACCGCGACCAGTTCTTCCGGATCGAGGAGGGCGAAGGCGTCATCGACATCGACGGCCGCGAAAATAAGGTCGAGGACGATATCGCCGTGATCGTTCCCGCCGGAGCGAGCCACAACGTCCGCAACACCGGCGATGAGCCGTTGCGCTTCTACACCATCTACGGCCCGCCCGAGCATAAGGACGGCGTCGTTCAGGCGACCAAGCAGGACGCCGAGGCGCGGCACGAGCAGGAAGAATGGGACGGCAAGACCACCGAGTGATCCCATTGCCGGATGAAAGGACGCATCGCCCTGTTGCGAATCGCTCGCAATAGGTTAAGGCGGCGGCGTGGTTCGCGTTTCTCCCGCCAGGCTGATTCTGTGGTGCGCGCTGGCGGTGCCGGCCGCGCTGATCCTGTCGCGCTACTGGACCGACCCCGATCTTCTCCACGGAGACCTGCTCGATTCGACCGGCGAGTGGTCGGCGAGGCTGATCATCGTCGCGCTGATGTTGACGCCGCTGCGCCAATTGCTCCCGGCGAGCGCGATCGTGCGCTGGCTGGTTCGGCACCGCCGGGCGTTCGGCGTCGCCGCTTTCGCCTACGCGCTGCTTCACCTCATCCTCTATGTGCTCGACATGGAGACCGTCGCCTACATGGTCGCCGAGCTATCGGCTCCGGCGATCTGGACCGCCTGGCTGGCGGTCCTGTTCCTGCTGCCGCCGGCGCTGATCAGCAGCGATCCGGCGATGCGGGCGCTGGGTCCGCTGTGGAAGAAAATCCAGCGGCTCGCCTATCCGGCCGCCATTCTCACGCTCGTGCACTGGGTGCTGGTTCACGACGGAATGACCGAAGCCCTGCTCCATTTCGCGCCGCTTGCTGTGCTGCAGCTGGTGCGGATCGCCCGACTGTTGATCCCCAAACCCCTTGAAAGGACCATTGCATGACGTTTCGTCTCCTCGCCCTCACCACTGCCGCCGCCATCGCCTTCGCGGCCACGCCCGCATCGGCCACCGGCAAGATGAAATGCGACGCGCCGCAACAGGAGTGGAAGAGCCTCGCCTCGCTGGAAGCGCAGCTCAAGACGCAGGGCTGGCAGCTGCGCAAGTCCAAGGTCGATGGCGGCTGCTACGAAGTCTACGGCACCGACCCGGAGGGCAACCGCGTCGAGGCTTATTTTCACCCGGTGACCTTCAAGAAGCTGCTGGTCTCGCGCCGCGGCGAGATACTCTTCCGCGCCGACTGAACGTCGGCCGCCCGGATTTGCAGGTGGAGACTGGCGTTCCGCCCGGCCTCCGCCCCGTTGACCCTTGGTCGTTCGCCCGCTATTGGGCCGCTCGTCCGCGGGGCCGATGTTTGCATCGTCCCGCCGGGCAAGAGCTGAACATTGCTCAACGACGTGAAGACCCGGCTGGCCACCAGGGGCAGCCGACGTCTTCGCGCTTTTGCGTTGGGCAAAGTAACCAAAGAAGGTGAAGGGCTTCATGCCGACGATCAACCAGCTGATCCGCAAGGGTCGCGAACCGCAGAAGGCCAAGTCGAAGGTCCCTGCGCTGGAGCAGAATCCGCAAAAGCGCGGCGTCTGCACCCGTGTCTATACGACGACCCCGAAGAAGCCGAACTCGGCGCTGAGGAAGGTGGCCAAGGTCCGCCTGACCAACCAGCGCGAGGTGATCAGCTACATCCCCGGCGAGGGCCACAACCTCCAGGAGCACAGCGTCGTGCTGATCCGCGGTGGCCGTGTCCGCGATCTGCCCGGCGTGCGCTATCATGTGCTTCGCGGCGTGCTCGACACGCAGGGCGTCAAGGATCGCCGCCAGTCGCGCTCGAAATACGGCGCCAAGCGTCCCAAGTGACCCAGCGGGCGCAAGCCCGCGCGGATTAGAAGGAAGCGAGTAAGCCCCGGACGGGTTCCGGACCAGGCTGAAGAGAAAGGAACACAAGAATGTCCCGTCGTCGCCGCCCAGAGAAGCGCGAAATCCTCCCCGATCCCAAGTTCGGGGACGAGGTGCTGTCGAAGTTCATGAATTCGATCATGCTCGACGGCAAGAAATCGATCGCCGAGAATATCGTTTACGGAGCGCTCGACAATGTCGAGGCGCGGTTGAAGAAGGACCCGTTGCAGGTCTTTCACGACGCCTTGAACAATGTGAAGCCGGGCATCGAAGTCCGCAGTCGCCGGGTCGGCGGCGCGACCTATCAGGTGCCGGTCGAGGTGCGCATCGAGCGCAGCCAGGCGCTCGCCATCCGCTGGCTGATCTCGGCCGCCCGGGCGCGATCGGAAAAGACCATGGCGGCGCGCCTGTCGGGCGAATTGATGGACGCGTCGCAGAATCGCGGCAATGCGGTCAAGAAGCGCGAGGACACGCACCGCATGGCCGAAGCCAACCGCGCCTTCTCGCACTACCGCTGGTAGCTATTAGATCCGTTCGCCCCGAGCAGCGTCGAGCTTGTCGAGACGCGACCGTCGAGGGGCTGTCTCGACAGGGTTCTCGACTTCGCTCGAACCCGCCCGACACGAACCGTTGAATTGACAGTCACGCCGGAAAGGTCCGGCACAGGAGTTTAGATATCATGGCCCGCAGCCATCCGCTCGAACGCTATCGCAACATCGGCATCATGGCGCATATCGACGCCGGCAAGACGACGACGACCGAGCGAATCCTCTATTACACCGGCAAGTCCTACAAGATCGGCGAGGTCCATGAGGGCACCGCCACCATGGACTGGATGGAGCAGGAGCAGGAGCGCGGGATCACCATCACGTCCGCGGCGACGACCTGTTTCTGGAGCGCCGACGAGGGCAAGGGTCCGGAGCACCGGATCAACATCATCGATACCCCGGGCCACGTCGATTTCACTATCGAGGTCGAGCGTAGCTTGCGCGTGCTCGACGGCGCCGTCGCCTGCTTCGACGGTGTCGCCGGGGTCGAGCCGCAGTCGGAGACGGTGTGGCGGCAGGCCGAGAAGTACAAGGTTCCGCGGATGTGCTTCGTCAACAAGCTCGACCGCACCGGAGCCAATTTCGAAATGTGCGTCGCCATGATCAAGGACCGGCTCGGAGCCCGTCCGGCGGTGCTGTATCTGCCGATCGGCATCGAGGGCGGCTTCAAGGGCCTCGTCGACCTGGTCGAAAACCGGGCGATCATCTGGCTCGACGAAAGCCTCGGCGCGAAGTTCGTCTATGAGGACATCCCCGACGACCTCAAGGATAGCGCCGCGACCGCCCGCAAGGACCTCATCGAAATGGCGGTCGAGCAGGACGACGCGGTGATGGAGGCCTATCTCGAAGGCAATGAGCCCGACATCGCGACTCTCAAGAAGCTGATCCGCAAGGGGACGTTGAACTTCTCGTTCGTGCCCGTGCTGTGCGGTTCGGCGTTCAAGAACAAGGGCGTCCAGCCGCTGCTCGACGCGGTCATCGACTATCTGCCGAGCCCGCTCGACATTCCGCCGGTCGAAGGCCTCAAGCTCGACGGCGAGACCACCGACACCAGGGCGCCTTCGGACGACGCGCCCTTCTCGGCGCTGGCGTTCAAGATCATGAACGATCCGTTTGTCGGCACGCTGACTTTCGCGCGCATCTATTCTGGCAAGCTCGAGACCGCCAGCCAGGTCCATAATTCGGTCAAGGACAAGAAGGAAAAGGTCGGCCGCATGCTGCTGATGCATGCCAACGACCGCGAGGACATCCAGATCGCCTATGCCGGCGACATCGTCGCTCTGGCGGGCCTCAAGGACACCACCACCGGCGATACTTTGTCCGCCAGCAATGCTCCGATCATCCTCGAGCGGATGGAATTTCCCGATCCCGTCATCGAGGTCGCGGTCGAGCCGAAGACCAAGGCCGACCAGGAGAAGATGGGCGTCGCCCTCAACCGCCTGGCTCGCGAGGATCCGTCGTTCCGGGTCACCACCGACCATGAATCGGGCCAGACGATCATCAAGGGGATGGGCGAGCTCCACCTCGAGATTCTGGTCGACCGGATGAAGCGCGAATTCAAGGTCGAGGCCAATGTCGGTGCGCCGCAGGTCGCCTATCGCGAATATCTCGCGCGGCCGGTCGAGCTTACCTACACCCACAAGAAGCAGTCGGGCGGCTCGGGACAGTTCGCCGAGATCCGCATCAACGTCACGCCGGGCGAGCGCGGGTCGGGCTTCATCTTCACCGACAGCGTCAAGGGCGGCAATGTCCCGAAGGAATATATCCCTTCGGTCGAGAAGGGCATGCGCGAGACCGCTGAGACCGGATCGCTGATCGGCTTTCCGATCATCGACTTCGAGGTGCAGCTCACCGACGGCAAATATCACGATGTCGATTCCTCGGCGCTGGCGTTCGAAATCTGCGCCCGCGGGGCGATGCGCGAGGCCGCGCAGAAGGCCGGCATCAAGCTGCTCGAGCCGATCATGAAGGTCGAGGTGGTGACTCCCGAGGATTATCTCGGCGACGTCATCGGCGACCTCAACAGTCGCCGCGGCCAGATCCAGGGCACCGACAGCCGCGGCAACGCGCAGGTCGTCGATGCGATCGTGCCGCTCGCCAATATGTTCGGCTACGTCAACCAGCTGAGGAGCTTCACCCAGGGGCGGGCGCAATACTCGATGCAGTTCTCCCATTATGAGGAAGTGCCGCAGAACGTTGCCGACGAAGTGAAGGCGAAGCTGGCATAAGGGCCGAAACCTAGCTATGGGCCCGCACGCAATGGGCGGCGCGGCCCGATTTTTTCAGACAAGAAGAGGCGTAAAATGGCGAAGGCGAAATTCGAGCGGAACAAGCCGCATGTGAACATCGGCACCATCGGTCATGTCGACCATGGCAAGACGACGCTGACGGCGGCGATCACCAAGGTGCTGGCCGAGACCGGCGGAGCGACTTACACCAGCTACGCCAATATCGATAAGGCGCCCGAGGAGCGCGAGCGCGGCATCACCATCTCGACCGCTCACGTCGAATATGAGACCGAAGCGCGCCACTATGCGCATGTCGATTGCCCGGGCCACGCCGACTATGTGAAGAACATGATCACCGGCGCCGCGCAGATGGATGGCGCGGTCCTGGTGGTGTCGGCCGCCGACGGCCCGATGCCGCAGACCAAGGAGCATATCCTGCTCGCCAAGCAGGTCGGCGTGCCGACGATGGTCGTGTACCTCAACAAGGTCGACCAGGTCGACGATCCCGAGCTGCTCGAGCTGGTCGAGCTCGAAATCCGCGAGGAGCTTTCCAAGCGCGATTTCGACGGCGACAATATCCCGATCATCTCCGGTTCGGCGCTCGCCGCCCTCGAGGACAAGACTCCCGAGATCGGCCGCGAGTCGATCCTCAAGCTGATGGCCGCGGTCGACGAGTGGATTCCGACTCCGGAGCGTCCGCTCGACAAGCCGTTCCTGATGCCGATCGAGGACGTATTCTCGATCTCGGGCCGCGGCACGGTCGTCACCGGCCGCGTCGAGACCGGCATCGTCAAGGTCGGCGAGGAAGTCGAGATCGTCGGCATCAAGGACACCCAGAAGACGGTCGTCACCGGCGTCGAGATGTTCCGCAAGCTGCTCGATCAGGGTCAGGCGGGCGACAATATCGGCGCGCTCATCCGCGGCATCGGCCGCGAGGAAGTCGAGCGCGGCCAGGTGTTGTGCAAGCCGGGCTCGATCAAGCCGCACACCGACTTCCAGGCGGAGGTCTATGTGCTGTCGAAGGACGAGGGCGGCCGTCACACGCCGTTCTTCGCCAACTATCGTCCGCAGTTCTACTTCCGCACCACCGACGTCACCGGCGAAGTGCAGCTGCCGGAAGGCACCGAGATGGTGATGCCGGGCGACAACGTCACGCTGGGCGTCAAGCTGATCGCGCCGATCGCGATGGACCCGGGCCTGCGATTCGCCATACGCGAAGGCGGCCGGACCGTCGGCGCGGGGGTTGTCGGTTCGATTTCGAAGTAATATAGGGCGCCAGCCGCGCGATTCTGGTCACAGGTCGCGCGGCTCGCTTTTTTGAATATTTTTAGCGCGGCGTTCGGCCGATTGGTCTTTCGTCGTGCATGTTTGTTTTGGTTTTAGGACGGCGAACCCGTCCGCGGCTCTTTCGCATCGGTAGTGGACATGGAAACGCAGAATATCCGGATTCGCCTGAAGGCGTTCGATCATCGCGTGCTCGATCAGGCGACCGGTGACATCGCCGACACGGCGCGCCGCACCGGTGCGCTGATCCGCGGTCCCATTCCACTGCCGACGCGCATTGAGAAATTCACCGTCAACCGCTCGCCGCACGTCGACAAGAAGTCGCGCGAGCAGTTCGAGGTGAGAACCTACAAGCGGCTGCTCGACATCGTCCAGCCGACGCCGCAGACCGTCGACGCGCTAATGAAGCTCGATCTCGCCGCCGGCGTCGACGTGGAGATCAAACTGGCCTAAGCGCCAGGGAATATTGGGATACCGCGCAGCTTTGCTGCGGCCCGAGTCCCCCGTCATTCCCGCGAAAGCGGGAACCCAGCCCTGGCGGGGCGACAGACGAATGGCTGGAAAGACAGGCTTCCGCTTTCGCGGGAGTGACGAAATTTATCATGCCCGTCTCGACGGGCCTCTGAAGTGAAAGGATTGATCGTGCGCACCGGCGTGATCGCAAAGAAGGTCGGAATGACCCGCCTGTTCCAGGCGGACGGCCGGCACGTGCCCGTCACCGTCCTGCAGCTCGACGAGCTGCAGGTCGTCGGCCGTCGCGAGATGGACCGGGACGGCTACACCGCCGTCCAGCTCGGCGCCGGCAAGGCGAAGGCGAAGAATGTCGCCAAGCCGCAGCGCGGCGCGTTCGGCAAGGCCGAGGTCGAGCCCAAGGCCAAGGTCGCCGAGTTCCGGGTCGCCGAGGATGCGCTGCTTGATGTCGGAGCGCTCATCAGCGCCGACCATTTCGTCGCCGGCCAGCACGTCGACATTTGCGGCGTCAGCCAGGGCAAGGGCTTTGCCGGGGCGATGAAGCGGTGGGGCTTCAAGGGCCTGCGCGCGACCCACGGCGTTTCCGTCTCGCACCGCAGCCATGGCTCCACCGGCCAGCGCCAGGATCCGGGCAAGGTCTTCAAGAACAAGAAAATGGCCGGCCACATGGGCGCCCGCAACCGTACCCAGCAGAACCTCGAAGTCGTCCGCACCGATCCGGTTCGCGGGCTGATTTTCGTCAAGGGCTCGGTGCCCGGCCACAAGGGCGGCTGGCTGATGGTCCAGGACGCGGTCAAGCTGCCGCGCAGCGAGACGGCGCCCTATCCGGCCGGGCTGGTCGACACGAGCGACAAGAGCCAGGTGGAAGCGGCCCCTGCCGGCCTCGTCGACGATGCCGCGGTGCATGCGATGCCGGCTCTGCCGAGCCATGAGGAGGTCGCCAAGATCGCCGCCGAGCAGGAAGCCGGCGCCACCGACCCGATCGACACCGACGCCGACGATATAGGCGACACTGGCGACGCCGGCGCGGCCAAGGGCGACACGCCCAACGCCGACGAAGGCAAGGAAGGCTAAGCGATGAAGGTCAAGGTACAAAGCCTGGGCGAGACCGGCTCGGCGAAGGCCGGCGGCGACATCGTTCTCAAGGACGAGATTTTTGGCGTCGAGCCGCGCGCCGACATCCTTCACCGGGTCGTCACCTGGCAGCTGGTCAATCGCCGCGCCCCGGCGCGCGCCGCGCGCGAGCGCTCGGAAGTCAACCGCACCGGCAAGAAGTGGGGCCGCCAGAAGGGCGGCGGCACCGCCCGCCATGGCGATCGCCGCGCTCCGCTGTTCGTCGGCGGCGGCAAGGCGCACGGCCCGCGCGCCCGGGTGTTCAGCGCCAGCCTCAACAAGAAGGTTCGGGTGCTCGGCCTGAAGATGGCGCTGTCGGCCAAGGCGATGAACGGACAGCTGATCGTGCTCGACAACCTCGACC